>NZ_AP024882.1:1210870-1513587 GCF_024347675.1 Vibrio ishigakensis | reverse complement strand
GATTGGTACAGGTTCACAGCGCATGAATGCAGAACCGCTTCTCGAATCTAAAGGGGTTATCGACCACTTTGATGCTGTTGTGACAGCGACAGAAGTAGAGAACCATAAGCCTTTCCCTGATACTTTCTTGCTCGCGGCTGAGCAGATGAATATTCAGCCAAAAGACTGTGTTGTATTTGAAGACACGCTTCTAGGACTTCAAGCGGCACATGCGGCAGGGATGGATTGTTACCTTGTAACGGAGAAAGGGTTTGAGTTTAGGCCAGTTCTAGAGTCGGCTTACACAGAATAAATAAAAGGAAGGATCGTGTTACAGCGATCCTTTTCCCTTTTTATGCCTCAATAAAGATATGTTGTTCCTCGCTAGTAACCAATGTGGCCTTTTCTTTTTCAATAAGCTGAGCCGCGTAAGATGGGGTTACGGCACTAATGTCGCCCTTGAATTTAATCTTAAGTGGATCCCAAGCCTGATCCTTATACTTACCTGTTTGTGTGTACTTAATTAGAACCTTCATTGGTGTCCTCGTTGGTTGATGAATGAAGTGTTGGATAAATCACCTATGAGGTTACTTGTTAGTCAACTTCAGGTCAGTATTGAAAAGTGCAACGTTAGATTCGTCTTATGTGGAACATTCCCACAAAGCCTTGTTGCAACGGATCTTTGTTACTTTTTAATCAGTGACGAATAATGAAATCTTAGATATCTTGTTGATTATTAATGGATTAACTAAACGAGTTGCATATGTCTAACCTAAGATTACTCTCTGCTAAGGTTGTCGATATTCAATGTGGCGAACGTGTCACCATCATCGAGCCTGCCAATGTCTATGGTTGTAAATTAGACGATGATGTCTTTATCGGTCCCTTCGTAGAAGTGCAAAAAAATACCCGAATTGGAAGCCGTACTAAGGTGCAGTCGCATAGCTTTATCTGTGAGTATGTAGATATAGGCACGGACTGTTTTATTGGTCATGGGGTGATGTTTGCCAACGACCTATTTAAGTCTGGCACTCCCGACGCAGATTCAGACTCTTGGCAACGAATAACCCTTGGCGATAAGGTCACCGTAGGTTCGAATGCCACTGTGATGGCTAGCATCTGTAGCGGGGCAGTTATTGGTGCAGGCAGCGTGGTAACAAAGCCAATATTGGAAAAAGGAATTTACGCGGGTAACCCAGCGAGAAAGCTTAGAAGCCTCTAGTCTAACAAGCATTAAAAAAGGGCCGATTGGCCCTTTTTTAGTTATTTGATGTCTAGCAATTCAACATCGAAGATAAGCGTTGCGTTTGGCGGGATAGGACCCGTACCACCTTTACCATAACCAAGTGTGCTAGGGATAAACAGACGGAACTTGTCACCCTTAGTCATCATTTGTAGGCCTTCTTGCCAACCATGGATTACCTTGTTTAGAGGAAACTCGATTGGCTCGCCACGGTCAACTGAGCTATCAAATACAGTACCGTCAATTAGAGTGCCGTGGTAGTGAACCTTAACTGTGCTCTTAGGGCCAGGGTGCACATCACCTTCGCCTTTAACTAGCACTTCATATTGCAGACCGCTCTCGGTAGTGGTTACCTCAGAGCGTTGACTATTTTGTTGTAGGAAGGCTTGACCTGTTTTGAAGTTTTCCTGTCCTAACTTGTGGTTATTCCAAACTCGGTATGCCATAAATAGGGCAAGTACCAATACGATCGCTGGGAATAAGAACTTTGACATTAGTGAGTTTATCCTTGGGTCAATAGATAGTTGATGGTGTTAGCAATAGCATCTACATCGTTATGAGCTGAGGTCAGAACCATGTATTTGCCATTAACAATGAATGTAGGCACAGAATTAATCATGCCTTTTTCAGAAATCTTGATGGCATCGCCAACGCGTCCAAACAGCTCTTCTTGTTGTTCCTTCGAAAGGTCATATGGAGAAACCATACCGCGCTCGGTGTACGCTTGTACAAGTGATGCTTTGCGCTCATCTGAGCTCTTGTCTTGCTCAGCATGATAGATGTTGAACAGATCATGCATCATTTCAGGTGCTACCTTGCCGTCTTGTGACTGCATCTCAGCGGCATAATAGAACATGGCCGCCATTTGAGCACTCTCGTTAAAGGTGACATGAACCTTACCAATAGGCTGGTTGATACGTGTTTCAATCTCAGGCAGGAATTTCTCCATCTGCAGGCAGTGACCACAGGTTAGAGAGAAAACCTCAACAACTGGCTTGTCTAGCATATCGCTGAGATCATTTGGCAGTTGAGTGTATTGCTTGTTTAATTCTGGCGTTGAGTTCTCACTGCAAGCGGTGATGAAGAAAAGCGAGCAGATGAGTAGGGCAAAGGTTTTTGTTATTGATTTCATAGTCTTTTGCTTAAGTAGGAGGGCTCTATTGAGCCCTGATGATTAAATTATTATCTGTCCCAGTACACTTCTTCTAGGCTGTCTTCACGTTCAGGCAGAGATCGAGAAAGACGCGCTGAGTGTTGGGTTAGCAACTCATAGCTAACACGGTTTGCGTACTTACAGATCTGTGAAAGAGAAGAGTAAGTCAAGAAGTTCGCGGTATGCTTTTGAGAGGTTGGAACATTCTGCTTGTGATAGGCGTTGGCTGCGATATCGTGAAGTACAGCAGACAGTGCACCATCGCCAGCGCCATTAGTGTTCTTGATCTCAAGTGGGCCACCTAGATACGGTGCGATATGTGAATATACGCGCACTGGGTCTTGGCACTCTTTGTAGCGCATCGCGCGGCTGAATTCATACTTATTAAACTCGGGAATGTTACCTGGTAACAAAGTAAAATCAGTCTCTCGCTTATTGCGGTTATCAACGTATCCCGCCATGTAAAGGCCTACAGGACCTGCGGTACAAAGCACTAGGTCTACCCAGTTAAGCGCCGCATCTGCAGCAAGCAGAGGATCTTTCTCCCCAGTCAGTGCTTCAGCTTCTTCCTCGTTCATTGCCACTACAGTGACATTAGCTTTAAGGAAGTTTTGCCACCAGTCGGCATTGCCTTCGATAACATATTTGGTACCAAGGGTAAGGATTACCGGCACGTCATTTTCTTTTGCCAGCTGCACAGCACGTTGCACTGCTTGTGGCATAGGGTCTTCAGGTTGACCGCGCATTAGGTAAGAAGAGATCACCAATGCTGACGCCTTTTCAAAGACATGCTCAGGGATGCTTTCAGGAAGCAGCTGGTTCATATGGCCTTCGTTAATAGCAAAGGTGCGTTCACCATCATCTGTGATCAGGGTGTAGCAGCGACCGATTGGGCCATCCACGGTTTGCAGGTGATTTAGGTTTACACGAGATGAGTTCTTACAAAGATAGCGATACGCGTAAGAGCCAACCTCGATGTTCTTAGACATAACGCCAAGTAGAACCGATTTGCTGTCCGCTAGCACAGAGTAGTTGTGAAGCGTATTGCCTATGGTATCTCCAGGATGCTCATGGGTGATCAAATCACGCTCGATAAGCTCTTTATAAAGCTCATCGGCCACTTCCTGCTTAACAACTAGCGAGTGTCCCTTACTCAGGTTGTACTTATCTAGGAATGCGAGATCAACGCGAGCCTCGATATCAACAATGGTTTGACCTACGCCGACGATTGTTGGTCTTGCTAACCTTGGCGTTTGACGGATCTGATTAGCAAGTGGATCACGCAGTTCGGTTGGGAAATAGTGTTTAGATTTTCTCTGGCCAGGAAATTTCATTGGAGGCTCGTACTTGGGGTAATGGGCAGAGTATACCATAGGGCTTACTCTGCAACTCGTTTATGACGCTTGATTTATGAGCGGTTGAGCGACTAAAAGATAGGGTCGCTGCTTTTTTCGCTCTCGTCTTCAGTCGTCATGTTTGGTTGTGAAGTGCTTGATTCAGTCACTTCAGGAAGCGTCTCGTTGGCGACAAGGGCAGCATACGCTTTCGTGCCCCACAGTGGCACGGTCGAAAGGCTGTGTTTATAACTTCCTGAGGTCTCTTTGGTTGAGTAGGACACGTACATTAAGGTTTTAGATTTCTCGTCGTAGATACGGCGGATCTTCATGGTCTTGAACAAGATACTCTTCGATTTTTTGAATACGATTTCGCCAGACTTAGAGCGGTCTACATTGGCTAACATCTCAGGAGTGATTTCGCCGGTTTGACGACAAGAGATAGCCGAATCAGATGGGTCTGCAAGGTCAAGGTCTGCCTCGATACTTGCTACGTGGCAGGTAACGCCAGTAACCTCTGGATCGACCAGGGTATTTATCTTGATATCCTTAGTGGTGAACAGGCCAAGAGAGACATCGCCAACCTCGTTCTTGTCGCAACCCACTAGGGTCAGGGCGATAAGACAGGTTCCTAAAGTCGCTAACTTCTTCATTGAGTTTCCTTGTTAAATCTATGCGCTTTGGTATGAAACGTATATAGTCTAACACAGCATGGTTCTACCAAGAGTTAACTGGTTGAAATGAGTACTGAAATTTTACAAAAGAAAATCAATTGGATGCTGTCGCATGTGGAAGTGGATTACCCGACACGTGAGAGCATTTTAGGCAAAGCCGTTTATCTAGACCTGATGGATAGCGCATCAGTTATGCCCTTCAGCAAAGGCGATGATAACTCTAGCATTGAGTGGATTAAGGTCGACTTTCACAAGATGACGGTGATGTTTGCCCACTTCTTTGCCAATAACGCAGCAGTTACGGAAGAAAGTCAGACAGTGCTGTTAGAGTTCATGGCTCAGATTACTCTGGATGATAATCCTTCTCTCTACCTTGCCTTCGACAAAGGAGAGACAGTTACCACAGCCATAGTTACCGAATCTGACACCGAGTTATTGATTTCTGACTTTCACAAACTCTATACCCCAGATTCTGCGATCGATGCTTTGGTCTCTCAGATAAATCCTGAGAAAAAACAGGTCTTTATTCAAGCTTGCGGATAATTTCCCGATGAGTCGTGATCTGCCTCGATTTTTTGTACACCGAATGTCGAGCAGTTAACAGAATGGGATTCATGTAATACTAAGTAACAACTTGTTTCGCTATAAATTGGAGTGAGACGAGGAGAATCTTATGAATCATCAAGCTGTAAAGTGCGTAATTTTCGATTGCGAAGGAACGCTGGTAGATAGCGAAAAATTGTGTTGTCAGGCCTTGGTGAGTGTATTTAATGGCTATGGCGCGAAGTTGAGTATGAGCGAAGCGCTCAACCATTTCGATGGTGGCAAGATGTCTGAAATCTTGCTTCAGACCCGAGACCGCCTTGGGCTGAAAGTGGATGTGGACGAGCTCGAACCCCTGTATCGTGAGAAGGTTAGAGTGCTTTATCAGGACCAACTCCGTCCAATGGAACATGCCAAAGAGGTCCTTGAGACTCTAAAACAGAACGGCATTGAGGTATGCGTGTTATCCAATGCAACCACCTCTAGAATTCAAAATAAGCTCTGCTTAGCCGGTCTAGAAGAGTATTTTACCAGTCGTATGTTCTCTGCCTTTGATGCCAACAGTTGGAAGCCCGATCCTGACTTGATTCAGTATGCGGCAATGAGTATGGGCTTTATGGCCGATGAATGCCTATATATCGATGACACCAGTAAAGGGGTGCAAGCAGGTGTGAATGCACATATTCGAACGGTTCACTTCAAACCCAATGAACTTTCACCTGAGGTTTATTTTGAAGAGGTTCCGCAGATCAATGATCTCAGGGAACTCCTTACTATGGTCGGTTTGAAGCAACCAGAGAACCGTCCCCGGCAAGTTAGCCTAGCATAAATGAATAGCCCCTCAGATGAGGGGCTATGTCGTTATAGGTTCTGCGTCAGCCACTGCTGAAATTGCTGTTTGGGAAGGGCGCCACTAATAGAGGCGATCTCTTTGCCTTGTGTAAAGATCTTTATGGTAGGGATGCTTCGAATGGCAAAGCGCGCCGCAAGTTGGCTTTGTGCCTCGGTATCGAGTTTTAAGAAGCGAAGAGGCGCGCTCCAAGTTTGTGCCGCCTCTTTGAATATAGGCGCGAAGCTCATACAAGGCCCACACCAACTTGCCCAGAAATCTACCACTACAGGGATCTCGCTATTGATCAGTGCATCGAAGTTATCAGAGGTACCCTCGATAGCAGCGTTATCCAGAATAGGGGATTTACACTTACCGCAAGTAGGGCTTTGAGCCACTTTCTCAAGTGGGATTCGGTTAAGGGCTGAACAATGAGGGCATCGGCTCACAAAATTTGACATGAAATTTCCTTGTAGAGGCTAGAGTTAGCGTTCCTAAAAAGCGTTTTATGCTATGGTCAGATGAGTATGGTAACAAATTTGTAGCAAGAGGAAATATGTCTCTCCAATACGCAGAAATCACAGGCTGGGGTAAGTGCCTTCCACCAGCGAGTCTCTCAAATGATGACCTTAGCACCTTCCTAGATACTTCAGACGAATGGATCAGACCAAGAACGGGTATTGCTGCGCGTAGAATCAGCCATGTTGAGACATCTGATTTGGCAACCGTAGCGGCACAGCAGGCAATGGCGTGTGCTGGTATTGAGGCGAGCGACCTAGACCTTATCATAGTCGCAACCTGCTCCCCGGATACCCTGATCCCTAATATCGCTTCTAAGGTTCAAAACAACCTTGGTGCTTTGAAATCTGCGGCCTTCGATTTAAACGCTGCGTGCACAGGTTTTGTGTATGGTCTAGAGACGGCTACTCGTATGATCCAAGCTGGCTCTTACAAGCATGCCTTGGTTATCGGTGCAGAACACCTTAGCTTCTTTATCGACTGGACGCAGCGCGACACGGCCGTTCTTTTCGGCGATGGCGCAGGCGCTGTTGTGCTTTCGGCAACGGATCAAAAAGTTGGCTTACTGGAGAGTAAGCTAGGTTGTGATTCGGAAGGGCGTAATATCCTAGCCGTACCAGCCTTTGGTACTTCTATGGACAGATTTGCTGTCGACAATGGTTATTTTGAGTTTAACTTTGTGGGTCGCGAGATCTTCAAACGCGCGGTTAAAGGTATGGGCGCCGCTGCTCATCATGTGCTTACTGAAGCAAAACTGGGTAAAGATGATATTGACCTAGTGGTGCCGCACCAAGCAAACGTGCGTATCATTCAAACTCTCTGCGATGTAGCGGGTATTGAACAAGATAAAGCCTTTGTAAACATCCAGAATTACGGTAACACTTCGGCTGCGACCGTACCAATTGCCTTGTGTGAAGCGGTAGAGCAAGGGCGCGTTAAGCCGGGTGCTGAGATCCTTACTGCGGCCTTTGGTGCTGGACTAACCTGGGGTGCAGGTCGCATCAAATGGGGTGAGCGCACTACGCCAATCAAAGAGTCCGATGCTAGCTTGCCGGAATGTAAAGAGAGTGCGCTTGAGCTATTAGAAAAGGCGATCGAACACTGTAAAAACAAGCCGGTTTAATCTTGATACAGGATTTCGTCGTAGCAAGGTAAAAGGAGAGTGTTATGGGCCAATTTACCATTTTCTATGACGGAACCTGCCCGCTGTGTGTAAAAGAGATGACCGCACTTCGCAAGCAGGATGAAGACAGACAATTGCTGCTGGTGGATATACATGAGCAGCAGTTTTTAGATTATCCCTATATCGATGGCAAAGAGGCTTCGGCAATGCTGCATGCCTTGGATGAAGACGGTAAGCTGTTGTTAGGTTTAGATGTGACCCATCAGGCTTGGTCTAGGGTTGGTAAAGGTTGGTTGTACGCGCCTACCCGTTGGAGATTGATTAAACCCTTAGCCGATAGGTTCTATCTCTTCTTTGCCCGCAATCGCTATTCTATCTCTAGGCTGCTGACCGGCAGTTCTAAGTGCAAGCAGTGTAAACTGGAATAACAAAAAGGAGCTGATATCAGCTCCTTTAACGTTTTTAGGCCTTAGCGAACTTATAGGTTCGATAACCGCCAATTAGGTTTCGTGCTTTAAAGCCATTGTTGACTAATTGTCGATAAGCTACGTTACCGCGTAACCCAACTTGACAATAGATTACTATCTCTTTGTCTTTTGGCAGCTCATGCATGCGCTGCCTTAGCTGATCAACCGGAATGTTAATTGCGCCTTCTATAAAGCCGACGTTTTCTAGCTCAGTAGGATTACGCACATCCAGTAGAAGCTGCTCAGAGTCCAGGTTATCTACTTCATCAAAGTGGATCGGTGTTGCGTCACCTTTAATGATGTTGTTTGCTACAAATGCCGCTTGGTTAATCACATCCTTGGCACTGCCAAATGGAGGTGCGTAGGTAAGTTCTAGATGTTGCAGTTGCTCTACCGTCATACCTGCACGCTGCGCTACCGCAATGATATCAATGCGTTTGTCTGCGCCATCTTTACCAACAGCTTGTGCACCTAAGATCTTGCCTGTTACTGGCTCAAACAAGAGCTTAAAGGAGACTATTTCAGAGCCAGGATAGTAGCTTGCGTGGCTTGCTGTGTGCACGTAGACCTTCTCATAGGAAACTTGGTCGCGCTTAAGTTGCTTCTCGTTCTTACCTGTTGAAGCAACAGCTAGATCGAAGATCTTAACGATAGCGGTGCCTTGTGTACCTTGATAATGCTCGTTTCTGCCAAGCATATTGTCTGCAGCCATGCGGCCTTGACGGTTCGCAGGGCCCGCCAGTGGAACCAAGCTTGGACTGCCGGTAACAAAGTCTTCTTCTTCTACCGCGTCACCAACAGCGTAGATGTAAGGGTCACTTGTTCTCATAGTGCTGTCGGTCCAGATACCGCCAAGTTGACCAAGTGCTAGGCCTGCCTTCTTAGCCAGCGAAGTTTCCGGTCGAACGCCTACGGCCATGATCAGAAGGTCGGTTTTGAGAGTCTCGCCACTGGTCAGGGTAAGGTTCAGGCTACTGTCTTGGTAGTCGACGGCTTCTAGCGCATCACCAAGACGCAGGTCGATACCGCGGTCACGAATAGTTTGATGTGCGAAGCCCGCCATTTCGGGGTCGACCGGTGTCATTACCTGAGGTGCTAGCTCTAGTAGGGTGGTTTCTATACCTAATTGATGAAACGCTTCCATCATCTCAAGACCGATAAAACCACCGCCGACGACCGTGGCATGCTTTGGCTTGTTAGTTTTGATTGAATTAATGATGCGATCCATATCTGGGATGTTTCGTAGAGAGTGCGTTAGCGGGTTATCTATACCTGAAATAGGCGGGAGAAGAGGCGCCGCCCCTGGGCTCAGCAGTAGAAAGTCATAACTCTCTTGGTACTCTTCACCCGTCATCAGGTTTTTTACTGAGACTAGTTTTGATTCTTTGTCGATATTGGTCACCTCGTTAAAGGTGCGGACATCCACGTTAAAACGGGCAAGAAAGCTCTGTGGGGTCTGAAGAAGCAGCTTATCTCGCTCCTCAATATCTCCACCGATGTGGTATGGAAGGCCACAGTTTGCGAAGGATACAAATTCGCCACGTTCAAACATTATAATCTGTGCATCTTCGCTTAAACGGCGTGCTCGTGCTGCCGCTGATGCGCCACCGGCTACGCCGCCAACGATAACTATCTTGGTCATTTCTTGCCCCTTGAACTACTGAATTGGCTTAACGATAACACATAAATTAGCAATTGCTAATTTTTATTTGTCTTTTTTTGAATTTACTAATTAAGAATTGACTAATTTAAATATCTGGCATAGTTTATTAGAGAACTCTTAATCAAAGGTGATTCAATTGAACGCGCAAAAGTCACTCGACATTCAGATGCAGCAGCAACTGTCAGATATGACCGAAAAGGCCAAGCTAGTCTCAGCAACGCTCAAGGTGCTGTCTCATCACGAGCGTTTATTGGTTCTGTGTCAGTTGATTGAAGGCGAGAAAGGGGTGGCGGAGCTGCAAGAACGTTCTCCGCTAAACCAGTCTGCCTTGTCACAACACCTAAAGGTATTAAGGGACAACAACCTGGTCGCGGTGCGTAAAGAGTCGCAAATGGTATTTTATTCTTTGAACGATCCTCGAATCACTCAGCTGATCGAGTCTTTGTATAACATCTATTGTGTAGAGGAGTCCTAGCGTGACTTTAACTATCCCTTGGGATTCATTGTTTGGCGGTATGCTTTTAGGTGTATCTGCTCTATTGCTTCTTTTATTTAGCGGCAAGATTGCGGGTATCAGCGGTATTGTCTCAGGCGCTCTGAAAAATCAGGCGGGTGATCGCGTGTGGCGCTGGCTCTTTATCATCGGTATGGTGCTGGGTGGCATCCTTGGCGTAGTTGCCTTCTCCGCGGACATCCCAACCGTCTATGACTCCAGTCTTTGGGTATTGCTGCTTGCCGGCTTTTTTGTTGGCTTTGGTACCAAGATAGGAAATGGCTGTACTTCAGGCCATGGTATTTGTGGTATCGGCCGCTTCTCAACACGCTCTATCGTAGCTACCTGTGTGTTTATGCTAGTGGCGGGTATTACTGTTTTCGTTCGACTGCATTTGGTGTAGGTGATGACTAAGTTTATTTCACTTTTTTCTGGTCTGTTATTTGGTTTAGGTATGGCCGTATCGGGAATGGTTGATCCGCACAAGGTGATTGCATTCTTGGATGTGGCGGGTAATTGGGATCCAAGTTTGGCGTTTGTGATGGGTGGGGCGCTAATGGTGTTTATCCCTGGTTACCAATTTCTGATCAAAAAGCGCACTGCACCTATCGCAGGAGCAAAGTTTTCCCTTTCGGTAAACAAGCATATAGATCGCAAGCTATTAACCGGTGCTGGGTTCTTTGGCTTAGGTTGGGGTTTAGCAGGTATTTGTCCTGGGCCCGTGGTGTCATCTCTAGGTGTAGGGAATGGTCAGGCGTGGCTGTTCTTGGTCGCTATGCTCTTGGGTATGCTGGCAGCGAATAAAGCTCAGAAAGCGTAAAGGAGGGTTGCCCCTCCTTTTTTACTGGATTTTGCCTTGCAGTGGGCAGTGGTCACTGAGTTGATAATTCAATACGTGATTCTTGCTATAGTTAAGCTGGTTTACTTGGCTTGCTGTTAACTCGCTGCTCACGATAATGTGGTCGATGAGATTTCGGTATCTATGGGTCTGTTTAGGGTTACGATTCGAGCGAACCTCACAACTTGTTTTAGTGCTTGATGTTGCAAGGGATGCTTGATTGCCTTTGCTTAGTACCGCCATTAACCAGTCGCCTCGGTAAGCCAGGTTGTGGTTAAAATCTCCCATGACCAGATAGGCGTCGCCATTTGCTTCTCTCTCTTTTATCCAACTATTAAGCATTTCCCCTTGAGTACGAAGGATCTGACAGGAGCGGTTGTTTCTTTCTTTAGCTTGGCAACCCGCTTTGAGGTGCACAGATAGGGCATGGATAGCCGGAGCGTTAGGTCGTTTCACTTCTATATAGGTCGCAAACCTTAACTTGCCGTTTCGTTCGGTATTTAGGTTTAGGTCCTTGTGCTCTTTTACTTCCAAGCTCTTGTTGACTGCAAAGCCCGTGTATTGGTTGATGTCATTGAACTGATGACCTCTATACCGCCAATCGCTTCGCTGTGACAGATAGATATTGAAATCATCGCCGACTACTTTAGAAATAGCCTCGGCACTGTTTACTTCTTGAAATGCGAGAACATCTGAGTTGAGTTTATTGGAGTAATAGGAGAGCCTTTGCCAGTCGTCTTGATTACGAATGCTCTCTGAAAACTGTGGATAACCCGTTTCAGACAACCAAGCGATGTTCCAACTCGAAACCTGCAGACTGCTCGCATATGCAACCTGAGTAAAGGTTAACGGGGACAGCAATATAGACGTAAATGCAAGGCATTTTTTTACGGTTTTGGTGTTCAAATTTTCAATTTCCTCTCTGTTGCCCATCGAAAAAGGGCTTCGAAAAAAGCAACCCATTTAGAAAAAATTTTGCCATTTTTTTCGTTTCGAATACAGCTCAAGTTATGCAAAAAAGATCGGTTACATTAGGCACCACTCTGACCCTTTATTGATCCAGATCAACTCTCTGGCTTGGTGGTTTTCGTTAAATACGCCCACAATATGTAGTGTGTAATCGTCAGTTAAATACCCTATATAGTGTATCTGTGTATATGCTGTGGGTAAGGAGAATATGTGAATCCAGTTGTGCTAAAAAGAGATGGCTCTCTTGCCCCGTTTACTCGGGACCGCATTGTGGCAGCAGTGGAAAGCGCCGCGACTCAAATCGACCTAGAGGCGTCTGAATACGCTCAAAATGTAGCAGCGTCGGTTGAGAGTCAGCTGGAAGGGTGTAAAGAAGTCGACATCCAGCAAATCCAAACGCTTGTTGAGAATGAACTGATGCAGGGCGAGTTTAAAGGCCTAGCGCGTTCATATATCGAGTATCGTCACGACCGTGATATCGCTCGTGAGAAGAAGTCTGCGCTTAACCAAGAGATCCAAGGCTTGATTGAGCAGTCGAATGCGGACCTTCTAAATGAGAATGCTAACAAAGATGGTAAGGTGATCCCAACTCAGCGTGACCTACTAGCGGGTATTGTAGCTAAGCACTATGCAAAAACGCATATCTTGCCTCGCGATATCGTTCAGGCACACGAGCAGGGTGATATTCACTATCACGACCTAGATTACGCTCCGTTCTTCCCTATGTTTAACTGCATGCTGATCGACCTTAAGGGTATGTTGACGCATGGCTTTAAGATGGGTAACGCTGAGATTGATACACCTAAGTCTATCTCAACTGCAACCGCAGTGACTGCGCAGATCATTGCGCAGGTAGCGAGCCACATCTATGGCGGCACTACGATTAACCGTATTGATGAGGTTCTTGAGCCTTATGTTATGTGCAGTTACGAGAAGCATCTTGAAGTGGCACGTGAGTGGGATATCCATGATCCAGAAGCGTTCGCACGTGCTCGTACTGAAAAAGAGTGTTATGACGCATTCCAATCTCTTGAGTATGAAGTAAACACGCTGCACACGGCTAACGGTCAAACGCCATTTGTGACCTTTGGTTTTGGTCTAGGTTCGTCTTGGGGCTCTAAGCTTATCCAACAATCTATTTTGCGTAACCGCATTGCGGGCCTGGGTAAGAACAAAAAGACTGCGGTATTCCCTAAACTGGTATTCGCTATCAAAGATGGTTTGAACCATAAACCAAACGATCCTAACTACGACATCAAGCAGTTAGCTCTTGAGTGTGCGTCTAAGCGCATGTACCCAGATATCCTTAACTACGACAAAGTGGTTGAGGTAACGGGTTCGTTTAAGACGCCTATGGGTTGTCGTAGCTTCCTGAACGTGTATGAAGAAAACGGTGAGATGATCCACGAAGGTCGTAACAACCTTGGTGTGGTTAGCCTTAACCTTCCACGTATTGCTCTACAAGCGGGTGGCGATGTAACACGCTTCTATGATCTTCTTGACGAGCGTCTAGTAACCGCACGTCGTGCACTCGAAACTCGTATTGAGCGTCTAGAAAACGTGAAAGCACGCGTTGCGCCAATTCTATATATGGAAGGTGCGTGTGGCGTTCGTCTGAACCCAGATGACTCGATTGCAGATATCTTTAAAAACGGTCGTGCTTCGATTTCCCTTGGTTACATCGGTATCCACGAAACCATCAATGCGCTATTTGGCACGCAAGAACACCTTTACGATGCACCTGAGCTTCGTGAAAAAGCACTTGAGATGATTGATTACTTGAAATCTAAGGTGAATCAGTGGACTGAAGAAACCGGCTACGGCTTTAGCCTATACGGCACTCCGAGTGAGAACCTATGTTCTCGTTTTGCTCGCATCGATACCAAAGAGTTTGGGGTGGTTGAGGGCGTAACGGATAAAGGTTATTACACCAACAGCTTCCACTTAGATGTTGAGAAGAAGGTGAACCCGTACGACAAGATCGACTTCGAGATGCCGTATCCGCACATCTCTAGCGGTGGCTTCATCTGTTACGGTGAATTCCCGAATATGCAAATAAACATCGAAGCCCTAGAAAACGTATGGGACTACTCATACACTCGCGTTCCTTACTACGGTACCAACACGCCAATCGATGAGTGTTACGAGTGCGGTTACAACGGCGAATTTGATTGCACCAGTAAAGGGTTTACCTGCCCGAACTGTGGTAACCATGACTCAACTAAGGTTTCAGTAACCCGTCGCGTATGTGGTTATCTAGGTAGCCCTGATGCACGTCCATTTAACTTCGGAAAACAAGAAGAAGTTAAGCGTCGCGTTAAGCATCTTTAATAGAAATAAAGTAGAGCACTGATGAATTATCACAATTACTATCCTGTTGATGTTGTAAATGGGCCAGGTACGCGCTGTACCTTGTTCGTGTCGGGGTGTATTCATCAGTGCCGTGGTTGCTATAACCAATCTACTTGGTCACCGAGCTCTGGTCATCTGTTCACACAAGAGATGGAAGATCAGATCATCAATGACCTTAAAGATACTCGTATTAAGAAAAGGGGATTGTCTCTTTCAGGCGGCGACCCTCTGCTTCCATCGAACGTGCCACATATCCTAAGGTTGGTTGAGCGTGTAAAACGTGAGTGTCCAGATAAAGACATCTGGATGTGGACTGGCTATTTGCTTGCTGAGCTAACACCAGAGCAGCAGGAAGTGATTAAGTATGTGGATACCCTTATCGACGGCAAGTTTGAAAAAGACCAAGCCGACGCGCGTCTTGAATGGCGTGGCAGTGCAAACCAGGTCATACATTACTTTTCAAAAAATGAGCTAATGGACTGATTGAACTGACTTTCCTATTTAGATTTTGTTTCGCAAGTGATAACGTGATGACATCTAAATGGAATTCTTAGGGCAGTTTTTTCATGTTTGCTAATCTACCGTCTCCTCAACAGGACCCGATCCTTTCTCTTTCATTGGCCTATCGCCAAGACCCACGCCAAGACAAGGTTGATCTTGGTATCGGTGTATACAAAAACAGTGACGGTGTCACTCCAGTTATGCGTGCTGTTCTAAACGCTCAGCAAAAGATGCTGGATGAGCAGACCACTAAGGCTTATGTAGGCATGGCAGGGGACGAAGAGTTCAATGCTGAAGCACTGAAACTTCTGGTTACCGATCAAAGTATCATCGAGCGTTCTACCTCAGTGCAAACCCCAGGCGCCAGCGGCGGTCTGCGCATGTTGGCTGAACTTATCGCGTTCTCTGAGCCTGGTGCAACCGTATGGCTGAGCAATCCTAGCTATGTAAACCACCAACCTGTAATGGAAGCAGCTGGCCTTAAGGTTAAGCACTATCGCTATTTTGACGTGAATACTAAGCAGGTTGATGTGTCAGCAATGCTGAGCGATCTTTCTCAGGCGAGTAGCAAGGATGTGGTGCTGCTTCACGGCTGCTGTCATAACCCAACCGGTGCGGATCTGCCTATCGAGGGTTGGAAAGCCGTCACTGAGCTTGCCCAGAAGAACGGCTTTACTCCTTTTATCGATATCGCATATCAGGGCTTTGGTGATGGACTGGTTGAAGATGCGTTTGGCGTGTCTCACATGGCGGCCAATCTTCCTGAGCTTTTAGTGACCAGTTCTTGTTCTAAAAACTTCGGTCTTTACCGTGAGCGTACCGGCAGTGCGATTGTGATTGGCCAGAATGCCACTCATGCAACAAATGCTCGTGGCAAGCTGCTACAAATGGCTCGTTCAACTTATACTATGCCTCCTGCGCACGGAGCGTCTATAGTTAAAACTATATTGCTAGACAATGACTTAAGAGCAGATTGGGTGAGTGAACTAGAAGATATGCGTCTTCGTCTGCTTTCTCTTCGTGAAGGTCTTTGTCGTGAGCTCGCCGAGCGCTCTGGAAGCAATGAATTCGAATTTATCAAACAACATAAGGGTATGTTCAGTGTGCTGGGTTACAGTGCTGAGCAGATGATCAAACTTCGTGAGCAGTTCGCTGTATACGGTGTTAACGATGGTCGTATCAACATTGCGGGCCTTCGTGAGCAAGATCTTCCTTATGTAGCGCAAGCTATCGTCGACGTAAAATAAACAACCAGGTGGATTGGATGAAACATTGGAAATATTTGGCAATCGCTATCGCGGCAATCTCTCTTAGTGCATGTACCAGTGCACCAAAGCCGGACGAAAACACCGGAGTAACAACGCCTCCTACTTTTGAACAAGAGACCGAAGAAGGTGTTGAAGAGGTGGTAGAAGTGGAAGAGCCTGAGGTGAAGGAGGAAGCACCTGAAGCTAAGCCTGCACCATTACCAACAAAGACTAAAGATGGCATGCTGATCCTAGGTGAGAAGGAATGGGTGTATTTCCCTAAATCTAAATCTAGTGTTCGCGCACGAATCGATTCCGGTGCAACAACCTCATCTCTATCTGCTGTTGAGGTTAAGCAATTTGAACGCGATGGCAAAGAGTGGGTTAAATTCAAGCCTGCTTTTAACGGCAAGGTAGGTAAAGAGATCAGCCTTCCTGTGGACCGGTGGGCTAAGATCAAGCAATCGAGCACAGATAAAGCCGACCGTCGAGCAGTGGTTTCTGTATGGATTCAGGTTGGTGACCTGAAAGCTAAGACCGAATTCACGCTGGTGGATCGCTCACACCTTAGCTACCCAGTGCTACTGGGACGCAGCTTTGTTCGCGACGTAGCCATCGTAGATGTAGGTCGCAAATATGTTCAACCAAAAGTCACTAAATAATTGATTTATAATAGATAGGCGCTGCTAGTCAGCGCCTTTTTCGTTTCTGCAATTTGAAGTTTTATGTCTAGATTTATAGTTATTTTTTCGGTTCTGTGTAGCGCTTTTGCGAGTGCCAAACAGGTAGTCTATGTCTATGCCGCATCGTCGATGACGGAAGTGGTTCAGCAAGCGCAGCAGCACTTTAAGGGGGGCGACATTGAGGTCAAGGGCGTGTTTGGCAGTTCTGCCTCTCTTGCCCGCCAAGTTACTCATAAAGCTCCGGCAGATATCTATATCTCTGCCAATAGTTTGTGGATGGACTACGTAGAAAAGAACCTAGAATTAAAACAAGAATCTCAAACACTAGCTTCTAATAGCCTAGTGTTGGTTTCTCCAACTGCTTCTGATGTCAAAGTCACTGATATAGCTAAACTCGAAACTTGGCAGGAATTGATAGGAAAAGGGCGCTTAGCCATTGGCGAGCCAAAGACCGTACCCGTGGGTATCTATGCGAAAGAGGCACTAACGAAACTTAACGTTTATAGCGAACTTAAGTATGCGCCTATGAAGAACACCCGAGCTACGCTGGCTATGGTTGAGCGTGGTCAAGTGCCAGCCGGCATTGTTTATAAAACCGATGCAGTGCAATCTGACAAGGTAAAAGTTCTCACTGAGCTTCCTAATGACCTGCATGAGCCTATTACTTATCCAATTGTCCAACTATCTCAAGACGCAGAAGTCATTGATGTATATAATTATTTTTTAAGTGATGAGATGCACGCGAAGATCCTAGCGCTAGGTTTTTCTTCCGCGAACTAATTGGAGAACCTGTGCTAACTGAATACGAACTGACAGCACTGTTACTGAGCCTTAAGGTCGCACTGGTGGCATCCTTAGGGTTATTGCCTGTTGGTATCGGACTGGGTTGGCTGTTGGCGAAGAAGGAGTTCGTGGGTAAATCCATCCTCGATGGCTTTGTGCACCTTCCTTTGGTGCTCCCTCCTGTGGTGATCGGTTACCTATTACTTGTGTTATTCGGTACACAAGGTCCGATCGGTGCATTCTTGGATAGCACTTTCGGGATCAGTTTTGCCTTTAATTGGCATGGCGCAGCTTTAGCCTCCGCTGTGGTTTCACTCCCGTTGATGGTAAGAGCCATTCGACTCAGTATCATTGGTATCGACCCTAAACTTGAGCAAGCGGCTATGACATTAGGCGCAAGACCTTGGAAGGTGTTTACAACTATAACCTTACCACTGACCATACCTGGTCTCATCTCTGGCTTTTTACTCGCCTTTGCGCGCAGCCTTGGAGAGTTTGGGGCGACCATTACTTTTGTCTCCAATATCCCCGGAGAGACTCAAACCATTCCGCTGGCTATGTTTAGCTTTCTTGAAACGCCGGGGGCGGAGTTTGAAGCTATGCGCCTTTGTATCATAGCCATAGTGATTGCCCTAAGTTCACTCTTTATCAGTGAGTGGTTGGCGAGACGTGCGCAGAAAAATTTGGGGTTTAGCTGATGCTCAAAGTTAATTTCTCCCATAGTTTCGATACTCAAGAATTTGATGTTCAAGTCAACATCCCAGCTAAGGGTGTCACAGCCGTGTTTGGTCGCTCAGGTAGCGGTAAAACCACATTGCTTAATGTGATTGCCGGTCTGCTTACTCCTGAATTAGGTGAAATAACCCTTTTTGAGCAAAAGCTGTTTGATAGCAAAAGCAGAGTAAACGTCCCTACTTGGGAGCGAGAATGCGCTGTGGTGTTCCAAGATTCTCGCTTGTTCCCACATATGACGGTAAAGCAGAACCTTAATTACGGTCGGCCGCCAGAGGTGAGCAATTCTGAATACCAAGAACTGCTCAAACTACTCGATATCCAGCACCTAATTCAGTCTCGACCACATCAACTCAGTGGTGGTGAAAAACAGAGGGTAGGCATAGCGCGTGCCTTGTTGTCGCGCCCTAAGCTTTTGTTAATGGATGAGCCTTTAGCAAGTCTTGACCTTCCTCGAAAGAGAGAGGTGCTTAAGTATCTTCAAAAACTGGCTCAGAACATCGATATCCCAGTGGTTTATGTAACCCACAGCCTTGAAGAGGTAATGAACCTTGCGGATAACTTGTTACTGCTCGAGCAAGGTAAGTTGGTTCAGTTTGGCACCGTAGAAGAGGTATGGAACAGCGATTCTTTGTCCTTGTGGAAGGGCAATGAGATGCAAAGCTCACTTATTAATGTCGAGGTATGTGAGCGGCATTCACAGTACGCAATGCGCAGACTCAGTGTAGATACGCACTCGCTATGGGTGCCTGATACAGACTTTGACGATCTGCAGGGTAAGCACATGCGCCTTAGAGTCAATGCCAGCGACGTATCTGTTACCCTGTCACGTAGCGAGCAAAGCTCAATACGGAATATCTTGCCGGTTACTGTATCTGCTATGCATCGCACGAGCGAACACGCTTACCTTTTAGAGTTGGAACTTAGTGCAGATGTAAGAATTAAGTCTTCGATAACGGTTTGGGCCGCGACAGACTTGGAGTTAGAGGTGGGTAAGTTGGTTTATGCTCAAATCAAGGGTGTGAGCTTTACTCAACAAAAGTTAGCCTCCCACTAGGGTGAGAGGCTCGCGATTGATTAGCGCTCGAATACGCTGTTGAAGTCGCGCTTTAGGATAGGGTCACGACGTGCTTTTTTAACCTGTTTAACCATATCTTTGATGCAGTTGAACAGTACTTTATCAAGCAGCTGAGCCTTATATGCGTTGGTATCTTCTTCGCTCATATCGGCAGGAAGATCTAGGTTAGGGAACTCCTCTAGAAGGCCCACACCTGCAAAGGCTTGGCTTACAGAGGTTAGAGCGTGGAATTGCTCGAAGCTATCTACAACATTTTGTGCACTTGCTGGTAGTTCATCCCAAGCTTTGCGGACTTCTTCTTCCGCAGTTTCATGGATAGAAACCACCATTTGATACATTTGCTCTGGTACTTCGTCAAACTCGATCACCTGACGCAGTTCTTTAGATACTTCGGCTAGGTCGATTGTTTGGATATCTTGGGTTTCTGACATGATTTTTACCTATTTGATGTTACAAGGACATCGTATGAAACCCAGATTTAAAGTCAATAATTAGCGTAGAAATCAGTGATAACTGGACAATAATTAAATCAAGAGTTGTATAAAGGATTAAATAACGTGCGAAACAAGGCAGTTTTAGCACTCTGTCTGAGTGTGGTTTCTTATTCATCATTTGCTATTGATATTTTTCGAAAAGGATTCGAAGCAAACTTCGCAGCGGCAGTTCTCTACAGTGACAGTAACGCTATTTCACTGGGCTTCCAGAATTTCGATCCTAACCAGATTGCTAATATCGGCGATGATTTTGGTAATCAAGCCTCGCTTGATCTAAAGAAAGATCTGGGTGTAACAACTCTCCCTTATACCTTTGAACTCCCCACCATTACGTTTGAAGACAACTCAGTACTAGAACAGCGGGTAAAGGTACTCTTTTCTTATTTGAGACAAAAACAAAACGTTAATTTCAATAATGAGCCTGTTTCTGACACGTTAAAAGAACAGATCTATACATTGGCAGCTCATTACTCAGTAACTCGTCCCTGGACAGACTACTGGAGTATTGGTGCCGGTATAGGTACCAACGTGATGTATCTGGAGAATGATTTTACTTACAGAACGCAGTTCTCGGAGCAGACCAGAGATATAGTAGAAGGAAATATCTTCAATACTTCGGCTTGGGCACAGACTTTTCAGCCAAACTTAAATCTTCATTATAAGCATCCTCAAAGTTGGGGGCGCTGGGAAGCATTCTCAGACCTCAATTACTTTTATGGCTACGGAGGCGGTCAGGGCAATGATGGTGACATTGGTAACCCTGAAGGTTTGTATTGGATAAATGGCATAAAAGGTTTCTATGACATCACCCATTGGGGTGGTTATGGTCAAACCCTGTTTTCGAGCGTTCGACATATTAATATCAATGGCGACCTGAAAGAGTCGTTAAATACCCATGAGTACTGGGAAGCGAGTATCGGCTGGCTGGTATCACCGCCATTTCTTAGAGACTATGTGGACAACATCGGGATCGGAATAAACCTCAACTACGGAAGTTCGCTGAGTGGTGGAACGATCATCTTGTTGTTCAACCAGGACTAATTAGCAACCTGAAACCACTACATTTATCTCTGCAGATAGAGTCGGGCTAGTTGCGGGGAAGTACTCTACAAAGCAATCTTCTAAAACTGACATGCCGGGATGGGTGACAAAAAACTGTTGTTTAGAAAACACCATTACACCGAATTCGTTTCCAGCCTTTTCGCTAACTCTTTTCAGCGATTCAGTTTCTAAAAAAGTTACATGGGAAATGTCTTGTGCGGTAATATCACTTGTTTTAGCTACCCCAAGATTTCCATACTGAAGCTGTATGTCTCTACCTTCAATTTCAAGGGTAGTTGTTTGTTCGCGCTCTAAACCATCTACTGCAGAAAGACCCGTCAACATATGATTAAGAGACGACAGGGTAGCGCTAACACTTTGCATGGTGTTACTGCGCGCATCGTGCTTAAGTTTGATAAACCGCGGTGCTGCGATTGCAGAAAGGATAGCCAGAATCACTAATGCGATAATGAGCTCGATCAGTGTAAAACCTTTCTTAATTTTCATAGTGACTCTATCTATCGAAAAGAATGCTGTACGGTAACAATTTAAGTTAACTTTTCCAACACAAAACTAACGTTCTAAATCCCATTATTAGTAATTCATAAAAGCGTGTTTAATTAACTTTCTTGCTGCTGTTTCTGTACGTTTTTTATTCAAACGCCCTTTAATCCAAATGCTATTCGATGCTTTTTTGCGCCAGTCACAATCTGTCATCAAAAATTTGTATATGTTGATCAAACATTTGCAGTTAAATCTCGCCATTGCCTTCGCTATCCCTTAGATTTAGTTGAATAGAGATTTATTTTATTGAAGGAAAAAATTATGGGTTGGTTAAGCCGTTTATTTGGTGGCAGTAAAGAGCAGAAGGCGGTCGAGGTTGAGCCGGAAGAGTACAAAGGTTACCTCATTTACGCTGAACCTATTGCGGAAAATGGTCAGTATCGCATTGCTGGTCGAATCACCCTCGGTGAGGGTGAAGAGATGAAAACACACCGCTTTATTCGCTCCGATCTTTTGATCAGTGAAGCCGACGCCAAAGAGCTGATGCTTAAAAAAGCGCAAATGCTAATCGACCAAATGGGCGAGTCTCTGTTCAACTAACGCTGGTTAGACCTTTTAAGGGGAGACAATTCATAGTTTTTTATACAGTCGAGGTGCAAAATCGACTGTAAAGTGATTGATTTATCACACGTTTGTTTTGATACCTGCAGTTTAGGGGTAGCGATAGAACAGTCCACAGGAATTTTGTGATTTGTATACAAGGAGTATGCACTAATGATTATCGGTGTACCGAGAGAAGTACTCGATGGAGAGACCAGAGTCGCTGCTTCACCCAAGTCGGTGGAGCAACTGATCAAACTGGGCTTTGACATCAAGGTAGAAAATAGCGCTGGCGCACTTGCCAGTTTTGATGATGCCGCCTTTGAAGCTGCTGGCGCAATGCTAGTTGCAGCGGATGAGATTTGGCAATCAGACCTTATTTTGAAGGTCAATGCGCCTACTGATAGCGAGATTGAAGCTATCAAAGAGGGAGCTACACTAGTGAGCTTTATCTGGCCGGCTCAAAACCCAGAGCTGATGGAAAAGCTAACCACTAAAAATATCAATGTAATGGCAATGGATGCGGTTCCTCGTATCTCTCGTGCTCAGGCTCTAGATGCACTTAGCTCAATGGCTAACATAGCTGGCTATCGTGCGGTCGTGGAAGCGGCACATGAGTTTGGTCGCTTCTTCACAGGCCAAATCACCGCCGCAGGTAAGGTGCCGCCAGCGAAAGTGCTGGTTGCAGGTGCAGGTGTTGCTGGTCTTGCTGCAATCGGTGCTGCTGGTAGCCTTGGTGCTATCGTTCGCTCGTTCGACGTTCGCCCTGAAGTAAAAGAGCAGGTTGAGTCGATGGGCGCTGAGTTCTTGGAGATAGATTTCCAAGAGCAAAGTGGCAGTGGCGATGGCTACGCAAAAGAGATGTCTGATGAATTTAACAAGAAAGCGGAAGAGCTTTACGCAGAACAAGCGAAAGACGTTGATATCATCATCACCACGGCATTGATCCCAGGTCGTCCAGCACCGAAGTTGATCACCAAAGAGATGGTGGATTCAATGAAGCCGGGCAGCGTGGTTGTGGACCTTGCTGCGGCTAACGGTGGTAACTGTGATTACACAGTGGCTGACAAGGTAATTACTACAGACAACGGCGTTAAGATTGTCGGTTATACCGACATGGTGGGCCGTCTTCCAACTCAATCGTCTCAGCTATACGCAACTAACTTGGTCAACCTTCTTAAGCTTCTGTGTAAAGAGAAAGACGGCAATATCGACATCGATTTTGAAGATGTGGTTATTCGCGGTGTGACTGTGGTTAAAGAGGGCGAGATTACTTGGCCAGCGCCACCAATCCAGGTTTCAGCGCAGCCAGCGGCTCCTAAACAAGAAGCTAAGGTAGAAGAGAAGAAGCCTGAAGAGCCGACTTCTCCAGTTAAGAAGATCATTGGTGTAGCAGCCGGTGTTGCTGCCTTTGGTTGGGTTGCCTCGGTTGCGCCTGCTGCATTCTTGGCGCACTTCACTGTATTCGTACTGGCTTGTATCGTTGGCTACTACGTGGTTTGGAACGTTACGCACGCACTGCACACACCGCTTATGTCGGTGACTAATGCTATCTCAGGTATCATTATCGTTGGTGCTCTTCTGCAGATAGGGCAAGGCCACGGCTTTGTGAGTTTCTTGGCATTCATCGCAGTGCTTATCGCAAGTATTAACATCTTTGGTGGCTTTACGGTAACCAAGCGCATGTTAGAAATGTTCCGTAAAGACTAAGGGAGTAGCAAATGTCTGCAGGATTAGTACAAGCAGCTTATATTGTTGCTGCTGTTTTCTTTATTTTGAGTCTAGCCGGGCTTTCTAAGCAAGAAAGTGCGCGTAGTGGTAACTACTACGGCATCATCGGTATGGCTATCGCGCTTATCGCAACCATCTTTGGTCCTCACTCAGAGGGTATCGTTTGGATCGTTATTGCCATGGTTATCGGTGGTGGTATCGGTATCCACTATGCCAAGAAAGTTGAAATGACAGAAATGCCAGAGCTTGTGGCAATTCTTCACAGCTTCGTTGGTATGGCTGCGGTTCTAGTAGGTTATAACAGCCTATTAGACGCACCTGAGGCGGCAACGCATGCGGAGCACGTTATTCACCTTGTAGAGGTGTACCTAGGCGTATTCATCGGTGCGGTTACCTTCACAGGTTCTGTTGTTGCCTTTGGTAAACTTCGCGGCATCATCTCCTCATCACCACTTAACCTTCCACATAAGCACAAGCTAAACCTTGCAGCTATTGTGGTATCGGCTTGGCTGATGAATATCTACCTAAATGGTGACGGCAGCCTGTTCCCACTATTTATCATGACCCTAATCGCATTTGCCTTTGGTTACCACCTTGTAGCATCTATCGGTGGTGCAGATATGCCAGTTGTGGTTTCAATGCTGAACTCATACTCAGGTTGGGCAGCAGCAGCGGCAGGTTTCATGCTAGCAAATGATCTGTTGATCGTAACTGGTGCGCTAGTAGGTTCTTCGGGCGCCATACTGTCTTACATCATGTGTAAGGCGATGAACCGCTCATTCATCAGTGTTATTGCAGGTGGTTTTGGTCAGGAAGTATCGACCGAAGGTACAGGTGAAGAGTACGGTGAGCACCGTGAATCGAGCGCTGAAGAAGTAGCAGAAATGCTGAAAAACTCTAAATCAGTCATCATCACTCCAGGATACGGCATGGCGGTAGCACAGGCTCAGTACCCAGTTCATGAGATCACTGAAAAGCTACGTGCTCAAGGTATCGAAGTGCGCTTTGGTATTCACCCAGTAGCCGGTCGTCTTCCTGGTCACATGAACGTACTTCTTGCTGAAGCGAAAGTACCGTATGACATCGTACTTGAAATGGATGAAATCAATGACGATTTCCCAGAAACAGATACGGTTCT
The DNA here is from genome assembly GCF_024347675.1 of Vibrio ishigakensis. NCBI lineage: Bacteria > Pseudomonadati > Pseudomonadota > Gammaproteobacteria > Vibrionales > Vibrionaceae > Vibrio > Vibrio ishigakensis. Next base: position 1,488,876 of record NZ_AP024882.1, on the reverse strand, counting down.
TGTTATCGGTGCTAACGATACGGTTAACCCGGCAGCCCTTGAAGATCCGAACAGCCCAATCGCTGGCATGCCAGTACTTGAGGTGTGGAATGCGCAAAATGTGGTTGTGTTCAAGCGTTCTATGAACACTGGTTACGCTGGCGTTCAAAACCCATTGTTCTTCAAAGAGAACTCTTCGATGCTGTTTGGCGATGCGAAGGATTCGTGCCTGAAGATCATTGAACATCTGTAATCTGTTATGATTATGTCAAAGGGAGCTTCGGCTCCCTTTTTTCTTGTCATTATTCCGTCAGAAACACAGCCAAACTTGGTATGCTGCACTGTTTATGGGTATAGTTAGCTTCATCAAAATTTATAAAATGTTGTTCTCTTTGCGTTTTTCGTTACTTGTTTTAGTACTCATGTTTGTATCGCCAGTGCTGCAGGCCAAGACCTTGCCGCAAAAACTGGACGTGCTGACGAGCCTGTTTTCGTTTGACGACGCAAAACAGATGTACGACATGCAAGAGATACAGGTAAATTTTCCAACTGCGCTAATAAGTCCCGATTCTATGTTGCCGCAGACAAGTAAATATCCTCTCAAGGATATCCAACTTCTGTATCAACTAGAGCAAAAGTGCAAAGGGAAATTACCCCTGAGTCCTTTGGTTACAGAGCCATTAGTGTTTACCCGAGCTATGTGCCGCGGAACTAAACTGCCAGTAAAATGGTTCTCACGTTCAGACCATATTCATCCAGGCGGTGGTACCTATGCTGCTCGTTATGTCTCGGTTCATCCTGAGATGTTTGAAGATCTGCAGCAGTACATGCACATCAGCGAGCGTAACCTTGCAGAGCCAGATACACTTTTAGGTCGTCTGCAACTCATGAACCGCGATTCGGTCACAGCCTTGATAGCGGGTGCACCAATGTTTTTGCAGGGGGAGGAATTTTGGCTGCGTAAGGGCGATAGCTATTTCATTTTTGACTATAAAACCCTAGAGACAAATGCTGACACGGCAGAGCTCAGTTTCACTCTTAGCAATCAGGTAAACGAGTGTTTCTTTGAGCGAGGAAACATCTGTTGGAGCCAGAAGAGCGACCAAGACCTGATAAAGCAAGCGCTCTATTTTTTGGTGATCCTGAACTTCTTCTTGATTACCGGCTGGGCCATTTATCGCTGGAACAGCAAGAGACAAGAGCTTCGTAGTCGCATGTTGGTTCTGCAGATCTTAACCCATGAGTTGAGAACGCCGATAGCCTCGCTATCAATGACAGTGGAAGGTTTTAGACGTGAATTTGAGCACTTGCCTGAGACGGTTTATGATGAGTTCCGCCGTCTGTGCGAAGACTCGAGACGACTTAGACAACTAGCCGAAGCGAGCAAAGATTATCTTCAATCTGATAATCAGATGCTGGCAACAGAACATCTTCCATCGATGCAGGAATGGTTGATGTACAAGCTCGAAGAGTATTCCGCTCCAGTCGTGTTAGAGATGCCGGAAGATTTGGAAGCAAACGTAAATATTTATTGGCTAGGTAACTGCATCGACAACCTGGTTAACAATGCAATTAAGTACGGTGAAGCGCCTGTTAAGCTTTCCGTAGTGACTAAAAAACAGAACTTACTCATAACCGTTGAAGACCAAGGGCAATTGAGCTCTAAAGATTGGAAACAACTTCGTAAACCGTTTGTGAGTGAAGCCGGACTTGGCCTAGGTTTGACGATTGTCGAGTCTATGGTTTATCGAATGGGGGGCAAGATGAGATTAGAGGGCCCACCTACAAAATTTATAATGGAGATCCCAAGTGGAACAGACACTTCTTCTCGTTGAAGACGATAAAAACCTGGCTGATGGTCTTTTGGTTAGCCTAGAGCAAGCAGGATACAAGTGCCTGCATGCCGAAACCATCGCCGAAACGAAAGCGCTGTGGCAACACGCTGATCTCGTTATCCTTGATCGCCAATTGCCTGATGGTGATTCTGTCTCTCACATCGGTGAGTGGAAAGGCATTAAAGATGTGCCAATCATCCTACTGACTGCGCTAGTTACCGTAAAAGACAAGGTAACTGGCCTTGATATGGGTGCTAACGACTATTTGACTAAGCCATTTGCAGAGGCTGAATTGTTTGCTCGTATCCGCGCGAACCTTCGCACTGTTAGCAGTGGTGAAGAAGCACAAGACGATTCTAAGGTTATCACTCAGAGCCTAGTTATCGATAAGGCAACCCGAGAGGTAGCTTATCGTGGTGAGGATGTGACTCTAACGCGTACCGAGTTTGACCTTCTTATGTTCCTTGCGAGCAACCTAGGTCGCGTGTTTACCCGTGATGAGCTGCTTGATCACGTATGGGGTTACAACCATTTCCCGACTACTCGTACAGTTGATACTCACGTGCTTCAGCTTCGTCAGAAGCTACCAGGTATTGAGATTGAAACCCTGCGCGGTGTTGGCTACAAGATGAAGACCGAATGAAACCAGCCAAGCTGATTCTAGCCTGCGCAGCGTTAGCTCTACCGTATTGTTCCGTTCAAGCTAAGTGGTTTGAAGAGAGTAATACGGTATCTAAGATGCACGAGAGCCTGTTGAATGATGACCTAAATGGCATGTTCGACCTAATGGTGCATGTTTGGCAACAAGAGTCTGAGGATTATCTACGTCCTCATCTTGATGCTTTGTTAGAACAAGCGGTCGAGAAAGATTGTGGTAAAAGCTTGATGAACGAGGGTTTCCCTGCTTGGTTAGACAATGTTGTCATCAACAAAAACACCATTCAGAGACCAGGACGTACCTCTTACAAGGTTCGTATTAATATCGAAAGTGAATCCACGATTAAGGATGTAAGCCTTCTACGTTGGCCTGATTCACATATCTCCAGCGAGAAACAGATCTCGCAAAAGGTAGATATTGATACAGATAACGAAAGACAACTTCATTACACCAGTAAAAACTACAGCTTGAGTAGTGACCTTAAAAGCGGTCTTTATCAGATCATCATTAGTGATGTGAACGGTGAGAGTTGGAAGAGCTGGGTTATTCTCGATTCTATAACGCCTGCTCAAGAGGTAAGGTGGGAATCGCGTGATAGTTGGGCTGTTGATAAGAAAAAGCTGCTCAACCCATCTTGCCCACTTCCAAGACAGACGGTCGAGGTATTAGAATACTCGGAAGGTAAGTACAGTCGCGTTTGGCAAAAGAGCTATGAGTCTCGCTATCCAAAGCAGCTACCTAAAAATTCTGTTGAACCGAATCGCTATCTGGTAAGTGTCTCCATGGTCAACTCACGTTGGCAGGGGCCTATCATTATTCAAGAGCAGAACACGATTAGTAAAACCATTGACCTTACAGAAGAGTAGGGTAGAGAGGAAAAGTAATGTTAGATGATTTGCCACCGCTCAGTCACGAAGAGCAGCAGAAGGCGGTAGAGGAAATCCAGAAACTGATGTCTGAAGGAATGAGTACAGCACAAGCTATTAAGGTTGTAGCTGAACGAATTAGAGCCGAATATAACAAGAAGCCTGAATAAGGCTTTTTTAATAAACACCTAACGCATTATAACTAAATAATAAGGCTCATTAATAAAGTCCAACATATATAATGTGCGAACATGACACTGATTCTATAGTGGGCTAATCGTTTGGTCTTTTAAAAATAGTTCCTTATATTCAATGGCTTACCTTTATAAGGAAGGCTGTACGTAATCAAAATAATGTAAGTTGATTACAGGGGCAGAAACGGCACAGAATAATTCACTGCACGATAGGCAATTGTGACATAAGTTGAAAAATACGGGCTACTAACAAGCGCTGTGATGGTGTAACTTGTTATTTATTAAAGAAGTTTTGGAACTAGACCATGAATATCGAGACTTATCAGGTGGATGCTTTTACCAATCAAGCATTTGCAGGAAATCCGGCTGCTGTGTGTATAACTAAAGAGCCACTTAGTTCAGATCTGATGCTAAACATAGCGGCGGAAATGGCTGTGTCTGAGACGGCATTTTTATCGCTATCTGATATGAACTTAAAATGGTTTACACCTGAGATTGAAGTCGCACTGTGTGGACACGGCACTCTAGCAACAGTAGAGGTCCTGAGATCAAAGGGCACCGTTAGTGATGGAGAAGCAGTGATTTTCAACACTTTGTCTGGAGTGTTAAAGGCTAAGGTAATCGGTGATGAAATCACTCTAGATTTTCCGGCGCCGGTTATAGATTTTGAAGCTGAGCCAAGCATAGAGTTGATTCATGCTCTAGGTATAGCCTCAAGTGCAATAGAAGAGTTTGCGGAGTTCGATACTAAGCAACTTATCGTTCTATCTACAGAGAGTGACGTGTTATCTGTAAAACCAAACTTTGATTTGCTCAAACAAATGCCAGGACGCGGTGTTGCCATAACGGCAACTTCTGATCAAAGTGAACTGGATTATGTTTCTCGTTACTTTGCACCTTGGGTTGGTGTGAACGAGGATCCAGTGACGGGCTCAGCTCACTGCGCGCTGACCAAGTATTGGAGTGGAGCTTTAAACCAAAAACAGTTTAAGGCGTTTCAAGCATCTAGACGCGGCGGTTATTTAGAGACAGAGTTGCTTGGTGACAGAGTTTTGCTTACAGGCCATGCAAAGTTGGTTTTGTCTGGAACGTTGCATTTATAACGTTAGCTTGCGTGGCGATAGCTACATAAATGAACGTGATGAGATAATTAAACTAAACGAGCTATCTGTAAGCTCGAATTTTAAAATGTAGAGGCATAACTCAGCTAAGCCTTGAAGAATTCACGTACGCGACGACTATTTTGATTGTGTTTATGCTTTGTAAACCGCGAGATGACGCCGCAAACCCGCGAAGTAAGCGATTCAGAAACAATGTAAATGAGTACGCATAATCAATGTTATGTTAAATAGCATTTAGTAAACGCACTATTGTGCGAACTATTCTATCACTGGTGTTCCCCTCATCTCCCTGCTCTAAGATATCCTACGACTTATAGATAAGGTCTGCATAAAGCTTTCCTCGAATCTCATACGCGTCTGCAATTCTTTGCTCTAAGTTGAACCCGCACTTTTGCAGTACGCGCTCTGAAGCAATGTTTCCTTCTGTCACTACCGCATTAAAGTATTGAATGTCATGTACACCACGCGCCCAGCGCATAACTTCACTAAGTGATTCAGTTGCGATGTTTCGGCCTTTAAATTTTGGGCTAAGCAAAAAGCCGACTTCTGCGCCGTCTTCATTTAACACAAATCCAGTAACGCCGACTTTCTGGTTGACTCGCTTATCCATAATCGATAAACAAAGCCAGTGTTCCGAATTCTTGCACCATTTAGGAAGCCTAGATTCAAATCTTTGCTTAACCTCCTCGAGATTTGGCTTATCAAAGCAATACTCAATCACTTCTTCATCGGTATTCAGATTACGAAAAAGCTCAAAGTCGTCTTCTGTCACTTGTACCATTACTAAGTTTTCAGTCTCTAAACGCACAGTATTCACCCTTGGTATCCAAATCTAGCAAGGTAATGCCATACCTTTTTAACGTCTTGCTCATCATAACCATCTTCATAAATGGCCTTACTTAAAAGAAGTGGATGAATAACCCCATCCTCTGCAATCTTGTGCGCCAAGTTCACAAACTCTTCGCCTCTGTAATCATGATGCTGATCTAGGGTCGATACCTTCAGGCGAAAGCCCATATGAAAACGAACATCAACACCAAGGTTGTTTGCTTGCTTCTCTATATCGGTATCTTTATAAATTGGGTCGAGGACCAAAGCCTCAACATCATTTTGAACGCTTAGTTCTCCATGAAACTGTGCTTCTATGTAGTTATCCAATAGGTCTTGAGAATCACTTTCCGCTAGTTCGATTAGATGCTCTAGGCCTTGGTGAGACGCAAAATCTTCAGGTAGAAAGAAGCTATCTGGGTAACAATAAGTCGTTCTTTCAGAAACCTCTCCTTTTAGTAGAAAATACGACGAACCGAATCTAGGAGATGCACCAAACTCTTGATTTAAATAGTTAAATCCGCCGTATTTGGGTCTTTGATATGCAAGAGAATCGTCATATATACCGTCGAACACTCTTTGTTCCCAGTCATATCGGTCACCGCCTACAAAAGCGGTTAGGCCGCCATTACTGGTTCCTGTTTCAAATTGGGATTTCAGAATGCCATCACGAGCAATGGCTAATAATAGAGGTCTTCCATCTTTGGTAAACCTATCAGGATGAAAGTTAATGGTTAGATCGCCAGAGGCGCTGCTTTCTCTAGTTTTGTCGCGACTTTTAATCGAATTGATTGCTTTGGTATGTAATGAGTTCAAACCTGTAACCCCTTGAATAACATACTCTAGATTACAGGTTTGCAGAAATTATGCGACCTTAAATACTAAGCTTCGACTCAAGACAAAATTGGACAACATTCCAATCAGTATTCCACTGACAAAAGCGATAGCTACACCCATGTTACTTTGCCAAAACAACATGGTTAATAATTTAAAAACCAGTAGATTCGGGATAGCTGAAAAACTCGCTACTGCAAAGTACTTGATAAACTGAGCGAACCTATCCTCGCTCTTGTCCTGGAACGTAAACAGTCGGTTTCCCAAGTAGGTTGCAGTTGCAGCCACAACGAAGGCAAAAACTCTCGCCGGTACTAGTGGGAGTTGGTAGTAGACAAACATCAGTGAAAATACCATCGAATCCACTACAAACCCTCCCATTCCCACTATAGCGAACCTAACTAGACTGTAATCTAAGATGAGGTGTCGCATTTGTATAGAGACTTTTTGTTTTCAGCCGTGTATTCAATCACACAGTTCATCCTTCTATCGGAAATCACCTCATCTACAGCATCTTTACGCCCAACCAACTGCACTGTCTTGTACTGATCAAGATCTGTTGTCTCTCCAAATAATTTCGCTTGGCCTGCACTATAGAACTGACCTGAGAATGGACGTTTACCTATGTAGAAGGTTTCGATTTCCGGGTTCACCTTAGCCAACAGCGATTTTTCGCTGCGCTTATCGCCAACACCCAGATTAAGGACGACTGCAGTAACCACCAGTGCAAAAGGAATAATCGCAGCGGTAATTTGGAACCACTTTTTATCTGTGTCTTCTTCAGAAACCAGCATGGTAATGAGTAATGCCAAGGCCGGTATTCCTGGCAACACGTAAGCAGGCAAGATATTTCCTGCAAAAGTGAACAAAACCATAGGCGATACCAACCAAAATAGAAGGAAGGTAAACAGACCATCTGATGCGATAGCTTTTAAAGAGCCACGTTTAAGCCACATAAGAACAGGCAGTACCAAGGACCAAGGAGCCGCTGAAGAGACCCAGAATAACCAAATCGTTCCTCGTACTTCATCATGAGCGCTTCCATATAGATCCCCTTCCCAACCACTGACCAAGAAACGTTTGAAGTGCTCTCCTACTATAAAATAGTCGATGAAACCCGGTGTCGCTTGTTCAGCCAGATAGTACCAAGGTAGCGCTATCGCCAGCATCATCAAAGTTCCGCTTACTAAAGGAAACCGCTGCCAAAGCACTACAAATGCATTCTTAAAACCATGTTGAAGAATAAGCCAAGGACCGACTGCCAACCCCATCAAAACAATAACTAAAGGCCCTTTAGCTAATAGACCTAGAGCAAGTCCAAAGAAACCTAAGTAGCCAAAAGCTTTGTTCCCTTTCCAAGCGAGATAAAAGCCGGTCATGGCGAGTGTCATACCAAGAGTAAGCGCCATATCCGTCATTACAGCTCCTGAAGACACCGCAAAGACCCCGCAGGTTGCCAGCACCAAGGCCGTGATCATACCGCTAAAATTAAAACGGCGTGCAAACAGAGCCATAACCATGATGGTTAATATGCCCGCTATCCAGTGAGGGACGCGAACCGCAAATTCGTTTACTCCAAAGGTTTCAATGCCAAACGCGCTCATCCAGGTAAACAAAGGCGGTTTACCCCAAAATGGAACGCCATAATCGAATTGTGGTGTTATCCAGTTGTTGGTCTCAATCATTAAACGAGCCATCTCACCATAACGTGCTTCGGTAGTATCCATAAGTGGATAAGTACCTAGACTTAGCAGACGGATAAGCAGAGCCATTGCTAAGATGACCCAAAGATTCATTCTTAGCGACTTCATGCAATTTTCTCCGCTGTTGGCAGTTTCTTAAGCTCGGCTCTACGTTCTACTGATTTGATCAGATAAAGCGGACGCTGCTTGGTTTCGATAAAGATCCGCCCTATGTACTCGCCAAGTAGTCCAATACTAAGGAGTTGTATACCGCCTAGAGCTAGTTGTACTATCATCATCGACGGATATCCAGTGACAGGGTCACCGAACAAAGCGGTTTTTACTAGCACAATCATTCCGTAAATGAATGCACTAGATGCAATCAAGGCGCCCACAATGGTCGCAAGACGAAGAGGCCTGATGGAAAAAGAAGTAATACCGTCAACCGCAAGGCCAATCAGTTTGAAGTAGTTCCACTTGGTCTCACCGCTAAACCTTGGGTCACGGTCAAACTCCAACGTTGCTTGCTCAAAACCTGGCCAAGAAAAGATACCCTTCATATAGCGATTACGCTCGGGTAAGTTATTTATATGATTAACAACTTCGCGGCTAAGAAGACGAAAGTCTCCTACATTCTCAGGAATCTCAGATTTAACTAAAAGATTTAACAGCTTGTAAAAACTCGCTGCAGAAAAGCGTTTAAACCAAGATTCACCGAGACGCTCACGACGTTTCATGTTCACCACGTCATAACCTTGGCGCCACTTTCTCAGCATATCAGGGATCAGTTCCGGCGGGTCTTGCAGGTCCGCATCTAGCAATATCACCGCCTCGCCTCTGCAATGTTCAAGCCCTGCGCTCATGGCAGACTCTTTACCGAAATTTCGGCTAAGATCAACGCTCACTACGTGACAACCCATAGGCGCAAAAGCGTTTACGATTTCGAGACTTCTGTCCTTGCTACCATCGTTTACATAAACGATTTCACAGGACTCAGGCAGTGCTCTCAATACTCGAGTCACGCGGGCGTGGAACTCTTGTAAAACTTCTTCTTCGTTGTAGTAAGGAACAACTATGCTAAGGGTAATTGATTCGTGATCACTAAGACTTACTGCGGATACGATGCCCATTTTGTTCACCAAGTAATTGAATAACTGAGCGCACAGTAGCAACTGGTGTGTGAAAATGATGTTGTTCACGTTTTTTTCACGGTTTTACTGCCAAAATTCCATACGAAATAACCAATAAAACACGTAATGACCAAGATATTATTAGTAGAAGACAATCGCGACGTTGCTGGAATCCTTTTTGATTACTTTGAGTCGGAGGGGCTAGAGCTCGATTATGCCGATAATGGCGAGTTAGGTTTAAAGCTGGGATTAGAAGGCCATTTTGACCTTATACTTCTTGACCTGATGCTCCCTAGAATGGACGGTCTAGAGGTGTGTCGCCGTCTTCGTGAGGCGGGTATATCGACACCGGTACTTATGCTAACGGCTATGGACAGCAAAGACGACCAACTTACTGGCTTTGAACAAGGTGCCGATGATTACCTTACCAAGCCATTCGACCTAGATATCTTGCATGTCAGGGTTCAAGCCCTGATCAAACGCTTTCAAGGCAAAGTAGCAAGCCATCGTCTTAAATACGGTAGCTTAGAGATAGACCAAAAACAGCGATTAGCCTATCGCGACTCACGCAAACTTGCTCTAAACCCTACCACCTATTCAATTCTCGAGCTGTTATGTAAAGCAGCGCCGAATGTGGTTACAAAGCAGGAAATCGCTGAAAAGATTTGGGACGGTGAAGAAATCAACACCGATGCCCTCAGAAGCCATATCTATCAACTTCGTAATCAACTGGATAAACCCTTTCCAACGGCCATGCTGATCACTGTTCCTAAGGTTGGCTTTAAACTCGAGGAAGTCTAAAACATGGTACAAGCCGTCAACAGCAAGACACTTACCAGTAGGCTTGCACTATTTTTCACGGCCATTTCAGTGGTTATTGGCGCTATTATCTTCGCATTGGTCATCGGCGTTCTTCGCTGGTCGGAAGACCGTGTTGGTGAACGACGTATCTCTATCGATAGAGACGCAGCAATTGAGCGTTTTCTCGATGGCGAGCAAGGGGCGATCCAAGTCGATAAGTTAACCGTTGCCTATAACGACCTATCAAAAGTTCCGGTGCCCTATCAGGAGTTTCTGCATAATAAAGAGAACTTTGTTGGTGAGGTTGGCGATTATCTTGAGCCCTTATCACACATGGTCTACAAGGGCTCGTATATCGATCGCGGAGTAAAGAAACCTATTGTTCTTTTGACCCTGATAGATGCCGTTGAATTTGGCGCCTACGAGCTGTTTTGGGCAGGTTTCCTGATCTTAGGTTTGGTCTGCTTACTAATGGTCACTTTTGGCACCCTACTTCACCGTCTTTCAAAGCACCTTATCCAACCCTTAAATGAACTTAGCTATCAATTAGAGAATAAGTCTGGAGACGTTAAGAGCTCGTTCACCATTAACGAACAGGCGGCTCAAGAATTTCAACTCCTCACTAAATATCTAAATACCTACCGTAGTGATCTAGACAAGACCCTGAAGCGAGAACAGGCTTTTGCCCGTTATGCAAGTCACGAGCTCAGAACACCACTCACCATAGTGACCGGAGCGACGAAGCTGCTATCGAAGCAAGAAGTCACCGATTTTCAGTCTAGGCAACTGGTACGTATCGGTGATGCGACCAATCAGATGATTACCATGGTTGATGCTCTGCTCTCGATCATTCGCTACGAAAAAAGTGTCGACTCAGCGCCACTGAGAAGTTTTGATAAAGACGAGATGATGGATATCCTCGCGCTGAACTCGCAACACGCGATATCTAAGAATAACCGTGTTTGTTTGGAATTCATCAGCGAGCCACAGGTACGTGCAACGCCCGCGGTAATGAATATGCTCATTGGTAACCTACTACGAAACGCTTACGCCGCGACACAAGACGGGCAAGTGAATGTGAGTGTTCATTCAAATCAGATCGAGATTAGAGACAATGGTTCAGGTCTATCAAAAGGTAACTCTGAAGGCCACGGTTTGGGATTGATGATAGTAGAAGACCTTTGTCAGAGATATCAATGGACTTTCAATCTTTCTGATAACGATAACGGCTGTACTGCCACTATAAAATTAAGTGACAGTGTGACTTAAGTTTGCATTGCGAGCCTTAATGTAATCTATGATGTGCCTGATCTGACTCTGTGCGTGCCTTCTTCCAAGATAATAGGCATACATGATTCGAGTTCTAGGCACCAGCCCCTCTACTGTCACCTCAACCAAGTCATCACTATCTATCATGGATTTGGGAAGCATCGCCATATACTTACCGCTTTTCACCGCATGAAGGGCTAGTCCTAGGTCATCTAAGATTAATCCTGCATTGGGGGTTAGCCTGACCTCTTGTTTTTCATGGTCTAAAAACGACCAACTCAAAGCCGGTTTGGTTACCACTGATGGCATTTTCTCGAGATACTGTTTATTTATACAGTTATCCGTAATTTCATGCTCAACGAGATAATTCCTATGTGCAACCACCTGATATGGAATATCCCATAAATGCAACGCAATAGCAGATGAGTCCATTAAAGGTCCAACTCTAAACGCAAGGTCTATCTCATCTTGCACCAGGTTTTTGTTGGTATTGGATAAGGACACTTCGAGATCGAGTTCTGGATGCGTTGAAGCAAAATCAATAAGCCAAGAGCCCAGAAAATCAATACCCGCTCTCACTGGCATAGACACCTTCAGCTTGCCCCTAAATTCAACCTCTTCTTCTACTGCAAGATCGATAGAGCCTTGAATAGATTCAAGCATTGGCGCGCAATCGTCGTAGAGTTGCTGTCCTCTTTGAGAGACACGGACTTCTCTTGTTGTTCTGTGTAGAAGCGTCAAACCTAAGCTATTCTCTAACGACTCGATTCTTCGACTAACAGTACTATGAGGAATCGCTAACGCTTCCGATGCTCCTTTTAGGGTTCCATTCTCTACCACGGAGCAAAACACACTTAGATCATCCAAAACTCTCTTCATGAATCGGTCTCTACTTTTTACTGATAATTTATATTATCCCATTTATGAGATTATGAAGTGCAATCTTGGCAATTTTTTCTTGTCTCAGAGTCACCTATTATCTTTCTCAACGAAACGAAAGACTCGACCGGAGATGCAATATGAAAGCAGTTCTACTTACTCAAACTGGCGGTAGCGATAAATTGGTATATCAAGAGACTCCAACCCCAAGACTACGAGAAGGCCAGGTTTTGGTAGAAATCAAAGCCGCACCAGTTAACTTTATCGACACCATTATTCGTGAAGGAAACATGCCTCCAGGCATGATGCCAGAACTGCCTTACATCTCAGGTGTAGAAGCCAGCGGTATAGTTGCAGATGCCAACGGTACTGGGCTTAAAGAAGGTACTAAGGTTGCTTTCCTTGGTCCTATTGGTGCTTCAACCTACGCACAATTTGCTGCTGTAGATGCCGATAAACTGATTGTGCTGTCAGAAAGCACAGACCTCAAAGAGGCGGCAGTACTGCCAGTGAATTACTTCACCGCTTATCACATGCTTCACAACGTAGCGCGAGTCGAAGAAGATAAATTTGCTCTTGTTTATGCAGCATCAGGTGGTGTGGGTACAGCACTTATCCAACTGGCTAAGATTGCAGGCGTCAAGGTTATCGCTATTGAACGTAAGCAAGAGAAACTGGCTAGCGCACTGGAGTTAGGCGCTGACTTCGCCTTTGCCTCTCAGGGTGATTGGATAGATGAAGTCAAACAAGCGACAGGCGGCCGCGGTGTAAACTACATCTTCAACCCAATTGCTGGTGACACTATCGTGCAAGACTTTGAGATGCTGGCTCCACTTGGTCATGTAGTTATCTTTGGCCTGCTTGGCGGCATGGGCGAAACCAATCTACAGGCAGAAGCCATCAAGCACTTCACTAAATCACCAACGGTCTCTTATTCAGAAATCTATGCTACCTACTTCAATAACTACCCATTGGTAGAGAAGTCAATGAAGGCACTGTATAAACTACTGGATGAAGAAAAAATTAAGCCAATCTACTCTACATTGCCGCTAGAGCAAGCATCTAAAGCTCATGACCTAATCGAAAGTGGTCAAGTGAAAGGCAAGATGCTACTTATTCCTTAACTTCCAAAGCCAGTGCTTCTGCACTGGCTTTTTACCGTTTGCATCTCGGTAATGTTCGGTTGTTAAGTGCAAATGATATGTTATAACATATCAGAAATTACGCTTTGTTAGTAAAGCTTCGCATCCGTTCATTTAGTGTAAAAAGAAAATGCAAAACACTCTGATCAAAAACGCTCGAATTGTAAACGAGGGCAAGGTAGTCGAATCTGATGTACTTATTAAAGGACAAAGAATCGAAAAAATCGCCCGCTCTATCTCTGCAAGTCCTACAGACCATATTGTTGATGCCAAAGGCCTCTATCTGCTACCTGGAATGATTGATGACCAGGTTCACTTCAGAGAGCCGGGCTTGACCCACAAAGGAAACATCTTCAGCGAGTCACGCGCAGCGGTTGCTGGCGGTATCACCAGTTTTATGGAGATGCCAAACGTAAGCCCTTCCACCACGACAATCGAAGCCCTTGAGCACAAATTTGGTCTCGCCTCACAAAATTCATTTGCTAACTATTCGTTCTATCTAGGCGCTACCGAAGACAACCTAGATGAAATAAAACGTCTCGATCCTACAAAGCATTGTGGCGTTAAAGTCTTTATGGGTGCATCTACAGGTGATCTGTTGGTCGAACATCCTGAAGCACTGGATAAAATCTTTGAGCAGGCCCCGACTCTGATTGTGACCCACTGTGAGAGCAGTCCTTTGATCGCTGAGAACCAAAAGCGTCTGTTGGAAACCAAAACCGAGCTGGAGATTGAAGACCACCCTACTATTCGAGACGCTGAAGCCTGCTTTGCCTCATCTTCTTATGCGGTCGAGCTTGCAAAGAAATATCACAGCCAACTGCATGTGCTTCATATTACAACTGAGAAAGAGATTTCCTTGTTTGAAAAAGGACCAATCGAGAGCAAACACATCACTGCCGAGGCCTGTGTGCATCACTTGTGGTTCAGTGAGCAAGACTACCCTTGGCTTGGTAACCGCATTAAGTGCAACCCTGCAATTAAATCGGTTCAAGACCGAGATGCCCTGTTGGATGCCGTAAAGAACGACCGCATCGATATAATTGCAACGGATCACGCGCCGCATACATTCGAAGAAAAGAATCAAGCTTACCCTAAAGCGCCTGCCGGAATGCCTCTAGTACAACACGCCCTTTCTAGCTTGCTAGAGCACACTAAGCAAAAAAGACTCACCCTTACCGAGGTTGTACAAAAAAGCGCGCACAACCCTGCGATTCGCTATGGCATTGAAGAGCGTGGCTTTATCCGAGAAGGCTACTTCGCCGATCTAGTTTTGGCAGACCTAGATAAACCGCAAACCATTACTGATCAAAACAGTCTGTATAAATGTGCATGGACACCATTCGATGGTCAAACCTTCTCAGCAACTATTGCGGCTACTTGGGTTAACGGCTTTATGGCCTTTGACGGCACCAATGTGACCCAACAGCCTAATCAAGCTATGTCCCTTCAATTTCAACCTAGCAGATAATCAAGATGATCAGAAGAAACCCAACCGGACACCTGCCACAGGTATCAGAAAAAGCCTTTGTTGATCCAACTGCAATCTTGTGTGGCAAGGTTATCGTTGAAGATAATGTATTTATTGGTCCTTACGCTGTTATCCGTGCTGATGAAACCGATGAGACTGGTGACATGGAGCCGATTATCATTAAGCGAGACACCAATATACAGGATGGAGTGGTGATCCACTCTAAATCTGGCGCCGCTGTAACTATCGGCGAACGAAGCTCAATCGCCCACCGCTCTATCATTCACGGCCCGTGCGAAATCGGCAATGACGTATTTATCGGATTTAACACCGTGGTATTCAGAACCGCGATTCAAGATGGTTGCGTAGTAAGGCATAATTGCGTCATCGACGGCCTTGACCTACCTGAGCGTTTTCACGTGCCACCTATGACCAATATTGGTCCGCACTTTGATTTAAACTCTATCTCAGAGGTGCCACCAGAATACTCCGCCTTCTCGGAGTCAGTGGTTTCTGCAAACCAAGAGCTAGTGCAAGGCTATAAAAGGATAGCAAATGAGTTCTGATAAACAGCCAATTACGGCGGTTCCAACCAACATCATTACTGGATTTTTGGGTGTGGGTAAAACCTCGGCCATCCTGAATCTTTTGAAGAACAAGCCTAACAATGAGCGTTGGGCTGTATTGGTGAACGAGTTTGGTGAAATTGGTGTCGATGGTAGCCTGTTTGAAGGCCAGCACACTAATAAACAAGGCGTATTTATCCGTGAGGTTCCTGGCGGTTGTATGTGCTGCACTGCAGGTCTTCCAATGCAGATAGCTCTTAATCAACTTCTAAATGAAGCACGACCAGACCGTTTGCTAATAGAGCCTACCGGTCTTGGGCACCCTAAAGAAGTGCTTCAGGTTTTAACTACAGACTACTACCGTGAGATCCTGAATCTTCAGAAAACCATCACACTGGTTGATGCACGCAAACTAGCGGATTCAGAATACGCCGAGCACGATACCTTTATTCAGCAGGTGGCTATCGCAGATACTGTTGTGGGAAACAAAGTAGACCTGTACAGCGAAAGTGAACTTGAGAGCCTAACCTCTTTTGTCGCTCAGCACGGTCAACCAGAAACACCAGTGCTAGCAACCGAGCAAGGCAAGATTGAGTTCACTGAGCTTGAAGGGGAAAGTCGCTGGTTAGGAGCACCTGCTCATCACCATCATCACCACAAGTCCAAGCCTCTTGCCTGCGAGTTGCCTATCCCAGAGTCTGGCTTTATCAAGGCCAATAACCAAGGCGAAGGATTCCAAAGTGAAGGCTGGAGGTTTGCTCCTGACAAGGTGTTCAGCCACTCCAAGATCAAGGCGCTTCTTGGGACCATTGATGCAGAGCGCATCAAAGCTGTCTTTATCACCTATGACGGTATCTTTGGCTATAACATTACCCAAGATGCTATGACCGAACTTGAACTGGATGACTGCTCTGAAAGTCGCATCGAGGTAATAGCAAAAGAAGTCAGAGAGACATTAGAAGCCGAGCTTCTTGATTGCCTCTCGTGATCGACAAGGCCTAGCTTTATGCTAGGCCTTTCTTGTTATGGCAAATCAAAGATTAATGCCGTTACCTTGTCACTACCGCTATTCTTCAAGCTGAGTTTCGATTCGTTAGATACCTTAGCGCCATCACCTGGTTTTAGCTCTGTGTTATTAACACTTAACTCTCCCGAGATCTGGTGAACATAAACCTGTCTACCACTGAGCACATCAAAATCTAACTCACTTCCCGGACCTAAAATAAGCTGATGCAAACTCGCATCTTGCTTGATGGTTAGCGAGCCTCCTCTTCCATCAGGCGTCGCTATGGTGGTAATTCCTGAGTTCTTCCCAAACTGTTTCTGTTGATAACCTGGCTTACCACCAAAGGCGTTTGGCTCAATCCAGATCTGTAGGAACTTTAGAGCCTCATTAGAGGACGGATTAAACTCACTGTGATAAATCCCCTTGCCTGCTGACATCAGTTGGAACTCTCCAGCTGGTAGAGTTTGAACGTTACCCTCACTGTCCTTGTGCGCTATGCTACCTTCAAGCACATAGCTGATGATCTCCATGTCTCTATGACCATGGGTATCAAAACCCGCTTCTGGAGCGACAAAATCATCATTGATCACGCGTAGTGCTGAGAATCCCATCTCTTTTGGATCGTGGTAGCTTGCGAATGAAAAGGTATGTTTACTCTTCAGCCAACCGTGGTTTGCATGACCTCTATGTTCAGATTTACGTACTGTAATCATGGTATCTACCTCCAGAAATTAAGCTTGTTTATGAGCGATAAAGTTATCTACTGAAGCACTACCCGCTCCGGAAAACACTAGAGAAACACTTGCTGCTAGTAGCGCGAGACCAAATTCGTAGCCGTTATTAGCCATAAAGAGACCGTTTTCAAAGTGCACTGCAAATATTGCTACCAACATGGTGATTGCTAGGGCAAACGCAGCTGGACGAGTCAGAAGACCAATCGCAATTGCTAAACCACCAAAGAATTCACCGCTACCCGCTAACATGGCCATCCAGTATCCAGGTGCCAGACCGATAGACTCCATCCATTGACCTGTCCCCTCTAACCCGTAACCGCCAAACCAGCCAAATAACTTTTGTGCGCCATGGGCCATAAAGATGATACCTACTGGAACTCTTAGAGCTAATGCTGAAAAGCCTGCGTTGCTTGAAAGGATGTTTTTAATTGATACGTTCATAGTTCACCTCAAATTATTTAAACCTAGCGTTTCGCTAGAAAGCCTCTGTATTTGGTTGTTGAGATTAAGTTTAGGTGTGCTAGCTTTATTAAAAAATCGGAAAGATCTGACAGTTACATTCAAAATTTTTGAATAGGAACGAATATGTATAACAACATCTCAATGGATGCGTTAAGAGCCTTGGACGCAATAGAGAGAAAAGGTAGCTTCGCAGCGGCGGCTGAATCCCTATACAAAGTCCCTTCTGCTCTCACCTATACCATCAAAAAATTGGAAAACGAGATAGGAACTCCTCTGTTTGACCGCTCCGGTCAGAGAGCCACCCTCACCAAAGCAGGCAAGTTGGTTTTGGAACATGGTCGCGAGATTTTACTTGCCAGTAATCGACTGTATGACTCAGTACAACAACTAGAATCAGGATGGGAAAGCCAAATAAGGATCGCCAGAGACACCATTATTCCCGAGAGTAAGATCTTTCCTGTAATTCATAGATTCAATCAGCTAGAGCAATCGGTTGATGTAAATCTTGGTGTTGAAGTGCTCGGGGGCGGATGGGATGCCCTGCACAGTCGCAGGGCTGACATTGTTATAGGGGCAAGCGGTGAGTTGCCTAAAGGACTTTTCACAACTCATAAAATTGGTGAGATCGCTTTTATCTTTGTAGTCAGCCCGCATCACCCGCTGGCGAAACATCAAGGCGCTATTGATAGTGAGCAACTCAACCGCTATCCATCTATTGTGGTCGCAGACACCTCTCAGGTTTTACCGGTTAGAGACAGCGGTCTTTTCAAAAGTAGACAGATAGTGCGAGTCAACTCAATGGAATCCAAGATAGCGGCGCAAATTGAGGGGTTAGGTGTCGGCTTTATTCCTGCACACTTAGCCAAGCCGCATATCAATAACGGAATGCTGGTGGAAAAAGAGTGCGCTATTCCTCGACCAACCCAAGATGCCTATATAGCTTGGCACAAAGATCAAGATGGCAAGGCACTCCGCTGGTTCGCAAAGCAGCTGTGCAATATAGAGTGGGATTTGAGTTAAGAAATACGCGATGCAATTGCCCGTGTTTTTCTTTGCTTCATAATCACATGAGGTGATAAAGGCTGTCCGAACGACATTTGTAACCATTCAAAAATATTGAATGATTTTGTCAATATTTTCCGATTTTTGAATTCAGTTTCCTTGGTTAGACTTGTTTACAAGCTCCAAGAGCAAACAACGAATACAAAGAAATTGAAGGAAAGTCTTATGCCTAACACCCTAGTACTAAAATCAAGCCTACTTGGCGACAACTCTCAGTCTAATCAACTAATCGAGCAAGCAATCAAAGGCAAAGAAGTCGTGGTTCGCGACCTAGCTGCTAATCCAGTACCTCAGCTTGATCTCGATGTAATGACAGCGATTAACTCGCCTATCGAGTCTCTAACCACTGAATTGCAACAGATTCAAAAGCTTTCTGATGAACTCATTGCCGAGCTTAAAGCAGCAGATACCGTTATCATTGGCGCCCCTATGTATAACTTTAGTGTGCCAACTCAACTGAAAAACTATTTCGATATCATGGCGCGTGCGGGAGTTACCTTCCAATACACAGAAAACGGCCCTCAAGGTTTGATTGGTGATCGCAAAGTAGTCATAGTGACAACTCGTGGCGGTATTCATAAAGACCAAACAACTGACACAGTTACGCCTTACCTAACATCTATCCTTGCCTTCTTTGGTATCACTAGCGTTGAGTTCGTTTATGCTGAAGGCCTGAACATGGGTGATGAGCAAGCAAACAAGGCACGTGAAGGCGCACTTGCCGAGCTTGTTTAGTAATTAGCATTCAATATAGAAAAGAGCTCAGTATTAACTGGGCTCTTTTTTTGTCTATATAGTAGCCGTTCCTCTGCGCCTTATTCCCTATGCGCATATAAATCCGTATCAACCCCTACCTTTTAGTATTACAATTAAACTTAAATGCGCCCTAAGATTTTGCTCTATTTGTCCGATTATCCGCTATCATCTACACGTATTTCATAACGACTCGGTAGTTTGAAATTGACTACACACTCGTTTGTGTGATTTTCATACGACCCTAGGTAAATACAGGGTTTTACTTGGTAAAATGAAGAATTAGTTACAAGTTTTGTAGGTGTTCGCGATAAATAAATCGGATCTATGTATCATTTTTGGTAGTTCTGTCATTGCTTAAATCTACTCATACAGTTATCCTATCGGCAAATAGTCATACAATAGTATATGTATTTAGGAGTTAGACATGACTAAACCAGTAATTGGTTTCATCGGCCTTGGCCTTATGGGCGGCAACATGGTTGAAAATCTTCAAAACCGTGGCTACGAAGTAAACGTAATGGATCTTAACAAAGATGCAGTTGCAGCTGTTCTAGCTCGTGGCAACGCATCTGAAGCAGCTACCGGTAAAGAACTAGCTGAGAAAAGTGACATCGTTATGCTATGTCTAACAACTTCTGAAGTTGTTGAGAAAGTAGTTTACGGCGACACAGGTATCCTAGCGGGTATGTCTGAAGGCAAGACTCTAATCGACTTCGGTACTTCTATCCCTGCTTCTACTAAGAAGATTGGTGCTGACCTAGCTGCTATCGGCGCTGGCATGATCGACGCACCTCTAGGTCGTACTCCAGCTCACGCTAAAGATGGTCTTCTAAACATCATGGCTGCTGGCGACATCGAAACTTTCAACAAAGTTAAGCCAGTTCTTGACGAGCAAGGCGAAAACGTATTCCACCTAGGCGCTCTAGGTTCAGGTCACGTTACTAAGCTAGTTAACAACTTCATGGGCATGACTACTGTTGCAACTATGTCTCAAGCGTTCGCAGTAGCTAAGCTAGCAGGCGTTGACGGTCAGCAACTATTCGACATCATGTCAGCTGGTCCATCTAACTCTCCGTTCATGCAGTTCTGTAAGTTCTACGCTGTAGACGGCGAAGAGAAACTAGGCTTCTCTGTTGCTAACGCAAACAAAGACCTTGGCTACTTCCTTGCTCTATGTGAAGAGCTAGGCACTGAGTCTCTAATCGCTCAAGGTACTTCTACTAGCCTACAAGCTGCTGTTGACGCAGGCATGGGTAACAACGACGTACCAGTAATCTTCGACTACTTCACTAACCTAAAGAAGTAATTCGAGATTAGCTAAATAGCTTTGAAGAGCCCCGTTTTTTAACGGGGCTTTTTTCGTTTTTACTGTTTGTTTAGTTTTCAATACCTTAGCTTTTCGCTTTGTCAAAGCTGAGTAAAGATCCACCACCTTGCATTGCAACCTCACATTCACAAGACTTATAGTTCTTGGTTCAGAGCGGTCTTAAACCGCCGATACATGGACAAAGCATATGAGGTACACAGTATGCGACTACTAATTCTGCCCTTAATCAGCGTATTTTTGTGGGGCTGCGGCTCAAGTTCAAACGAATCTAGCACGAGCAATTCCAACCCAAGCGACACAACCATGCCAGACAGTGGAAGTAGTGAGACACCCATAGTGCCCTCGCCTCCAGCCGAAGATAGCGAGCCTGTTCGCCAGCCCGATGCTAACTTTGCTGATCAGATGCTTCAAGCGGTAAACGCCAAGCGCGCAACCACGCAAATCTGTGGCTCTACAGAAATGCCGGCCGTTCCGGCACTAACCTGGGATCACAGCCTCGAGGCTGCCGCGTTTGCACACTCAAGTGATATGGCCAATGGAGACTTTCTGTCTCATACAGGCTCAGATGGAAACTCTCCTAGCGACCGTATCTCAGCGCAAGGTTATACATGGTCGGCTTGGGCAGAAAATGTTGCTGCTGGGCAATTTGGAATAGATGCGGTAATGAATTCATGGATGGCAAGTGAGGGGCACTGCAAGAATATCATGAGTGCCAACGTCACACAGATGGGTGCAAGCTTTGTTGAAAACAGCGACACTCGATATGGTATTTACTGGACTCAAGCGTTTGCAAGACCAAGATAACTAGATTTCCCTACTCCGCATTTCAGAACGGCGCATTGGCATAGCATCTATCTTGTTAAACAAGGTACTAAGCTCCAACTCATTTTGTCTATGCTTAATGCCGCCGTCTTTACCAATCAAAACCACACCATATTCTGAGTCAAAATAGGTATCTAGGGTTGTTCTACTAAATGAGCTGGACACCTCACCTTGATAATTGGTGCTTAGTTCTCCTTTTGAGATTACAAACCAAGTGATGTGTCTATCATCGATCTCATAACTGTTTTGATTTAGCGCTTCTACTACTTGCTGCGGTGAGTTTGAATGGATCACAAAGACTCTGTTCTCCCACCTTAACTCCGCAATATCCTCAAGACCAGACGCCCCAGTAGCCATACAGCTTACTAACAACGGCATAATTAAAAGTATCTTTTTCATCACCCTAGCCTCACACCCGTACCTTCACAAACTACGGCGTACTGTGACTATGTGATCACCTAGTGGGCGAATACTAGGTTATTTAGGATCAAAAACACTATCATGCTAAGCACTGTCGTAAGCAATACATTCTTGGTCTTATAAATAACAAGAGTCGCCAAGATTGCACACAGCAGATACGGGTTCTTCGGAGCTATCCATAACTCTCCGTGCGGCGCAAACACGATAGGAGCCAAAATAGCGGTTAATACAGCTGGACCTGAGTAGCTAAGCACTCTTTGCACGGAAGGAGCCAATCTAAGAGGCAGTTTAGGTTCAAGAAACACGTATCGGCTAAAGAACACTAGGCCTGCAAGGATGAAGATAATCGCTAGATTCATGCTTTTTCTCCTTTGAGGGTTTCCACTGCAAAGCCTGTTAGCATTCCTCCTAGGCTCGCTATCATTAGCGCGCCTTCTACCTGGGCGAGATTCAACACTATGGAAAGAACCAAGGAAACCAATACCGCAGCCAGCGTCGGTGAGTTTTTAACGGATGGCACAACCAAGGCAATAAAGGTTGCCGCTACGGCAAACTCCAAACCAAGGTCTCCCATGGCAGGAATATAACTGCCCGCCACGATCCCAACCAAGGTGGCGAGATTCCAACACAAATAGAAACTCAAGCCAGCGCCAAGGGCATACCAAGTATTAAAACGCTTAGGGTCTTGATTGCCACACACAGCGAAGAGCTCATCGGTCAGCAGAAATCCGAGGGTTAAGCGCCACTTTAAAGAAAGTGGGCTGATTTTCTCACGCATCGAAACACTGTATAAAAAGTGCCGTGAGGTTATAAATAAGGTGGTCAGCAGCATAGTCGCTAACCCAGCACCAGCTTTCATCATTCCAGTTACCACTAGCTGAGCTGAACCTGCAAATAAAATAGCAGACAAGGCTTGGCTCTCTATCGGGGATAACCCTGAGTCAATAGCATAAGAACCAGCTAAAAGTCCCCAAGGTATTACCGCTACACTAAGCGGTATCATTGCTACTACACCCTGTAAAAATAGTTTTTTGCGACCTTGCGTCGTTTCCATTAATTAAACCCTGTTTTAATCACTTTTTGCCTAATACAGCACGCTGTTTGTTATCTACAGTCCATTAGTATCACATAAGCCACAGCAAGCGATTTTGTTATTCTTAGTTTGAAAATTTGCACCTTAGTTGTTTCTAAATCAAGGAGATCTTGAACTGTTCAAAAATTAGCTTGAAATACTCTCGCAAACGTTTACTATACGCGCCAATTTACATATCGAAGCTGTATATGTGAGGTGATTTGGACCTCTCGTTTCTACCTCGGAGCCTAACTCTGAGACTACAGTTTTATCCAGTCTACACGTTATGGCTTCGGTGTATTTTTATCTAAGTAAAAAGGTCACATCGTGAGTCAAGAAACGGTCCTTCAAGCACCAAGCAGCGAGCAGTCGCTGATTGAACGTCAATTCAAAGTTGCACAAAGAAAATCCACTATCGGCACAGAGCTGTACGCTGGATTTATCACCTTCTTGGCAATGAGCTACATCCTAGCGGTTAACCCAGCAATCCTGGGCGATATCCCAGGAATGGATCGCGGTGCAATCTTTACTGCGACTGCAATCGCAGCAGCAGTTGCAACTCTTATCATGGGTATATTTGGTAACTACCCGGTAATGCTTGCACCTGGCATGAGCATGAACGGCTTCTTCAAAGGCATGCTGTTTAGTGGTTCTGTAGCGCTACTGTGGAACGAAGCCCTATTTGGCATTTTCCTTTCTGGCATCATCTACCTAGCCTTCTCTATGACCAAGGTTCGCAAGACCATGATTGAGTCGATCCCAGAGGATTTGAAACTCGCGATCACAGTTTCACTTGGTCTGTTCATTGCTTTTCTAGGGTTAAAGAACGCTGGTATCATCGTTTCTAACCCTATCATCCTTGTAAGCATGGGTAACATCAAAGACCCTCAGGTGCTGATTGCCTATATCAGTATCTTTATTGCTCTTGGATGTATGATTCGTGACATCAAACTAGCGACCTTTATCTCTTTCGTATCTTCCATAGTACTAACGATTGTGGCTGATATGATGCTAGGCACTGCTAACGCACCTATCCCAGACTCACTAGTATCTGCACCACCAAGCCTAGCGCCAAGCTTTGGCGCTATCTTTGACTTCTCAGCCTTCACTGCAGATAAACTGTTTGACCTACTGTTTATCGTCATCATCTTCTTTATCGTCGACTTCTTCGACGGCCTCAGCACTATCGTAGGTGTAGGCCGCGATGCAGGTATTATCGATAAAGACGGTAAAGTGCCTAACGCTAAGTCTGCACTTGTAGCGGATGCAGGCGGTACAGTGATCGGTACTATGCTTGGTACTACCTCTATCACTGCATTCTCTGAGTCGGGTATCGCCTCTTCTCAAGGCGCGAAGACTGGTCTGGCTGCAGTAGTAGTATCAGGTCTGTTCTTGCTATCTCTATTCCTATATCCACTGTTCTCTATTTTCTCTACCGCTATCGTAGCGCCGGCTATGGTTGTTGTTGGTATCTACATGGTAGGACGCTTGGGTAACATTCAGTGGGAACAGAAAGAGTCTCGCATTGCAGCCTTCTTTACCATTATGTTCACCATCCTTAGCTTCTCTCCAGCAAACGGTATGGCTATGGGCTTTATCAGCTACAGCTTTTCTATGATTGTTGCTGGTCGTGGTAAAGAGGTTCACCCAATCATCTACGGCCTGTCTGCTATCTTCATCGCTTATCTAGTGCTGATGTAATAGTAAACTAGCAAAAACAAAAAGCCCCTGACAAATATCAGGGGCTTTCTTCATTCTAGGCTCCGATTAACCACCGGCTAACTTAACCTTTAAGCCTTTCTTCTCAAGGTGTGCTTTAATTTTCTCACGATTGTCACCTTGAATCTCGATAACACCATCTTTTACCGCGCCACCGCACCCACATACTTTCTTAAGCTCAGCCGCCATCAGCTTGAGGCCGACATCATCGAGATCTAAACCTGTTACTAAGCAAACGCCTTTACCTTTACGACCCTTTGTTTGGCGCTGTATACGAACAATGCCATCACCCTTTGGACGTTCTACTTTCTCTTCTTCAGGCTTAATACGGCCCACTTCTGTTGAATATACGAGACTCATACTCATACCTTATTGCTTGTCTATTAGAGCAATTTTAACACCCTTTATGATAAACCTCAGCGTCTGCTTATTATTTTCAATTCGGATTGCTTAGTTAATCCACAACTACACACATGCAAGAACATATGGAATCAAAATCGTAGCAAAATTCTCTCCTAGATAGACCTAAAAATCGAGATAAGTCTTTGTTAATACGTAGTTTCTGGTATATATTCAATAGACCAAACATAATTAGTTATAGTGCATTATGAGAAAGAAGTGTATCCCAATTACCGACCCTGACGCTAAAAAGAGAAGCGCTCGCCTATTCAATGGCAGGGTAACGGTAGAAGATTTCGATAAACTTACCGCTAATCAATACAGCCGAAACTCTCTGCTTTCCATGAGGAATGACTGGAATCACTTGGTGGAGTTTTGCCAACTAAAGAAAGTCAGTGCCCTTCCGGCTTCAACTACAGCTGTGCGCCTATTTCTAGAGAAGCAAACCCAGACTCGTAAATACTCCACCATAAAACGTATGGCCATCACTATAGGATTAGTGCACCGCTTCCACGAGTACCCTGACCCTTGCAATCATCGCTCTATCAAAATGATCATGGCGCAAACTAGATTAGACAAGAAAGGTGATGCCAAACAAGCCAGTGCATTCAATGCCAATCACCTTAAAGAACTTCAACAGCAACTGAGTAGCGATAGCACACTCAAGCAACTAAGGGATGTCGCCCTTCTGTCGGTGATGTTTGAATGTGCACTCAAACGCAGCGAACTAAGAGCCCTATCCTTTGAACAACTACAAGAGAGCGAAAGCTATCAAATTCACTTTGGTGATAAAACCTATCAGCTCTCACCGGCTAGCAGTGACATCTTGCGAAGTTGGGTTTTGATGGTACCAGAACAACCAGGCCCGGTATTTCGCAGAATCGATCGCCACGGCAACATTGGTGATATGGCGCTGGACGCGTCATCCATCTATCGAGTCTTTAGAGCGGTTGAGGATCAATTAAAAGTGGATGTGCAATTTACCGGACAGTCTGCGCGTGTAGGCGCCGCCAAAGAGCTGGCCAAACAAGGTTATCACATCTCGGATATTACAGATTTTGGACGCTGGGTCAGCCCTGCAATGCCTGCACAGTACCTAGGCAAACAGGTACTGGCAGACCAAGAAAGGCTTAAGTTTAAGGTGATTAAGCCTTGGGACTAACGCCACGTTTGATCGCTTGTGCCAAGAAGGCAGCGAAATCGTGACCGTTGTTGATAAGCATCTTAGGAAACATAGAGATCGGGGTCATACCCGGGAAGGTATTTACCTCGTTTAGGTAGATCTCGTTATTGTCCGTTAAGAAGAAGTCGATACGGGACAAGTCTTTTAAGCCCATCTGTACAAATACACGACGAGAATAATCAGCAATTTGGCCAAGCTGCTCTTCACTTAACCCTTTAGCCTCTACCTCAGTGGTGGAATGGCTGTCGCTGCTGTACTTCTCTTCATAAGAGTAGAAAGTATCTGACGGCGCCATTACCTCGCCAGGAGGCGTGATTACAAGTTCACCTTCAAACTCATAGGCCGCAACCTCAAGCTCTCTAGTGACTACCGCTTTCTCAACTAGCACCTGATCAGAGTAGCCAAACGCATCTTCAATCGCTTGCTGAACGCCTTGCCTTTCCGTTACCTTGTAACAACCCACTGAAGACCCCTGACGGGCCGCCTTTACAAATAAGCTTCCCCACTCATCAAAGGCTTTTTCTGCCTTTTCAACACTTTGCGCGTTATTTTGAGTTAGGAACAGATATGGGGTGTTAGGTACATCTATGGCGTCATACCACAGTTTAGACGTGATCTTATTGAAGCTATTAGAGCTTGCTTCAGGACCACAACCCAAATACGGAATACCAGAAAGCTCTAGCAGAGATTGAATATCTCCCGTCTCACCCGGATAGCCGTGAATACATGGCACTATGTAGTCCACGTTAGAACGCGTTTCACCCACTACCAACTCAGCACTGTGAATGTCTAGATAGCACTCTTGTTTGTCTTGAGTAACCCAAGTGTTCTCGAGCAGTTCAACTCTAGTCACTTGTAATTCAGGAGTTAAACCTAGCTGTTGCTGTACGTAATCTGCCGATACAAGCGAAACCTCGTGCTCAGATGAACCACCACCGCACAGCAGAAGAACGTTTATTTTTGTCATTGTATTTGTAACCTAGCGCTTATTGGATCGCTTCAAACCTCTCAGCGTCCGCAAGCTCTTTATCTGTAAAGTTTTTCACAAATGGCTTCAGCATTTGTAGCTCTTGAGGTAGAGAAGCAATTGTCGATTTGGTTTGATCATAGTCACCAAAATCACCCATTAGTACAGAGTAAACCTGCTTCTCACCCACCACTTTAGACTGAAGCCACATTGGCAATTCGGCTTTAAAGCTTTGTGCAAGCTTCACCGCTTTGTCATGATCAGAAAGTGTGGCTAATTGTATCGCAAAACCCTGGCTAGGTGCGCTAGAAACTGCAACTTCTTCAGTTGTTTCTTCTGCTTTTGGCTCAGTTTGTGCCACTTCCTCTTCTACGATAGCGTCTTGATCTTCAACAACCGGTGCTTCGCTAGCCTCTGCAGTTGCATTTTGTTCTTCAATTGCTTCGCTAGAGTCCTCTGCTACCTGCTCAGTTTGATACTGCTCTTGATAGCTTTCAGATTGAACTTCAGTTTGATATTCATCGCTTGAACTACATGCTGCCAGTAGAAGCGCTAAAGAGATGATGGCTGTTTTTTTCATTTTTGGAATACTCGATACATGATGTTAACCAAAATCATGCCATCTTCTGTTTGAGAATCAAGGGGATAACCCTATGATTATGCAAATGCATGTGATCAAAAGCGCACATTTTACCCAGTATTAACAAATACGCCTCAAACCCCATGGGAATTGCCTTAATATTGAAGCATCACGTCATCGCCTACGGACTCTTTATCTATGGACTCTCTCTTCAATCCTCGAAGTGTCGCCGTCATTGGTGCCTCAAATCGACCTTTCTCACCGGGTAATGTCATTATCAAGAACCTCCTGGGTGGAGATTTCACTGGAACCATATTACCAGTCAACCCCAAGCACGCTTCCGTTGCGGGTATCCTTTGTTACCCTGATATAAAAAGTCTGCCTGTTAATACCGAACTCGCCATTATCTGTATTGAAGACTTTATCAGTAAAAAGTTGTTTCATGACCTGCAAAACGCCGGCGTAAAAGTCGCGGTAGTGATAGCTAACAGCGTGTATAACAAACAAGAGTCTAAAACCTTGCTGGCACTGGCTAGAGAGCATAAGGTGCGAGTGCTTGGTCCGAATAGCCTAGGACTGGTCCTTCCTTGGGCAAACCTTAACGCCTCGCTCTCCCCATGTCCCGTATCTCCGGGAAAGATTGCGTTCGTCTCTCAATCTGCCGCTATCGGAAGTACCGTACTGGACTGGGCTAAAGAGAAAAATATAGGATTCTCAGCCTATATCTCCATTGGCAGCATGGCCGATGTAAGCGTATCAGAGGTCATTGATTATCTGGCGATGCACAGTAAAACCGAGGCGATCTTACTCTACGTCGAGCACATCAAAGATGCTAGGCGATTTATCTCGGCTGCTCGCTCGTGTGCCCGCAACAAACGTATCTTGGTGCTCAAAGGCGCACGCAACGACACAGCAAAAGCGCTCTCTATGCAACATCATGGCGGGGATAAATCTCTAAATCTGGTTTACGATTCTGCCTTCGAGCGTTGTGGTTTGCTTCGAGTAAAGTCCACACACGAGCTATTTGCTGCCGCCGAAACCCTAACCCACTCAGTGCCACTAAAAGGCAAACGTCTGGCTATCATCACCAACGGTTCTGGTCCCGGAGTGATTGCGACAGATACCCTTGACCAACTCGGGGGAAAACTCGCTGAGCTATCTGAAAAAACCCAAGAGTCTCTAAAATCGCTAACCGGCCAAGTTGACTGGCAACAAAACCCAGTCGATATATCTGGTGACGGACAGACAAACAAAATAGAGAAAGCGTTTGATATTCTAATGGAGGATCAAAGCGTTGATGTCATCTTGGTCATGTACAGCCCATCAGCACTGGCGGATCCAGTGGACGTTGCGACGAGCATTATCGAGAAGTACAAGAGTCACCCACATAGGCGCAGGGTGAACCTCCTCACCAACTGGCTAGGAGAAAGCAGCGCAGCCGAAGCAAGAAAGCGCTTCGCCAAAGCAGGCATCCCCACCTATCGCACCCCAGAGAGCAGCATAATGGCATTTATGCACTTAGTGCGTTACCGAGCCACTCAGGTACAGTTAATGGAGACCCCGCTTTCTATCACCAAGCCAGCGCATCAGATCAAACGCACCATTGAGCTTATCGGCTCCGAGGCGCGAACCCTGTCTCGAGAAACGACAGAACAGATACTGGATGATTATGACATCACTCTCACCACCTTGATGGCGCCTATCCATATCAACCTTATCATGTATAACGACCCCACCTTTGGCGCCGTAATAGCCATAGGAAAAAGCGATGAAATCAGCGACGAGAATCTAACCATAGGCTTACCGCCACTCAACCAAAAACTGGCGCAAACCCTTATAAAGAACGGACTGCGTGAACATAAGCTTTCACCGCTTAGAGAAGAGATGTTCAACGAGCTTACGCGAAATCTGGTCTCATTCTCACAGCTGGTTGTAGATATTCCAAAGCTTGAAAGAGTCAGCCTAGCTGGGACATTTAGCCCTACAGGCGAGCTTAGTTTTGTGGATGGTTGGATTGAGACCTCTGAAGCTGACTCTAAACTCTCTATTAGACCCTACCCAATCGAACTGGAGCAAGAGATCCAGCTCAAAGACCAAAGCCTTGCTTTAATTCGTCCTATTAAACCCGAAGATGAGCCTACTCATGCAGAGTTTATCTCTAAGGTGAGTAAAGAAGACCTCTATAAGCGCTTTTTTAGTGATGTTGGAGAGTTTGACCATATGGCAGTAGCTAACCTCACCCAAATCGATTACGACCGAGAGATGGCGTTAGTTGCAGTAGTGGAAAATGAAATTATCGGCGTCTCTCGGATAATCTCAGATATACGCACCAATACCGCTGAGTTTGCGGTGCTTATCCGCTCTGATAAAAAAGGCATAGGTTTAGGTAAAATACTAATGCAAGCAGCCATCACCCACAGCAAAAATAAGGGGCTCAAGCGTCTAGAGGGCGTTACCATGCCAACCAACCGCGGCATGATAGGCCTGGCCAAAGCCCTTGGGTTTAGCGTTGAGGTGGATTTTGAAGAAGGTATGGCCGAAATGAGGCTACCATTAAGGTGATAACTGATTAATTTGCCTGATAATAAGTGGGCGCTGTGCTACACTCTGCGCCCTTTCCCTGATCAACCGAGAATATAGAGATGTCTACTAAGCAAGAGCTGCAAAACCTTCACAATCGCATCGACAGATGTAATCGTAAACTTGATGCGGCTAAATCACGTCAAGATCATGAAATGATTAGCAAGTTCACTGACGAGATTGAAAAGCTAACCAAGAAAGCTAGTTCTCTAAAACACAAGCAAAGCTACGATCTGAACAAAGAGAGCAAAGCTATTAAAGCGATGGCGTTTTCTCGCGAGATCACTAAGGAAGAGCAAGCGGATATGGGTAAACTAAAGCGCCGTGTTAAAGGCCTTATCGTTGTTCACCCAATGACTAAGCTAGGTAAAGCCCTGCAACTTAAAGCAATGACAGGTTACGCACCTAAGGCGTTCTAAACACCCTATCGTTGGACGCGTTTTACAACGCGTCTTTTTTTGTCACCCCCAGACAATAACCACTATGAACCTTGATACCATGCTCCCTTCTGGCGTGCGCTTTATGCTCTTATCCGCTCTCGGATTTGCGCTGATGTCTGCGTGCGTAAAATACGTCTCAAACCATGGCATTCCCGTTTTCGAGATCGTTGCCGCCCGCGCCCTTGTCTCTCTCATCATCAGCTATCTTTATGTAAAACGAAAAGGTATCTCTATTTGGGGAAATAACAAGAAGCTATTGGCCCTGCGCGGCATTGTCGGCACCATGGCACTGATGTGTGTGTATTACTCCGTTACCACCCTGCCATTAGCAGAAGCGACCATACTTCAATATGTACACCCTGTATTTACCGCCATTCTTGGATTTGTATTTCTAAAAGAAGCAATCAAATTACCGACTGTAGTATGCATATTGCTGTGTCTGCTTGGCCTTTTCGTGATCGTGCAGCCCAATATGCAAGCTGGCAGCACCGAGAGTCTACCGACATTCAGTATCCTTATCGCTTTGCTTGGTGCCATGGGTAGTTCTATCGCTTACGTGATAGTGAGAAGACTGAGCCGAACAGAAGATAGCTCAGTTATTATCTTCTACTTCCCGCTTGTGGCTTTACCTGCATCACTGCTACTGACCTGGAACGATTTTGTGGTACCAAGCTTTGATATTGTGTTGATGCTGATACTGGTGGGTATTTTCACTCAGGTTGGTCAACTTGGCCTGACCAAAGCGATGCAAACCCAATCAGCAGGACAAGCCTCTGCGTACTCGTATGTGCAAATCATCTTCTCTGCAGCCCTTGGGGTTTGGATATTCAACGAGACTCCATCGGTCTGGACCTACCTTGGTGGCAGCCTAATAGTGCTTGGCGCCATGTTCAATGTATTTGGCAATAAGCTCATCGATAAGCTTGTTCCAAGTAAAGCTTAAAACAAAACAATGCCGGCGATTGCCGGCATTGTTTTAACTAAATTCGAAATGACAAATCTTAGATAAGTTTCGTATCACCCAAGACTTTGCCTTGCCCATTTGGTTGCGCTTCCACGCCATAATTACAGGAGCGGTGAGCTCTTCACTGCCTTCGATTTTCACCAGTGTGCCTTCGACTATCTTTTGCCTTGCAATGTGTGTTGGCAAAGTGCCTATGCCAAGACCTTGTTCAAGCGCTTCTAGTTTGGCTGCAAAGTTAGTCACAGTTAGCCTATCTTGCTTCTCGAGAACATTAATACTGCGCGCTGGCTTACTTCTTGCTGAATCGGCAATAGCTATGACGCGATATCGAGTCTGGGCCTCTATATCAAACTCTCCGGCGCGCTTATGTACAAAATGGTCAGGCGCGGCAACCCAAGTAAACCCAATGCTACCTACAACCTCTGTTTTTGCTTCTGGAAGTACCCAGCCGGTTTGCGGTGCGATAAGTATGTCAGCTCTGTCATCGCTTAGTGCTTCCCAGCTACCCGCCAAGATCTCTTCTTGCAGTTTGAGCCTTGTTTTACTCTTGTCAGCGAGTTTATCCACCAGCGGAAAAAAGTGATTAATAGGGATCACACCATCAAAGGCGATGGTCAGATCAAGCTCCCATCCGTTGGCGATGCTATTCGCCTCTCTCACCATCTCGTCGGTAGCTGCAAGAATAAGTCTCCCTTTCTCAAGTAGCAGTCTGCCAGCAGGAGTCAGCTCCGCCTTATGACCAGAGCGGTCGAAGATAATGATATCCAACTCTTGCTCAAGTTTTTGGATCTGATAGCTCAGTGATGAAGGAGCGCGCCTAAGCTCTTCGGCCGCAGATGAGAAACTGCCCCGACGCTCTATGGCGTCGAGAATATGCATAGCTTCTAAAGTGATGGGACTGCTCATTAACTTCCTTATTTATCGCTTATGCTGAGATTATTGACTAAACCCCAGAAACTAAAAAGCCAACTCACAGAGTTGGCTTACTATTCGGATAACTTTGTAGCTAAAATTGTAATTGAAAAGATACAGCTATCAAATGTTTATCGGTTTGCTTTGATTTCTTTTGTGACCATCAATACACATGAAACGATAAACGTAACAATTAGCGCTAATTCCATTATTTCCCCACCTGATTCAAGATACTAACCACTTCGGCTCTACCGAAACTTAACTTCGGAGATATTGTATCAATCAGTGGGGAATTTAATTCATCGTTTATTCGGAATTATTCAGGGTAACCATTCGGATTTTCCGATTGCCAGCGCCAAGTGTCTTCGGTCATCTCTTCCAGACTACGTGTTGCTTTCCAAGCAAGTTCCTGCTCAGCTTTAGCAGGATCGGCCCAACATTCAGCAATATCCCCTGCTCTTCGCGGTGCAATCTTATAAGCAATGGTTTTGCCACTCGCCTTTTCAAAAGCTTTAACCATGTCTAGAACGCTAGAGCCATTACCGGTTCCAAGGTTAAATACGTGAAGACCATCACGGTTACCCACTTTCTGCAGAGCCGCGATGTGTCCGTCAGATAGATCCATAACGTGAATGTAGTCACGAACGCCTGTGCCGTCAGGAGTTGGATAGTCATCACCAAACACAGATAAAAACTCTCGACGACCCACCGCAACCTGAGCCACAAACGGCATTAGGTTGTTAGGAATGCCCTGAGGATCCTCTCCTAGCTTACCGCTTGGATGTGAACCTACCGGGTTAAAGTATCTAAGAAGCGTAATGCTCCAATCAGGGTTGGCTTTTTGGAAGTCGGTTAAACACTCTTCAACCATCAACTTGCTTCGGCCATAAGGGTTTGTCGCACTGGTTGGGAAGTCTTCAGTGATTGGCACCGTATGAGGGTCGCCATATACCGTAGCCGAAGAGCTAAATACCAGTCGCTTAACGCCAACTTCACGCATTGCGTCCACCAAGACTAGCGTTCCGTTTACATTGTTATCGTAATACTCAAGTGGCTTTTCTACCGATTCGCCCACCGCTTTAAGACCCGCGAAGTGAATAACAGCGTCGATCTCAAATTTTGATAGGGTTTCTACCATCAGTGCTCGGTCGCGAATATCCCCTTGAACAAACTCGATATCCTGACCGGTAACCTCTTTTAAACGACCAATCACACTCGCTTTACTGTTATAAAGGTTATCGAAGATGATTGGCGTCATTCCCGCTTC
Organism: Vibrio ishigakensis; assembly: GCF_024347675.1. Classification (NCBI taxonomy): domain Bacteria; kingdom Pseudomonadati; phylum Pseudomonadota; class Gammaproteobacteria; order Vibrionales; family Vibrionaceae; genus Vibrio; species Vibrio ishigakensis. Next base: position 1,454,949 of record NZ_AP024882.1, on the reverse strand, counting down.
GATAAGCTGAATGCAGGTATGGCTACCGATATAGCCCATACCGCCTGTCACTAGTACTTTCATTCCATTACCAACTCTTTTGTATTCGTTCTGCTGACTATATTAAGGAATAGCATCACTTTTCGCAAAGTTCGTTTTATACTTGTGCTCATAGAAACAACAACTTACAGATAAAAATGAAACTAAATTGCGATATGGGTGAAAGTTTCGGCGCCTGGAACATGGGAAACGACCATAAGGTAATGCCTTTGGTGGACATGGCAAACATTGCTTGCGGGTTTCACGCCTCCGATCCAAACATAATGCAACATACGGTTTCTCTCGCCGAGCAACATCAGGTGTCCATCGGGGCACACCCTAGCTATCACGACCTGCAAGGATTTGGCAGGCGCTCAATTACCTATACACCGCAAGAGATAACCAATGCTGTTCTTTATCAAACGGGCGCACTGGATGCCATCTGTAAGGCTCATCAAACTCAAGTGGACTATATAAAGCCCCATGGCGCCCTCTACAACGACATGATGCGCAATCAATCTATTTTTGAGGCTTTGTTGGCCGCAGCTAAAATTCTCCGACTGCCGCTCATGATCTTGGCCACCCAAAATCAAGATTATGACCACCTTGCCAAAGAACACGGCGTCACTCTTATAAAAGAGGCCTTTATCGACAGACGCTACCTTAGCAAGGGTTTGCTCTCACCGCGCACAATGGAAGGCTCTGTGATGCATGAGTGGGAAGAGATAAAACATCAGGTGGAAGCCATGCTGCACAATAGACCCTTTAAATCGATTGAAGGAGATGAGATTAAATTGCAAGCCGATACCCTATGCGTTCACGGAGACAATCCAATTGCGGTTGAGATAACCGCCAAGGTAAGAGCCCTTATCGATGCAGGTTAAATCCATAGATCCAGTCGGTGAATTTTGCTTGCTGATCCGATTTTCTGATGTCATAGACCCTAGATTGCCGCCACTTATTAATCACGCTCGTGAGCATCTGTTACAGCACTATAAAGCAGAGCTGGTGCAAGCGGTTCCAAGCTATACTACTCTGCTTCTAGAGTTTACCCCTTCTATCTTTGATGCGAATAAGGCCATCACCGAGATCAGTCAGATCTTGACCTTAGCAAGAACAGTCACAGTATCTAACTCAGAAACACGCGTTATTGAAATCCCTACCTATTACGGACCGGAAACCTGCCTTGATATCGCCTTATACAAAGGCCTATCTATACAGGAGATAGCGTCTATTCACAGCACTGAGCTTTATCAAGTCTACGCTTTGGGCTTTGCTCCAGGGTTTGCTTTTATGGCTGAAGTGCCAGAAGCGCTGCAACTCCCTCGCCAAGACGCACCAAGAGCGGCGGTACCCAAAGGAAGTGTTGCCATCGCGGATAAACAAACGGCTGTTTATCCTGAGACCTCGCCCGGTGGATGGAACATTATTGGCAGAACCCCGTTAGAGCTGTATACCCCACAAAGTAAACAGATAAGCCGTATTCAGGTGGGAGACAGAATTAGGTTCGTTCCCATCAATCGCTCTGAATACCTAACGCTTGGGGGCCAGTTATGACCCCTTGTCTTCAAATACTTAAAGCCCATACTGGAACCAGTCTGCAAGATTTAGGCAGAGCCAATCTCGCCCACTACGGCATTACTCAAGGTGGTGCTGCGGATGAGTATGCTTTTAATTGGGCAAATAAACTCTTAGCTAATCCATACAACAGCCCAGCAATCGAGATAACGCTAGGTGGTTTTGAAGCAAAGGTATTAAAGGCAAACACCATTGCCATCACAGGCGCTAAGAACAATGTCTTGATCAATGGCAAGCCTGTCACGAGTTGGCAATCTTATCGCGTAAAGGCCAATGACATACTCAAGCTATTGCCATCTAGAGAGGGACTGAGAAGCTATCTCGCTGTAGGTGGCGGTTTTGACGTACCTCTAGCCCTAGGCAGTTGCGCTACTGTGTTAAAAGACAAATTGGGCGGCCTAAATAAAAACGGCAATCCCTTAGCGGTTGGTGACCTTTTATCCTCACACGATAATATAGGTATTCTAAAAGAGACCTCGGTGAGTCCTACCTTTATTCCTGAATACACTCAAGAGGTGGTACTAAGGGTCATTGCCGGTTCTCAAGCTCCACTTTTTGATGAGAGTGAGTATGACAAGCTATTCCAGCAAAGCTTTCTTATAAGCCCTGCCGCGAGCAAAATGGGCTATCAGCTTAAGGGGGAGCCGATAAAGATACCCAAGGCGGATCTAATCTCTGAGCCCATTGCTCTGGGCGCTATTCAGATCCCACCAAGTGGTGAACCTATTATCATGTTGTGTGAGCGCCAAACCATAGGTGGCTACCATAAGCTGGGTCAGGTGGCGCGTATGGATATCTCTAAACTCGCTCAAGCCAGACCGGGCCAACAGATTAGATTTGTACCAGTTAGGGGCAATGCAAGTGCCCAAGAGTATGTTTCATGGTTGAAATTTTTCGACTCAGCGTACGATTAATGTCACTTTTTATAACAACTTCTTATTCATTAAAATTTAAAAAAAGTGCTTGACCGATTTCCTGCAATTTTAACATTTCTGTGTTTGTGCATAACGAAGTGCCGTTAGCGCCCAAAAATAAAGGGCAAACCTAGATAGGCCTACCCTTTATCCATAGTTATCCCGACACTTATCCACAATTGGTGTGGATAATATCGCACAGTTCACTTTATCCCCAAATGTTAACAGATGTCACTTCTACCAGTTAACACTAGGTTTCATGAAACATCCCTCAGCCCTTTCATGACGGGGCTATAGTGCACCATTTTTGACTGGGATCAGAAGTTGCCTGATCAAGCTATTCACAACTAACGCCAATACCACAAAGGTCAAGATCGGCAGAACAAACCAAAGCTGTGGATGAATTCTTGGTGAAAGATCAAACCCAAAATGAAGTAATCCTGCGACACTGGCATCGGCTCCGATACTGGCAATGATCCCTGCAATTAATGCCATCAAACCATACTCACACCACAGCGTGGTCGAGATGCGCTTTTTACTGGCACCTAGAGTGCGATACAAACGGATCTCCATCTGTCTCTGCGCTATGCTGAGTCTCAGAAGGGTGAAGATCAAAAGTAGCCCAGCAATCACGCCAAGCGCGGCCAGTACCGTGATAGACCAGACGATTTGCTCTAACAGTTGCTGGATCTTTACACCCATCTTCCTGATATCAAGAAGGCTAACAGTTGGGAAACTGGCCGACAGCTGCTGAATAAAGGCGTCATCTTTATCTTCGAGTCGGTATGAAACCATGTAAGCACCTGGAATTTCAGCTACCAACTCGGGGGCAAAGATAAAATAGAAGTTTGGCTTCATCTCACGCCACTCTACCTTACGGATGGAGTTGACCACAGCTTCGATTCGTTGGCTATTGATAACAAACACAAGTGTGTCGCCAAGCTTTAGGTTCAATGCCTCTGCTACTTTAGATTCTACCGACACACCATCAGGCCTGCCCCAGTCACCAGAAAGCACCTCATTGTGAACTGGCAACCCTTGTGCCCAAGTTAAGTTAAGCTCTCTTCTAGTGGCATCGGTATCGCCGTTGGTTTCACGCTCACGCGCATTCTCACCATTTATCTCACCCAGGCGTCCACGCATGATTGGATAGGCCTCTGAGCGATTGATCCCCTGCTCATCTAACTGGCTAAGATAGTTTTCAACCTCATAAGGCGCAATATTAATGGCAAAGGCGTTTGGCGCATCCGGTGGTAGCGTGCTTTGCCAGTCTTGTAAAAGATCGGTTCTGACCAGCCAGACTATGGCAAGGAGCATAAGAGACAACCCTAGCGCACCGAACTGAAGACCACTGGCCATCCAAGAGCGGTTGAGACGACTTACCGCGAGCGCCATAGCTGGCTTTAACTTGGCTCGTCCTATCAAGCGAGATACCAACACTGCCATTACGGCCAAAAGCACAAACAGCAATACCATGCCTGCAAGGACTATCCAAACCAAGGTGTTGTTAGCGTAGACAATAGCCATCGGCACTAGAGGAACCAACACTAGCCACCAGCTCTTGCCATAGTCTGGCTCAGAAGGCTGAAGGACATTGGTCGCAGGAGTCTTTAAAAGATTCAGCATTGGAATGCCTAGGGCTGGAATACCGATCAAGATACAAGTGGAGATAGAGATGATTGCCGGTAACATGCCATAGCTTGGCAAAGGATCAGGCAGTAGCCCACCTAGCGGTACCCTCAATAACACCTCGAGTAAATAGCCTATACCTGTGCCAAATACGATTCCTATCGAGATAAGCAGTAATACTTGGATCAGCAACCAGCGCCCAATCCATTTAGTACTTGCACCAATACTCTTCAGCATAGCCACAGTTGTGCGCCTACCACTCACATAGTGCTGACAGGTAAGAACTAAGGTGGTTGCCGCCATAATCACCACAATGGCAACCGTCAGAGACAGATACTGGGTGGTTCGAGTAAACATATCACCCGTGCGACTGCGAGAGTTATGATCTCGCCATCTATCGCTGGGTGAAAGTTCAATGCCTTGCTTTAGATTTTGCAACACGGCATCTTCACCAACAAAGAATTGCTGATAACGCACCCTAGAACCCATCTGCAGTGCGCCAGTGCGCTCTACGTCACTAGCGTGTATCATAGCGCTTGGCATCTGTTGAAATGGATTGAAGGTCAAGCCCGGCTCTTGACTAATCCGGCCTGAGACCGTTAAATCGGCATCGCCTATAGTGACAACGTCACCATAATTGACCTTTAGAGCCGATATGACTCGCTCATCGAGCCACAACTCCCCCGGCGCCACATGCGACTGATTCTGACTACCATCGTTTAATATCAGCTCGCCGCGTAGAGGATAAGCATCATCCACCGCTTTAACCGACACTAGCATCATATCTTGGTCGCTAAACGCCATAGTGGCGTAGGACACCATGCTCGCCATCTCAGCATCACTAGATTCAGCTTTAGCGATCAAAGATTCCGGGACGGGGTTGGAAGAACGATAAACAAGGTCTGCTGTCAGCGCATCTTTACCTTGCTTAACGATGACCTGCTCCATCCGCTCCGCTAAAGCAGAGAGAGCGAAAACGCACGCAATAATTAGGGTCAGAGCCACAGATATCGGCCACAACTGGCCAAAGCGTATCTCTTTAAAGCTCCATGCCAACAGACGCCTATTGAGGTTGAGGCTCTGCGAAGGAGGAGACGTAGTTTCTACCTGTTGCATCAAGCCTCCTGTGCGCTTTTTGAGCGCGTTTCAGAGGTGATCTCGCCGGCTTGCATGGTGAAAACTCGGTCACATCGCGCGGCAAGGGCATTATCGTGGGTGACCATAACCAGCGTAGTGCCGTGTTGCTTGTTCAAAGCAAACAGCTGCTCAATGATATTCTGTGCCGTATGCTGATCGAGGTTCCCTGTAGGTTCATCGGCAAACAGGATCTTTGGTCTCAGCATAAAGGCTCTAGCCAGCGCCACACGTTGCTGTTCCCCCCCAGAGAGTTGCGATGGCACGTGATCAAGGCGCTTTTCAAGGCCCACTGAGTTGAGCAGTTCAATAGCCCGATCTTTATCCTCCGGTTCGCCTCGCAACAAGCATGGCAAGGTCACGTTCTCCAGCGCACTAAGACTCGGAATGAGTAGAAAGCTTTGAAATACGAAACCAATGTATTCCGATCTTAACTCGGCTCTCGCCTCATCACTCAGATGAGATAAAGGGTTACCCAACAGCTCCACTTCACCACTGCTTCCGGTATCTAATCCAGCCAGAAGCGTCATCAAGGTCGATTTACCCGCCCCCGATGCACCGACAATTGCAACGCTCTCGCCCGATACTATGTCTAAATTTACGTCCTGCAAGATTGTTAATTGCTCTTGTTTCGTAGAAACTACTTTGGTTAGCGATTCAGCTCGAATTACGGATGTGGTCATGTTACGTGTGTTTTCCTTACTGTTATTAACTCTTTCCTTCACGGCTCAAAGTGCGACTCTGCTCGTGCTGGGCGACAGCTTAAGTGCCGGCTATCAAATGGCGCAAAATCAGGCTTGGCCAACCTTTCTTTCTGATGAACTCAAACACAAGGGTGTCGAGGTAGAAACAGTCAATGGTAGCGTTTCTGGAGACACCACCGGCAACGGCCTAGCGAGGCTACCGCAGCTTCTTGATCAACATCAGCCAGACTACGTTTTGATAGAACTGGGCGCTAACGATGGTTTACGAGGATTTCCACCAAATCTGATCAAGCAAAACCTTACTCAGCTGATTAATTTGTCTCGCGACAATGGCGCCGAGGTTATCTTGATGCAGATCCAAGTCCCGCCAAACTATGGCCGTCGCTATACGCAATCATTTGAACAACTCTATCCTACCCTAAGCGAAGAGAAATCTGTGCCACTTATCCCATTTTTTCTAGCACAGATCATCACAGACGATAGCTTAATGATGCAAGATGGACTGCACCCTAAGGCAGACGCTCAGCCATGGATTGCAGAATTTGTTGCTGAAAATATTGCGCCAATTATCAAGGACTAAGCCATGAAAATCCGCCCAAGCATTAAAGGCGTTGTCGCGCGCTCCGCACACCCTGCCGGATGCAAGCAAGCTATCCTCAATCAGATTGAAGCGGTTAAAACTGCCAGTAACAGTACGCCTAAAAGCGATCTGCCAAAACGAGTATTAATCTTAGGCGGTTCATCGGGTTTTGGCCTCGCCAGTCGCATTGCTCTCAGCTTTGGCAATGCCGAGGCCGACACCATAAGCGTCAGCTTTGAGCGTGGCCCGAGTGAGAAAGGCGTTGGCACGGCGGGTTGGTACAACAACATCTATTTTAAAGAACTGGCGGAGCAACAAGGTCGTATCGCAACCAATATTGTTGGCGATGCCTTCTCAGCCGATATCAGAGCTAGGGTTCTGCAAGCCATACAAGAGCAATTTGATGGCAAGGTAGACCTCATTATCTACAGCCTAGCCACCGGCGTAAGACCTAAACCCGATGGTGAACTGTGGCGCTCAGCCATAAAGCCAATAGGTGAGTCATTACATGGCGCAAGTATCGAATTCGAGACAGACAGTTGGGTGGAACACACCCTAGAACCTGCAACTAGCGAGGAGATCGAATCCACCCGAAGAGTCATGGGCGGCGAAGATTGGCAAGAGTGGATCGATACCTTAATCAACGCCGATGCTATAGCATCCAATGCAAGAAGCATCGCCTTTTCATATATTGGCCCTGAGTCCACACACGCTATCTATCATCAAGGTACACTGGGGCGCGCCAAGGTTGACCTGCACCAAGCTAGCCACGCGGTTAATCTGAAGCTTGCTCCCTTTGGTGGCAGTGCCTATGCGGCGGTATGTAAAGCGCTGGTGACCAAAGCGAGCGTATTTATTCCAACCTTTGCCCCTTATGTGATTTCTCTATATCGCGCCATGAAGGAGCTAGGCGTTCATGAAACGCCCATTGAACAGATGATCCGTCTCTATCAAGACAAGCTATATCCTGAAGCAATTGTCGATGGGGAGCGTTTGATTCGTGTGGACGACTTTGAGCTTAGCGAGCAAGTTCAGGCCCGCGTCAGCGAGATCATGCCAAACCTCACTGCAGATAATTTTATGCAGTTAGGAGACTATCTAGGATTTAAACAAGAGTTCATGCAATTGAACGGGTTCGAGCTTGCTGGCGTCGATTATGAACAAGAGTTTACGCTCGAAGAGTTAGCTAAACTCACCCCGTAATTTGTACCCCTCCACACATGGCGACTATCCTTAGAAGATGGACAACACGTATCGTCTAGGTAAACACTCGGACTAAAAAGGCGATACGTGTGTAAGCATTCAAGGACAGGATGATTATATGCCTAGGGTTGATACACAAAAGCTGCAGATACCGAACAAGACCTACCGCTCTTGGCAGGATATGCTTGAGATCTTGGCCCAATTTGCTCGAGTACCCATCGCCTCGATCAACCGGTTGTCGGCCAACCAGCTAGAGGTGTATTGCGTCAACCATAATCCCAACAACCCCTATCGTGTCGGTACAGCACTTCCATTAAACGGTGAGCAGTTTTGTGAAACCGTACTAAAAAATGACAAGGTCTTCCGCATCAAGAATGCCCTGGAATCTTCGGATTGGCACAAGAAAAGCCCAGTGGTAAACCTAGGTATTCGCGCTTACCTCGGCATCCCTATTCATTGGCCTAATGGCAGTCCTTTTGGCACCCTTTCAATCCACGATGTGAAGCCTAATCAATTCAAGCCACAAGTATTAGAACTGCTGTCGGTATTTAAAGACTCTGTAGAAGCGCAGCTTACTGTTATCTATCAGAATCAAAAGTTACAACGCAACAATGAGGCACTGATGTCTCGTATCCACAACCGTACCGTTGAGCTTGCAAGCCTTAGCTATCAGTTAGACCAAGAGGCCTCTAGAAGAAAACAGCTTGAACGAGAGGTGCACTATCAACAATACCACGATATCGGCAGTGGTCTGTTAAACGCCAAAGCTTGGGAGCTTGAGAGTAACCGGTTGATCAACCAAACCGACCTATACAACCAAGAGATAGCGGTCTTCTATGTAGGCATAAGCAATGGTGCGAGGATACAAACAGAGCTCGGCGCGGAGGCGCTAGATAATGTCATCAAACAGCTCAAAGAGAAGCTAGGGCGTCTCGGTCATTTCAAACAGATCGTCGCCCGTCCCCACAGTTCAGATATCGCCTATACACTAGTAAACCCCATCTCTAACAGCCAGTATGATTCCACCATTCAAAGGGTGTTAGACACCACCTCACAAGAGTTCCAAGTGGGCGAAAACAGCCTTAGGCTTCAAGCCTATATTGGGGTGTCTGTCACCGAACCCCACGCGGGGCAGCGTAATCTAGGCGTGACGGTGCAAGCAAGACAGGCAATGCAAAGTGCGCAAGAGTCAGGCAAACGAATCTTGTTCTTCGATGAAGCGAGCATCGACAGTGGAACTCGCTTTAATCGTATGGAAAGCTACTTTATGGAGTCGTTGCGAGACCAGACCTTAAGTCTGCATTTTCAGCCACAGGTATCTGTGCACAGCGGGCTTTGGGAGAGCGCAACCACCAGCGTACATTGGGACCACCCTATTCTGGGCTCAGTCTCAGAGCTCTCTATCAATCAAATGTGCGATCAGCCCGATCTTGCCGATGCCATGTGTCAGTTTTTAGTGCATAAGGCGATGGAAACCGCAGTGAAGTGGCGCAAGCACAATCCTGATTTCCGCATTGCAATCAAGTTAAGTGCCAGTCAATTTGCCTCTAAACTGCTTCCTGAGATACTGCAAACCAATCTCAACCAGTTCAAGCTTCCAACAGACGCAATAGAACTAGAGATATCAGAAAAGAACCTAGTGGCCAACGAGGCAGCGCTAAGTTCTGCATTGGATGATCTTTCTAAGATGGGGATCACTCTAACCATGAGTGATTTTGGCCACGGCCACGCCTCGTTCAGTTACCTAAAACACAGTCCGTTCAAGCGTATCAAGATAGACAAGAGCTTTACCTACAACCTGCAACACAGCTCTGAAGATAGAGCCTTTCTATACTCACTAATGCAGATCATCGAAAAATTAAAGCTGGATCCTGTCTTAACTGGTATAGAAACTCAGGAGCAGGAACAGTGGTTGATGCAGTTCAATACTCCGTTTGCCGAGGGTGAAAAGTACCAATCACCGATTGATAGCAAAGAATTTGAACAAGCTCTGAGCAGGCAAGCCCTCTCCATACAAACTTATTCAGCAATTCGCTGAAAAAACAGTATTATTAGGGTCTAATGACTAAACAACCCAGCCAATGCTGGGTTTTTATCTTTTCATTCAATCGCATAAGAGTCTCGTATGGATCTGCTGATTTCCAAACTCAAGAAAATCGAAAAACAAAACTACCGCGCCTATCAACAAATCAAAGGCCAGTACGATTTTAAAGATTTCACCCTCCATATCGATCAGGTTCAAGGCGACCCATATGCATCACCATCAAGACTGAGAGTCGTTCGTCCTTGGTCTGTGACTGGATTGGATTTTCTTAAAGAAAAATCAGCACCCTACCAGATTGCCGCGCGCGATTTCATTGCTCGCAGCTTGGCTCAGTTTACTAAGCAAGATAACGACGTTTCTATCGCCACAACGGCTCAGATCGTGCTCGACAACACCGCAGTGCTATTTACTGAACAAGGCATCGAGCTTAGGTTTCGTGTAAACCTGCCAGCAGAAGGTCGCTCTGTGCTGGGCAAGAAGGCAATCAACTTGCTTACCTTCTATCTGCCAAAATCCATCCGCAAAGCCACCCTATGGCGCGAACTGCCACAGCAGGATTTCACCGAGCATTGTGAGGTAATCGAAGACCAAGACGCTCTTCGCTCTCAGCTTGAACAAAACGGTCTTATCAGCTTTGTTGCCAACGGCGCTATCCTGCCTCGACTTGCGGGTAACAGTGAGCTGCCGATGAAAGATGCTGTGCCGTTTGAAGCGCCTGAGTCAATGACGGTTACCCTAAACACACCAAACCGAGGTGACGTGTCAGGTCTTGGCATTAAGAAAGGCATTACCCTAATAGTCGGTGGTGGCTTTCACGGCAAATCTACCCTGCTAAACGCAGTAGAACTTGCTATCTACGACCATATCCCGGGTGATGGCCGTGAATACTGCGTTACTGATCCTATGAGCATGAAGATCCGAGCCGAAGATGGCCGCTGTATCCATAGCCTGAATATCGATAACTTTATTTCGCACCTGCCGATGGGACGCTCTACTACTGACTTCTCTACTCAAGATGCCTCAGGCTCCACCTCTCAAGCCGCATGGCTACAGGAGTCGCTGGAAGCAGGGGCATCAGCGTTATTAATTGATGAAGATACCTCAGCAACCAACTTTATGATTCGTGATGAGCGTATGCAGGCGCTGGTAAATAAATCTGATGAACCTATCACGCCACTTGTAGATCGCATCTCTGAGCTAAAAACCTCGGCTGGAGTGAGCAGCATCATTGTCATGGGCGGTTCAGGCGACTACTTTGATCACGCCGATCACGTTATCCAAATGCACGACTATCAAGCGCTGGATGTGACCGAAAAAACAAAGCAAGTAGTGGCCCAACACCCTACCGAGCGTAAAAGTGAAGGAGAAAAACCGTTTACTCATATCGCACCGCGCTCATTCAATAGAACCTGTGTACAAACTATTTTGGCTGAAGGTAAGTATCGAGTCACAGCAAAGGGCACCGACTCGCTACGACTTGGTAAAGAATTTATTGATATCACAGCCCTTGAACAGCTACAAACGCCAAACGAGATCAATGCCATAGGTTGGAGCCTTTTCCAGATCTCTCAACTGCCAGGTTGGAGTAAGGATCTTGGTCAAGAAATTGAGACCATCTTCAAAGATGCAAACTGGCATCAGAGCATGCCAAACAACGGCGACCTTGCAAAACCAAGAAAGCTAGACGCTCTGGCTACAATAAACCGCTTACGCAAAGCTCAGTTTAAACCCGCTCGATAAACCGTGAATAACAAGCGCCATCTAATCTAAGATTAGGTGGCGTTTTTCTACTGCCAAGATATAAATTAATTTTATATCTAGCTCCAAATTTTCAATTATCTTCTGCGTCAGTCAAGGGATATAGTTCATCTCAGTTAACCTATTCCCTAAGGCAGATAAAAATGAAAAAACAGTGGTGGCATGACGCGGTCGTCTATCAAATCTACCCTCGCAGCTTTTGTGATTCAAACAACGATGGCATCGGAGATCTAAACGGCATTCGCTCAAAGCTTGATTACCTTAAAGAGCTTGGTGTTGACGTACTGTGGCTCTCTCCTGTCTATCAATCTCCGATGGACGATAACGGTTATGACATTTCTAACTATCAAGATATTGCTCCCGAGTTTGGCAACCTAGAAGATATGCAGGCGCTTATTGCAGAGGCAAAACAGCGCAATATCAAGCTTGTAATGGATCTGGTGGTTAACCACACCTCGGATGAACACCCTTGGTTTATTGAAGCGAAGAAATCAAAAGATAACCCGTATCGCGATTTCTACATCTGGAAAGATGAGATCCCGAAAAAAGGCGATCACAACTATTTTGAATCTGTATTCGGTGGTCCTGCCTGGCACTGGGATGAAGAAGCAGGTCAATACTACTTCCACCTGTTCTCGAAAAAGCAGCCTGATCTGAACTGGGAAAACCCTAAGGTTCAACAAGAAGTGCACAAGATGATGAACTGGTGGATTGACCAAGGCATCGGTGGCTTCCGTCTGGATGTTATCGACCTTATCGGTAAGGAGATCGATAAAGGCATCTCTGGTAACGGCCCTCGCCTGCACCCGCTTATCCGACAGATGAACCAAGAGACCTTTGGTAAGCACGACCTTCTGACCGTTGGGGAGACCTGGGATGCAACCCCAGAGATTGCCAAGCTGTACAGCAATCCAGAGCGCAACGAGTTCTCTATGATCTTCCAGTTTGAGCACATCACACTCACTTGGAAGCATGGTGATAAGTGGAACCCAACCGACCTAGACCTAAAGAAGTTCAAGCAAGTATTGACTAAGTGGCAGGTAGAGCTGGCTGATGAGGGCTGGAACTCCCTATTCTGGAACAACCATGACTTGCCGCGTGTGGTCTCTAAATACGGTTGTGAAGGCAAATACAGGGTTCAGTCAGCCAAGATGTTGGCGACTACCATGCATTTTCTGAAAGGTACCCCTTACATCTATCAGGGCGAAGAGATTGGCATGACCAATGTGAAATTCGACACCCTAGATGACTACCGCGACATCGAAACCCTTAATTTCTATGACGTGAAAACCAGTGCTGGCGTGAGCCATGAGCACATGATGAATGCAATTCACACGAATAGTCGTGATAACTCGCGTACACCAATGCAATGGACTGGGGAAAAACATGCTGGGTTTACCGAGGGCAAACCTTGGATAAAGGTCAATCCAAACTACCCAGAGATAAACGTACAAAACGCTGTGGACGATAACGAGTCCATCTTCTATCACTATCAGCGCTTGATTGCTCTGCGTAAGCAATACCCTGTAATTGTGTATGGTGACTTCATCCCACTATTTGAAGAGAGTGATACCATCTTTGCTTATATCCGCCTGGATAATGATCACAAGATTTTGGTCATCAATAACTTCAGCGACCAAGTGCAAGAACTCCCTCTTCCACGACAGCTTCAAGGTGTATCTGGTGAACCCTTGGTCTTCAACTATAAGGCAGTAAGCGCCCTCGATACTCACCTAGAGCTCAAGCCTTATGAGTCCTTTGCAATAAAGCTTTAATTTAACTGAATCACAACAATGCCCCTTCGGGGGCATTTTTTAGTTGTTAAATAATTGTTTTATAAGATAGAGTTATTTCATAACCTAGCTAAGGACGGCATTATGAAAGGGATCATTTTTACCGAATTTTTAGAGATCGTCGAAGACAACTTTGGTCTTGAAGTACTGGATAAAGTGCTAGAACTGTCGAACGATCAGGGCATCTACACCAGCGTGGGCAGTTATGACCACAAAGACTTGGTCAAGCTTATCGTTAATCTAAGCAAAGTTACCGAAATCCCTGCCGACAAGCTCCAAGAAACCTTTGGTGAGGTGGTGTTTGTACAACTGCTTCGCTCACTGCCACCTGCTGCTAGCCTAAACAACAGTAACAACTGTTTCGAGTTTATCCGACACGTGGAAGAGTACATCCATGTTGAGGTGAAGAAGCTTTATCCAGATGCCGTGCCCCCTACCTTTGACTTTATCTCTGAGTCAGAAACAGAGATGGTGATGGATTATCGCAGTGCCCGCTGTATGTCCCACGTATGCTTTGGACTGATCAAGGGTTGCTCTAAACACTTCAATCAAGAAGTGGCGATTGAGATGAGCCCATTGAATGACAGCGGCAGTGAAGTAAGATTCAAACTCAATCTTGTAGCATAGATAGTGACAGGGTCACTCAATGAACCAAGAACCCACAGCTGCCGAAATACGTGCCCTACAACGCAAGTTAGCTCGCGAAACCGCCTCTAGGAAACAGGCTGAAGTACTTCTTGAGCAAAAGAGTCTCGAGCTTTACGAGTCCAGCCAAAAGCTTGAGTTGGCGGTCGCACAACTGGAAGAATCATCTGCGCAAAACCTAATAAAGCTAGAGTTTCAACAGCAGGTGGATGCCCTTCTTATCTATTTCGGTAAAACCTTCCTAAACCAACAACTCGATGATGTGTTGCTCGCCAAATACGTCAGTCGTATTAAAGAATGTGCGGTTATTGCTCACTGCTCCCTCAGTCTGCTCTCTGATTTAAACCTTGGGCTAAAAAAGAATAAGTTCGGCTGTGAGTGTATAGATACCAACAATGCTACTAAGCCCTCTTGGAGCGATAATACCTACTCTATTCCGCTAGTGGTTAATCGTAAGCGTATTGGAGTATTGAGTACGGGTATAGAACCCATTGACCAAGACCTAGAGTTCATTGAAAAGCCGCTGCAACTCATTGCTGATTTGCTTTGCGGCGCAGTGAATCGACAGCACATCATCTTAAGAAACATCGAATCTCGTAAGCGTGCTGAAGAATCAGAACGAGCCACCAGAGACTTTCTGGCCATGATAAACCATGAGCTAAGAACGCCTCTCAACGGTTTATTGGGAAGCTCAGAGCTCCTTCAGATGACACAGCTTAACAATCACCAACAAGAGCTGGTGAGTAACCTCAGTCAATCGGGTGAATTCTTACGGGTTATCATCAATGACCTTCTGGATTTCAGTAAGATCTCCGCCAATATGTTTACCCTGCTGCCGCGTAAATTTAAGCTCGAGGCATTAATCACAACCCTCAAGGGTATTTTCGAGACCCGGGCTCAAGAAAAGTCCCTTCAATTTCAGATAAAAACTGAGGCTGATTTTCCTGCTAGCGTAGAGGGTGACCTTGAGCGTATTACCCAGATCTTTGTAAACCTGATTGGTAACGCGATTAAGTTTACCGATCAAGGCAGTGTCACCCTTACCCTGAAGTGGCAAGCACAGAAGCTCGCCTTTCAGGTTGAAGATACTGGAATCGGTATCAGTGACGAGGCCCAAGAAAAGCTATTCCAACCCTTTATTCAAGCTCATGACTCCAGCGAACGAAATCATGAGGGAACAGGCCTGGGTCTCGCTATCTGTCAACAACTTGTGTCTTTGATGGGTGGCGATATCAATTTGGAGAGCGAACCAGGTGAAGGCACCACCTTTAGTGGCTTTATTCCTCTTCCTGACGTCAAAGCAGAAGATGCACCCGAGCTTCTGCCTGATAACACTAATCAGGCCGAGGAGTTCGCGCATCTGAGCGTGTTGGTTGTAGATGATATCAAGATGAATCAAATCATCATAAAAGAGATGCTGTCTAAGCTCTCCATCAAGCCAGATATCACCAATAACGGTATTGAAGCCCTAGAAGCGGCCAAGTCAAAAGAGTACGACATTATTTTAATGGACTGCCGCATGCCAGAAATGGACGGCTTTGAGGCGACCACCAAACTCCGCGAAAGAGCGTTTACAAAGCCCATCATCGCGCTTACCGCCAGCACGACCAAGACAGAGCGTGCGCTATGTTTCGACTGCGGTATGGATGATGTGCTTACCAAGCCTTATCGCGCCGCAGATTTGCTCCATCTACTGACCAAATGGTGCCATCCTTAAGCATATGTTGTTTTATATCGCTAACACTGCCACAATCAGCGCGCAATAAAACACAAGGCAATTACTATGAAATTACTGGTTCGCAATCTTGCGCGCACTACCACTGAGCACGAAGTACGTGTTCTATTTACTGAGCATGGCACTGTTAAGGCTTGTAATCTGGTTCTCGACCAAGAAACTGGACAGTCTAAAGGCTTCGCTTTTGTAGAGATGCCAAATCCAGAAGAAGCTCAGCAGGCGATAAAAGCCCTTCATGAATCTAAGGTCGCTAAGAGCAAGATTCGAGTTAAGGTAGCGAAAGACTGATTCCCCATTAAAGCCAGCAGACGCTGGCTTTCTCATTTCTAAAGACCCGTAATTCTCAGATTGATAATCACCCTTCTTCCTGTTTCCCGCACACAGAATCCCTCTCTCATTTTGAGAATCAATACTTAAGTCATTGATAAAAAAGTGCTTTAAAAGTTGGCACGCATACTGCAGTAGTCTCCGTGAGTTTTATCAAACCGCATGGAGCAAGATTATGGAACTTCGCAAATTTGAAACTAGCCACAACTGTCTAACCCTTTCAGTAATCGGTGACTTTGATGCGTCAAACAGCAAAACAATGCAACAGTGCATCGATGACCTACTAGCGAACGACAACCACCCTCAAATCGAGATGGATCTAAACCAAGTAGAGTTCCTAGATACCTCGGGCATAGGTGCAATCGTGTATCTGTACAAACGCCTAGTAGAGAGCAATCGTGACATGTGCATTCAAAACGCACACGGCCAGCCATTGAAAATGATGGAACTTCTTCGTATCGGTCAAGCAATACCGGTAAACAAAGAAGCTCAGTACGAATACGCACACTAAGCAATACCCTAACGCTCAAGGACGACGCATTATGTTTTCACTTAAATCAAGCTCAGCACTGCTACTAGCCATTACAGCCGTGGGTTGTAGCAGTTACCCGCCAGAGGGAAATGGCGGTTTGGGAGAATACACGGTGCTCAATGACTTCTCTCCTGTTATGCCAGATGAGCCACTAGGACCCGAGCACGGACTTCGTTTTGATTTTCATCTTGCGAAGCTCCAGCTTGACGCCCTGATCACCCAAGGCGCGGAATGGTGTTTTCCAGCCGCTGTCGTACAGGCTCAAACTAAAGAGAAGCGCATCGCCCGCGAGCTTGAAGCAGGTTTGCTATTAGACGCCGCAAACGACATCGTCATTCAGCGTAAGCAGCTTAGTAAACTAGAGCGACAGCTTGACTATGTAACAGCCGAAACCCGTTGCGAGCCACCACTAAATGATGCCGATTATCAACATCAAATGGCGATGATCGAGAAGATCTACAACCTACTGAATATTGATAACCAGTTCGCTAAGGCCTCTATTGAGATCAACCCTAAATACATGGGGCACCTTGCAGAGGCGGCCAACCTTTTGAAGCAGCACAAGAGTTTGAACCTGAGTGTTACTGGCCACGCCGACAAGGACGGCTCGGTGGAATACAACCAAGACCTCGCTATGGGCCGTGCTAAACAGGTTGAGCGTTACCTTACCATTTTTGGCCTATCGCCAAACCGCATCCAAACCCAAGCCGTTGGGGAAAGCCTTCCACTGTATCAAGGCGACTCAGAGGCTACCAAACTTACCAACCGCCGCGTGAGCATAGAAGTGATTTCGACAGGAGGTCAGCATGTTAACCGTTAAACACATCATCAAGGCCGTGATGCTAGGTATCCTGCTAACGACCTCTCACTTAGCGCTTGCAAAAGCAGTACAGATCGGCGATTTGGTTCAGGTAAATTTACCTGGTGAAGCATCACTAAATAAAGGTTTTCAGGTAGATAAAACAGGTCGTATCTCTCTTCCAGAAGTAGGACCTGTGTATGTGGCAGGCTTTGAAGAAGACCAACTAGAAAAAGTGGTAAAAGATGCCCTAAATACCGCTTACCGCGACCTGTCTAATGTGCGCATTTTCATCGCGCAAAAGCAGATCCTAGTTTCAATCCAAGGCTATGTGCGCTCACCAGGCGAGTACACATTGCCTCAAACTGCGACCGTACAGATGGCACTGTATGCGGCAGGTGGCCTTCGCCCTGGCGCACAACTAAATAAACTAAAACTGCGCCGCAACGGTAAGAGCCAAGAGTTTAACTACAAAGCATTTCTAGACTCAGGCAACGACGACAACCTTCCTAAACTTGAATCATTGGACTCGCTTTTTGTTCCTGCATCACCTCTAGTGGGTAACATCGAGCAAGAGTTTGATGCCTCAAAACTGGCAAATGCGGGTGACAGCGCAGATGCGCGTAAAGCGATTAAGGTGTTTGGTGAGGTTAACGCACCAGGTTCATTTAGCTACAAACCTGACACTGATCTAGTAGATATCCTAATGCGCTCAGGCGGCGTGACTCGCTACGCCAGTGTTGAGCAAATCCGCGTTATCTCAAATAACCAACCGACTCTTTTTAACCTTAAACGCTACCTTGACTCAGGGGATTCCAGCCTACTACCAAAACTGCAACCGGGCGCGACTATCTTCGTACCTAAGATGGAAGAGGAAATCAAAGCTGGCTCTAACATAGTGTATGTAATGGGTGAAGTTGCCTCTCCGGGTGCTTTCGAGGGTAAGAAAGGCGCGACCTTTATGGACATCCTTGCTAACGCCGGCGGCCCAACCCGTTTTGCTGAGTCTCGCCAGATCCGCATCATCAAAGCGAGCGGCCGTGTGTTTAAATTCGACCTTACTGCCTACACCGAAGGCATCAACAGTAAACGCCCTCCTCTAATTCAAGCCGGTGACGCTATCTTCGTACCAGAAAAAACCGACATGAACGAAAAATCATGGCTTAAGGTCTCTCCAGACAGAGCGGTAAGCGTTATCGGCGAGGTGGTTCGCCCAGGACGTATCGAGTGGTCTGACGAAATGGATCTGATGGATCTTCTAGCGCACGTAGGCGGCCCAACACTGCGTGCGGACACCACAACCATTGAAGTGGTGGATGGCGCAGGGACAAGAGAAGTCTTTGACCTTGATTCCTTTATCAAAAATGGCGCACGCAAATCAGAACTGCCACAGATCACCGCTGGCGCTATCGTACGTGTACACGACCTACCACAAGACCCATCAGATAATAAATCTCAGTGGGTACGCCAAAGCTCTGACGCTTCTATCTATGTATTCGGGCAGGTAAACGCTCCAGGTCGCTATCGCTTCACCAAAGAGATGCACTTCCTAGACATCCTGTCAGCAGCGGACGGCCCAACAAAAGACGCTGATATTCACAATATCCGCATTACTCATAGAGACAAAACTTACTCTATGGTGAGCAAGCTAAATCTAGCGCTTTACTTTGAAACCGGTGACGAATCACTACTGCCTCAGGTAACCACTGGCGATACCATCTATATCCCAGAGAAAGACAAGAACTGGCTAGACCGTCCTAAAGAGACCACAGTGCGCGTACTAGGTGCAGTGAACAGCCCAGGTCGCTATGTATTTGATGACAACATGACCATTCTTGATTTGCTAGCAGAAGCTGGCGGCCCAAGCGACCAAGCATTCCTAGAGAAAATCAGTGTGGTGAATCTATCAACCAGCCAAAGCCAGGCACGCACCTTTGACCTGATTGAATTTAGCAAGACCGCAAACTTTAGAAAACTGCCTATCATCCGCGCGGGCGATACCATCTATATTCCTCATCAGCGTGAAAGCTTTATGCAAAAAGCACGTGACGGCTTAGACGATGTATTAAAGATTGCCACCACTATCGTACTAATCGGAGCCCTGTAGCCATGACACGTTCAGAACAAATCTTTATACAACTGGAGATAAACAGCAGTCGCTGTGTGTGCCTAAGCTCAGTCTCAGCTCACTCTGGCGTTACTGAGATGGCGATGGCACTCACCGAGCGCTACATGCTGGCAGGTTTTCGAACCCTATTAGTAGACCTAAACCTTGATAACCCTGCCTTTGAATCCATCCATTTTAACAACCAAGGAGGAAAACTACTGATCAGCCATAAAGAAAGCCACCGCCTGTTCTCAGGTATGCCAGCACCCAGCAGTCGCGCAGATAAATTAATGCTACAAGACCCAGAGACCTTTAAACAATCACTGGCCTATTGGCTAGATGAGTATGACCGCGTAGTGATCGATGCCGGCACGGTAGACAACGGTCATATCTCAACATCCATGCTAAGTAGTCTGTGCTGCAATACGGTTTTAATGACTAATGGGGGTGAAGACACCAAAGAGGAAGTAGACCAAGCTGTCGAGACACTTACCAATGCTAACGCTAACTTGCTCGCCATCATACTCAATCAGCATCAAGAGTCATTGATTGGGAGCCAGTGGCTAAAGGTCATCTCAAGCTTCAAATTCCTACCCAAAGTTATTAAGCGCAAATTAGAGACTCGCATTTCATCTTTAAGTTTTTCTGCTGAGTCGGTTTAATTATCTTTTGTCGAATTTGCGTGAGGTAAAACGTTTCCGCGAGGTTAAAAAAATGATAAAACATAGATTAATGAATATGATAGAGCGAGATGAGGCACCAAAAGACTCATCTTCAAAGAGTAACAAGGAGCGTGCTCATATGTCGGATTCTTTAATCGATACCCAAGTCCTAGATCAGATGGTGGCAGACACCAGTGCCGAAGTGTTGCCCATGCTTATCGATGCCTTCTTAGAAGAGTCCGCTACGCGCATGTCGGAAATTGAATCGGCTCTAACCACCCAAGATGTCAAATTGCTCGAATTCGAATCTCATACTTTAGGTAGCACCGCCCTTGCCATGGGTGCGCGCAGTCTTGGCAATCTTTCCCGTGCGGTTGAAGCGCATTGCATTAATGGCCAGCTTGAACAAGCCTTTAGTAAAGGGGCAAATCTGCCACCGCTGCTTATTCAAACCAGAGACGCACTCGAAGAACACAAGAACTCGCTCTAATCAGAACCAAATTCGCGAATAAGATAAGGATGTTTTATGAGCCCAAGAGTTTTACTGGTAGAAGATTCCACCTCTCTGGCGATCCTCTACAAGCAGTATGTCAAGGACGAGCCCTACGACCTATTCCATGTTGAAACAGGTAAGGATGCCAAAGAGTTCATCAATAACTACAAGCCGCAGCTAGTTATTCTCGACCTCAAACTCCCAGATACCACAGGCGAAGAGATCCTTGATTGGATCATGGAGCGCCAATTCCAAACCTCGGTCATCATAGCCACAGCCCACGGCTCGGTGAATACTGCGGTTACCCTGCTTCAAAAAGGTGCTGAAGACTTTCTCGAAAAACCAATCCAAGCAGAGCGTCTTAAGACCTCCGTTAGATTGCACCTACAAAAAGCCAAGCTAGAAAAGCTGGTGGATAAACTCGAAACCGAGTTTGATCGCGCCAAATTCCACGGTTTTATTGGCTCTAGCTTGCCCATGCAGGCAGTCTACAAAACCATAGATTCCGTTGCGCCGACGACCGCAAGCGTGTTTGTATTAGGTGAGAGCGGTACCGGTAAAGAGGTATGTGCTGAAGCCATACACAAACAGAGCAAACGCGCCGATAAACCTTTTGTCGCCATCAACTGCGGTGCAATCCCTAAAGATCTAATGGAAAGCGAGATCTTTGGTCACGTCAAAGGCGCTTACACCGGAGCCACCAGCGACAGGAAAGGCGCAGCGGCGCAAGCCCATGGCGGTACCCTCTTTTTGGATGAGCTGTGCGAAATGGATCTCGAGATGCAAAAGAAACTTTTGAGGTTCCTGCAACTCGGTACCTTCACCCCCTTAGGCGGTTCAAAAGAGTCTAAAGTGGACGTGCGTATCATCTGCGCGACCAACCGTGACCCACTGCAAGAGGTGGCCGAGGGAAGATTTCGTGAAGACCTTTACTACCGCGTGCACGTCATTCCAATCGACATGCCTGCTCTTCGCGAGCGCGGTAAGGATATCACCATACTGGCCAGTCATTTCCTTCGTCAGTATTCTAGGCAGGATGGAAAACGCTTTACCAAACTGAGTGCTGAGGTTGAACGCCTATTTCAAGGCTATGAATGGCCGGGTAATGTTAGACAATTACAGAATGTGATGCGCAATATCGTCGTGCTTAACGATGATACCGAGGTGAAGCTAGAATACCTGCCATCGCCACTAAACAAACTGGTTAACAAAGGTTCAACTGAGCCTACTGCCGCACCGACCGAAGTGACCGTTAATATTGAGCCTGCAGTGGCTCCGGTGCCGGTAGAGCAAGACGTTCCTGCCACTACTGAACAAGTACCAGAGCCTATTGCTGCCGAACCAGAAGAGATAGAGATTAAACCTATGTGGCTTGTTGAACGAGAAACCATACAGCAGGCTATCAAGCACTGCGATGGTAACGTACTAAATGCCGCAGTCCTTTTAGATCTTAGCCCCGCCACCATCTATCGCAAAAAGCAACAGTGGGAAGCTCAGGCTAAAGAGCAATGAGTAAGTCAGTATGGCTTTTGGTTGATAGCCTCACCTTTGGCGGTATAGAAACCCATATTGTTGAACTCGCGCAGGGGCTCAAAAGTATTGACGTCCCTGTGCGGGTCGTGCTTGTGAAACGCTATTCATCGCCAGCGGAAATCATTACCCGCCTTGAGTGCAACAGTATCGAATACCACTACGTAGAAGAGCTTGGAACGAGCCTGAGAGACGCCGTTAAAACCCACTCTCCGACAGTAGTTCATAGCCATGGCTATAAAGCCAATATCCTGGCAAAGCTAAGTTTACCGTTTTCAGGGGTCAAACTGGTGAGCACCTTTCATGCCGGAGAGACACCTGCAGGAAGGGTTAGACTCTACGATATGCTAGACAGGTATACCGCCTTTCTTGCCAACACCAACCTGTGCGTCAGCGACAAGATCCAAGCTAAGATTCCTTTTAAATCAGAAGTTATCAAAAATTTTATTCAGATGCCTGAACCTACGAGTCACACGGCTGACAAACACTTCGGGTTTGTAGGTAGGCTAAGCCCAGAGAAAGGCCCTGATAGATTTATCGAGCTTGCAGTTCAGTGTCCACAATATGCTTTTCATCTATACGGCGATGGCCCTTTGCGAAACGAACTCGAGCAAGCGGCTCCCAAGAATGTTGTTTTCGAGGGTTTTCAAACGGATATGGGTAGCGTCTATCCAAGACTGGAGCTGTTACTTATCACCTCACGCTATGAGGGTCTGCCTATGACAGCACTCGAGGCAATGGCGCGAGGCGTCCCTGTTGCTAGCCTTGATGTAGGGGATATCAGTAAATTAGTGAAGCACAACCAAAATGGCTTTGTTGTCTCAGATGTAGAAGCGCTCGCAAACTGTCTCTCAAGTTGGGACTCTCTTTCAGATAGCGAAAAGCAAAAGATACAGACGGCAGCTCAAGATACTATTGAGAAAGAATTCTCGGTAACTGCAGTTATCCCTGAACTTCTTGGATACTACCACCTAAAACTCGATTCTCAATTTGAGAATCAGTCTAACTAGTCCCCTCTCCTAAATTCAGACAATCGCTCTTAGCGCCCGTCCTATAAGGGCTTTCACACTTTGGCACTCCCCTTGCAGTTATGACTTCAGCAAAGGAGTGTGCAATGAAAAATATTCTGTTCGTACATTATGGAGACAACTGGATCCGAGGAAGCGAGGTCTGTCTTCTCAATTTAGTAAAGAGTCTCAGTAACGAGTTTAATCCATTCATCTGGACCAACAACACCGCCCTGTACAGCGAGTGTAATCATTTAAGCATTCCCGCTCGCTTTTACTCTTTTTCTATTGCCTTCAGTTGGCAGGAGAAACAGTTTAAACCTCTCACTTGGTACGAACAGCTTCAGCATGCATTAACCCTCATTGATGAAAAGCAGATCGACTGCATCCACATCAACAGCGCCGCGCCCTGCCAATGGGTAACCCTAGCAGCAAGGATCAAGGGCATTCCTCACCTCTGCCAGTTACATTGTCACTACAATCTGCACGACCGACTCTCTCTAGGTCTCAATTTGGTGCCTAATCTCGTCACCGTGAGTAAGGCTGTATCCATTGGCTTAAACCAAGATGGTTACCCAAAAGAGAATCTAAACGTTATCTATAACGGAGTGCCCGAAACGACCGCCTCCAAGCTTAACCTGAAACAGATTCTAGGGATCCCAAACGATGCAAAGGTTCTTATCAGCGTGGGTTCTCTGATACACCGAAAAGGCTTTGACCGCATCATTGAAGCACTTTCTAAATTTGAAGAAAACTGCCATCTAGTCATCATTGGCGAAGGGCCAGAACGAGCCAAACTCAAAGGTTTAACTGTCCGTCTTGACGTAGCACAGCAGGTTCACTTTGTTGGAGAGGTTAACAACGTCAGCGACTATCTAGCTGAAGCGGACCTTTTTATTAGTGGCGCTCGAAGTGAAGCATTCGGTCTCGTTCTGGTAGAAGCATTTTGGCAACACCTTCCAGTCATAGCTTCCAATGTCGGTGGTATTCCGGAGGTCGTCGAGCATGGCATCAGTGGCCTCTTGTTTGAGAACGAGCAAGAGTTGGTTGAATGTGTCGATAAAGCCCTGAGCAATCGAGCACTTTATCAAGATCTCGCCAAACAAGGGTACCAACGTGCTGAGCAGCGCTTCTCCATTCAAGCCAACACAAAGGCTTTAGAAGAGCAATACCACACCATCATGCGCAGCCAATCTAAACCCTCTTGGCTGTCGCTAATGTCACCTCTGAAAACCTTAGTTAGCACCCGAGTCCTGAAAGGAGGCAGTTATGAAGCTCGCTAGATACGTTTTGCTGTTTGACCCTATACCCTTTCACGGCGGCTCAAAGGTTGCGACCACGGCGGCGCTAAATCTTGTTTCTAACCAACTGCCCATTGAGGTTCTTTCTTCTCATTTAAATAGCTGGCAAGACCTCAATTGCCAAGACTCAGCAATGCTGAGAACTCCAGAGTTGCTGCTAGCCCAGACGAAAGGGTTGGGATACTGGTTTAAACAGCTCTATTTTTGCATGGCAATTGGCTGGCTAATGTTTAGATTACTGTTGGTTCGCGCCTCTATTCCGAGCCAAATCGTGGTTGCAAGCGGGCCTGGTGTGGATCTGGCTGCCTACCTAGTGGCGCACCTGTTTAATATTAAGCTCATCCAGATTATCCACGGTCCAATAGCTAAATCCAGATCTAGTCATTGGTGCCTAAATCAAGGACATACCACTTTCTACTTGCCCTCTGCTAAAGCCAGTATTCAGTTCTGCCTTGATGCTGAAGTGCTTAAACAAAACTTTGTTCCTTTCATCAATGGTCTATCGAAATGGCCTAAGCCTCAGATAGAAAACAGTCTACCAATAAGCGTATTCTGGGCCGCATCTCTCTTAAAGTGGAAAGGGCTGGACCTTCTTACTGAGGCAATGCAAACACAAGGCCTGAACCATTGTTTACACGCCAACGTCTGCTATATCAAACCTCAGCAAACCAAAGCAGAGCAATGCCAGATCGATCGCGACATCAAACATATTCATTGGCATGAGAACCCACAAGATCTGGACCAGATCCGTGCCACCAGTCATGTATATGTCTCCACCAGCGTCAATGAGCCCTTTGGCTTATCAACCCTAGAAGCCCTAGCCTGCGGTCTTATCGTGGTGATTCCGCGGGATGGTGCCTATTGGGATCGCATATTGGTCGAGGGGCAGCACTGCCTGAAATACGAGCCGAACAATGCACAAAGCCTACATTCAGTTTTGAGAATGGTCCTACACCGTAAAGAGTGTTTCTGGCATTTAGGCATGAGTGGACAGGCCATTGCTAGGCAATATACAGCGGAAAAAGCCTATCAAGAGATAGCTCAATCTCTATTGGCATCACAACCCATTGCTAGTCTTGCTAAACAGGATTAACACCATGAAAGAGAACCCCAAGTTTCAAATGGCCGCATTTGCGCTCTCCATTGCCCTTAGCAAGGGATTGTCTCTTATCATGCTGCCAATCTTCACCCGGTTTTTAACCCCTGCTGAAATGGGTGAACTTGAGCTAGTTGCTACCACTATGGCAGTGCTTGGCATCCTTATCTCGTTCGCACTGCATGAGGCGCTTTATCGATTCGCCACCAAAAACGGCTTAACGCGCGCAAACCAAATCTTCACCCTCACCTTTGGTCTATCCCTTATTTGCTCGATTGTTGCTCTTGCTTTAGTGACAGGTGTCGGAGAAGGTCAACTTATCTCTCAATCTAGCCTCTATATCTTGGCTATTTCGCTGTCTATCGAGAGCCCCCTTGCTATCTGTATGGTGTGGCTTCGCATGCAAAATAAGACCCTTGCCTTTATCAAGATCAGCCTCGGTATCGCTCTGGTTCAGGCGCTATGTGTACTACTGGCTCTTAACCTTGGCTATGGCGTTCAGGGCGTATTGCTATCGGCGTTTATGGCACATTTAGTTCAGCTTATGTGCTCGTTATACAGCTCAAAGTTAAAGATTACCCGCCCAAGTAAACGCTTAGTTAAGGTTTCACTAAAATACTGCTTGCCCCTGATGCTCTCTGGCTTGGTGGCTTTTGGGCTTAATGGCTCCGAGCGCTGGATCATTGCCAGCAACACCTCCCTTGAGGTGCTAGGGCAATATGCAATCGCGGCTAAGTTTGCGCTGGCCATGTGCTTTCTTATTCAGCCCTTTGGCATGTGGTGGATGCCAAAGCGGATCAAGCTTGCAAAAGAACACCCTGAACAGGCGGCGAGTTATACAGAAATGGGTATCACCCTAGTTGGGATGCTTACGATGTGTGTACTGTGCTTCGGACAACTGTTTATCCAATACGCTTTACCAGAGGTTTATAACCCTAGTGCACTACTGCTTGTAGGTACCCTTCTCATGGCCCTTGGTAAAGAATGGGGGGAGCTTTTAAACCTTGGCAGCCTAGTTAAAGGGCGCACCTTACCGCTATTTTGGATCAACCTTGGCGTTGTTATCCTAGCGCTAAGCTCCCTGTTTATGCATCAAGAGCTGTCCATCTGGACAATTATGCTTACTCTAGGTCTGGCTCAATTGGGCCGCGCCTTAACCATTTGCTTCATTTCTCAGCGTGCTTACTCACTACCCTTTAGCCTGTCAAGACTCTCTACTGCAATGGTCCTTCCGATAGTTGGACTGCTTCTTGCTTATAAAGGTATTACCCCTTGGTTGATCTTGCTGGCGCTTGCTTTGCAACTCACTCTTGGGAGAGCCCTAGTGCAAAGACAAGGAGTGTCGGCATAATGCCTTATCTAGCCCTGATCTATATCGCAGTCATAACCGGAGCCTGGGTTCTTATCCCACATCCGGCCGTAGGAGTGGCCTTGGCGCTTCTACCTATTGCGATATTGGGCGTGGTAAGAAACCTGTTCTGGCTCATCCTGCTATTTGTCATATTCAGCTTTTTTAGGATCCATGAGGTAGTGCCAGCCTTAATGCCGTTCAAGTTGCCACTGCTGCTCTCTCTCGGCGCTCTTGCTTCCATTGGATGGCACCTAGTGATAAGCAGGAAGCTGAAGCTCTACTGGCATCATAGTCTCAACTGGCTGGTCCTGTTCTGGGTTCTAGTGACTTTAGGCATCATCTTCGCCTCTAATCGAGATATCGCTTGGAGTAACTTCTCTGGTATCTATTGGAAGATAATGGTGATGACGCTTGCCATTCTGTGGGTGGTCAATGATAAGGAGCAACTCACAAAGGCGTGCTGGGCCATCATACTCGCAGGCGGACTCGTGGCGATGGTCGCCAATTATAACGCGGCAATGGGCATTGGGTTGGTTGAAGGAAGTCGCGTGACCATAGGCCGTCAAATTGGCTCTATGCTTGGCGATCCTAACGACCTAGCGCTTGTGCTGCTGTTCCCGTTTGCCTTTTCCCTATCTATTTCCTTGAATACTAAGCTCACGGGCTTTGCTCGTTTCATTTCAATTGTGGTGGTGGTGTGCCTATTTACCGCCATCATAGCCACACAGAGTCGAGGTGGGTTATTGGGAATGCTCAGCGTATGCGCCGTGTTTGGCTACCGAATGATCCGCTCTAAGGTTCTATTCTTCTCGCTGGGGGCTGTAGGTGCTCTGGTTTTGTATGTGGTTGCGGGGATTGGCTCTCGAGCATCAGGGGGCGCAGCCGAAGCAGGTATAGATGCTTCTGCAATGGGACGTCTATATGCGTGGGAAGCTGCCGCCAAAATGGCAGTAGATAACCCCTTCACTGGTGTGGGGCTAAACAACTTTTATGTAAATTACTTCTTCTACAGCTCTCACTGGGATGGTTTGAATCATGCGGTGCACAGCACCTGGTTCGGAGTACTCGCTGAGACAGGTTTTCTTGGCCTTCTTGTATTTATCATTTTGATCATCAGTTTGATACGCACCGCTCACAATAGTCTTCAACAAATATCAAACTGCGAATCACCCTATCTGTACAGCGCCTCAGGTGCGGTCTACGCTGGCATGATAGGCACTGTCGTTTCAGGCACCTTCCTAACCCAAGGCTTCGTATGGCCTATTTATATCCTGGCTGCGCTCATCATTGCCATCTCGCGCATTGTACAAATCGATTCTCAGAATGAGAAACAACAACAGGTTACCGTCCAAACCACTCAATAAAAACTGGCACGCTTTATGTAACACCCTTGGTAGGAAACAAGAAATATCAAGGACGACGAATGACTCTTTTCACTCAACATCAGCTTAAGACTTGGCTAAAACAAGGCGACAGTCCCATGAAGCGCCGTCTGTTTAATCTGGTTAAATCGATGAGAACCGCAGACCTGCCTCTACCTATACTGTATTGCAAGGCAGTGCGCATAGGATATCAAACCCTGAGCTCGGCAATGACCTTCTTCACACAAGCACTGGTCTACACACCCGCATTCAAAGGTCGCTGCAACCGTGTAGGCAAACAATTCCTTCTTTATACCGGAACACCTTTTGTTTCCGGCCCACTAAATATAGAGATTGGGCACAACTGCCGTATATCCGGACAAACCACCTTTTCAGCCAGTAGCCACTATCCAGAGCCTCTGCTTTTTATTGGTAACAATGTCGGCATCGGTTGGCAGGTAACCATCGCTGTCAGCAGTCGGGTCATTATTGAAGATAACGTGCGTATTGCCGGTGGATGTAACCTGTTTGGATATTCAGGTCATCCCATCGATGCAAACGCGCGCGCACGAGGTATGCCTGACACCCTAAACCAAACCGGAGAGATCCATCTAAAGAAAGACGCCTGGCTTGGAAGTAATGTCATAGTTAAATCCGGTGTGACTATAGGAAAAGGCGCAGTCATCGCCGCTGGCAGTGTAGTCACCAAGGATATCCCTGATTACGTTATTGCAGCGGGTAACCCAGCGAAGGTCATCAAGGATATCTCAGGTGACCAAAAGGAGGTTCAAGATGCGTGATCTTATCGTATTTGGTGAAGACTTCGGTGGTCTTCCCTCGAGCACTCAACATCTGATTACTCACTTAAATAGTGAGCGCAAGATCCTATGGGTCAATTCTATCGGACTGCGTAAACCAAAACTGTCACTAAAAGATGCCCGCCGTGCTTTGAACAAACTTCTTCCTTCAGCCACTTCAAGTATTACAAGTCATGTACCTAGCCACATCAAGGTGGTCAATATTAAGACCATACCTGCGCCAAGCGGCAGTGCAGAGCGTGTCTTGGCTAAATGGTTAATGAAGCGACAACTTCAAAGTCTTATTGAGCGACACCAGCTTAAAAACCCAATCCTTTGGTCATCACTGCCTACTACTGCAGACCTATGCGGTGAGTTAAACGAGTCGGCCAACGTTTACTACTGTGGCGATGACTTCTCAGCCCTTGCAGGTGTAGACCACAAAACGGTAGCAAAGCATGAACAAAAGTTAGCCCAAAAAGCCAATCTAGTACTCACCGCCAGCGAAGTACTACGCACTCGATTCACCAAAGAAAAAACCCAGCTATTAAAGCATGGCGTTTCCTTTGAACTGTTTAATACCAAGGTAAAGCCCGCTGCCGATCTTCCAAGCTCTAAACCTGTAGTTGGATTCTACGGAAGTTTGTCTGAGTGGCTTGATTACGAGCTTATCAACACAGTTGCCGAGTATATGCCCAACTGGGATTTCGTCTTTATTGGCAAAAATGAGCTATCTGATAATCCGTTTAAAGAGTTAGATAATATTCACCTACTTGGCCCCAAACCTCACCATGAATTACCTAGCTATGTACAAAACTGGAGAGCAAGCTGGCTTCCCTTTAAAAACAACGAACAGATACAAGCCTGTAACCCTCTGAAATTATTAGAGTATATAACTGCCGGTACACCGATTATCACTTCAAGCTATCCAGCTGTTGATATATACAGTAGTGAGTTAAACATCTACCAAAGCGCAGAACAAATCGTTGAGTGGCTACAAAGTCCTAGCCAACTGACTGCACCAAACCCTGAGATTGCCAGAGCGCACAGTTGGGAGAACAAATCTCATTACCTAGACACCTTGTTGGAGGCACTATGAGTGAACTAAAGCAAAGATTCTTGCTTATCTTCTTGGCAGCCTGGCGTCGCAGATGGGTGATTGTTGTGCCTATCTTGGTATTGCCATTTGTAGCTCTTGGCGTCTCTAAGTTAGCACCGCTCTCTTACACCGCGCACACTAGCATGCTTATCCAAGAAACCGCTAAGATGAATCCATTTCTGCAAGACATAGCGGTATCCGCGATGCTTAATGAGCGTCTAAATGCGGTGCAGACTCTATTAAAAAGCCGCCACATCCTGCAAAAAGTTGCCTTGGAACAAGGGTTAATCAACGAAAACACGACGGAAGCGGAAAAAGAGCGAGTCATCCAAAATATTGCCGCGCACCTTAGGGTCAATCAGATGGGTAAGGATCTTCTAAAGATCCAATACACCTCATCCAATCCTGAGGGAATGAAGGAGATGCTTGAGTCCATTACCACCCATTTTATCGAACAGCTTCTAGCTCCAGAGCGCTCTTCTATCCGTGATTCAAGTCAGTTTCTAAAAAAGCATATTGACCAACGATTTGCCCAACTTCAGCAATCAGAGCAAGCTCTGGCCGACTATACCAATCAGCACTCAGCGCTTACCCCTGAGCTTCAATCGCAAACCTACTCGCGTATCGCTTCTTTAAAGCAAACCCTTGCCGAAAAAGAAGCGGAACTGGTGGGTGTGAGCAAAAGTTTAGGTAGCTTAGATCAACAACTGTCCAAGACCAATCCTGTGATTGGCCGCATAGAAGAGAGGATCATTGAGAACCGCAGTGAGCTTACGCTGCTTCGCGCCAAGTACACAGATAACCACAGTGCGGTGCAAGCTAAGCAGCGAGAACTAGATCGCTTAGAGGAAGAGCGCACCCTGCTTTTGAGTTCCGACACGCCTACCCTAAACAGCGATCAATTGTGGGATATGGCCAGCAGTCAAAAGCTGCAGATTTCTGGCTCGGTACAGCCCCTCCTTATGTCTCAATTGCAGAGTCTACAAGAAGTTCGCGGCCGCTATGAGTCTTTAAAAGAAGAAACCGCTACTCTCCGAACCATGATTGAAAAGCAAGAGAAAGTAGCAGAAGGATTTGGTGATAAAGTTAAACAGATCCACAGATTAAAGCGCGATGTAGAACTTAAACAGCAGCTATATGAAGAACTGGTACAGCGTTACGAAATGGCTCAACTGACCGGCTCGCTGGGTGAATTTGAAGAGTCTAAGCGCGTTAAAATTATCGATAGGCCCTATACTCCGAGCAGACCATCAAACCTCCCTTCGATAATATTCGTTATTGCTGGAGTATTTGCGGGAATTGGACTTGGAATTGGGCTGGCTATATTAATGGAGCTATTTGATTCCACCGTACGCAATCCAAGAGATATTAAAGCACCGCCAAAGGTGCTGGTCCTCACTCAAACTTACTAAAGTTAAAACACCCAGCCAATACAAAACTCCCAGCCAAGCGCTGGGAGTTTTGTCTCTATTGATTCTCAATTTGTCGTTTTCAAATTCAAAATGAGAAAAAATCAGCCAAAATCCAATCATTTAGTTGGCACAGCTCCTGCAATACCTAAAGCAAAGGAAAGTGAGGAGCTTATCATGAAGCGACTAAATCAAGGACGAAGCCTACACATAGTTCAACATCTACGCCCTGGCGGTATAGAGAGTTTGGCATTAGAGATGCTAAGAACAGGCTCAGGGGACACCTATATCCTAAGCCTTGAAGGAAACAAACAAGAAGCTGTTGAAGCTTGGCCAAGACTGGAAGCCTTTTCTGACAAGCTCATCTTTATGAACAAAGACTCAGGCTTTTCTTTCACTCTAAGTGCAAGGATCAGAAGTGTTGTTTCGAGCTTAGATGTGGATGTGGTGCACTCTCATCATATCGGGCCTCTTATCTATGCAGGCCTAGCATTAAAAGGACTGAACCTCACCCATATCCACACCGAACACGATGCTTGGCACCTAGATAATCCAAAGCACCAGATGCTTGAAAAGCTGCTGCTAAAGATTGCCAAGCCAAGGCTGGTAGCCGATGCTGATTTGGTTGCTAAAAAGCTACAACGTCACTTCCCTACCGTTAAAATCAGTACCATTACCAACGGTATAGACTGCAATAAATTTAAGCCACGATCTCAAGCCCTTTCACGACAGCTGTTTGGCTTACCCCAAGGTAAAACACTGGTGGGTTGTGCCGGTCGACTAGAGACGGTGAAAGGCCATGCTCTTCTTATCAAAGCAATGCGCTTTCTTCCTCAAGATATCGCCCTAGCGATTGCAGGTTCTGGCAGCCAAAAAGAACAACTAAAAGACTTGGCTAGCTCACTTGGTCTAGAAAACCGTGTCTATTTTTTAGGGCAAATTGAGCACGTCGACCATTTTTACAGTGCCCTAGACCTATTTTGTCAGCCATCACAATGCGAAGGCTTCCCTCTTGCCACGCTAGAGGCTCAATCATGTGGCTGTCGCACCGTCGCTACGGATGTTGGTGCCACCTCTGAAACCTTGGCGCCACAAGGCTCACTGCTGGTGAAGCATAGAGGCGTCATTGGCTTATCACAAGCGCTCAAAGCAGGGTTACAGGGTAACTCTAATTATCTGCGAGAGTATGTTCAAACTCATCATTCTATCCAAATCATGACGCAAAAATATGCCCAACTTGCGGTTAAGAAGGAGTATGCATAATGACCAATTTGCAAATAGGTTTAGCCGCTCTGTTCACTGTAGCGAGTCTCTTAATTATCTACCACCATGTCGGTTATCCCCTGCTGCTTAAGTTTTTGGTTAGTCGCACTAAACCTAAGTCGATTACTTCTGATAGAAATTACAAAACTCAGCACGATGATAAAGATCTACCTTCAGTAAGTTTCGTGGTGCCTGCTTACAACGAGCAAGAGTGGATTGCAGAGAAAATCCGCAATATTGCTTGCTTGGATTATCCGAGAGATAAATTAAGAGTGATCATATTGTGCGACGGTTGTAGCGACGACACAGCAAGCATTGCGCGTATGACCATACAAGAAGCCATCTGCTCGGATACACTATTTGAAATCTTCGATGATGGAGTCAACCGAGGTAAAGTCGCACGAATCAACCAAGCGATGCGCATGGTGACTAGTGACGTAACCGTATTGAGCGATGTCTCAGCACTGGTATCGGTTGACGCCCTTTTAGTCTGCGCTAAACACTTCCAAGACGAGAATGTAGGCGTGGTGAACGGAACCTACACTCTATTGCAAGCTGGCAGTGAGGGCGAAGAGCAATACTGGCGCTATCAGGGCTTGATCAAATGTGCGGAAGCAGACCTTGCCACAAGCATTGGCTCACACGGCGCTTTCTACTCATTTAGAAGCAAACTGTTTGAGACTCTAGACGACAACACCATCAATGATGACTTCATTCTGCCAATGCAGATTGTAAGTAAAGGCTATGAGGCGCACTATGAAACCAATGTAGTTGCAACTGAGCTTGAACCAACGGACCTTACGCAAGACTTTAAGCGTCGCCTTCGTATCTCAGCTGGTAATATGCAGCAAGCCTTGGTGTTACTTAAACTGTTCCATCCCAAGTTTCGCACTATCGCATTCGCTTTTTTCTCTGGGAAAGGACTTCGCCTACTCACCCCTTACCTGATGCTGATATGTCTAGGCACAAGCCTTGCATTATACGAAGTAACCCCTTTTCAATGGCTGTTCTGGGGACAGGTCTCTATATATCTCACAGGTATCTTGGGTGTGGCAGCACCAGTCGTTCTGAAGTTTAAACCACTACAACTAATTCATTATTTGCTATCTGGTCATACAGCCAATTTGATCGGTGGCCTTAGCTATCTAGCCCGTAAACACTAGAAAAGGAATTTCTTATGTACGCTTTAACTAATTGCAATAAAAATGTAGGCACCGCCAAGCGCGTGTTTGACCTTGCAGGCGCAGGTCTGGTTCTACTCCTTACGCTACCATTGTTTCCATTTATCGCTCTGGCTATCGCTATCAACTCGCGAGGCCCTATCTTCTACAAACAACTTCGAGTAGGCCGCTCTACACCCGAGCAGATGCAGCTTTTTGAAATCATAAAATTTAGAACCATGTATCAAGACGCAGAGGCAAGATCGGGCGCGGTATGGGCAACAGAAAATGATCCTCGCATCACAGCCGTAGGACGCTTTTTAAGAAAGTCTCGCCTTGATGAACTTCCTCAGCTAATGAACGTATTAAAAGGTGAGATGTCTTTGATTGGCCCTCGTCCTGAGCGACCAAGCTTCTACCAAACCCTAGAGACAGAAATTCCATTCTTCGCTGACCGAACCTATGGCGTACTGCCTGGCATTACAGGTCTTGCACAGGTAAACCAAGGTTACGATACCAGTATTGAAGACGTTCGCTCTAAGGTTGGTTATGACCACAGCTACGCGCTCTCGCACGCAAACCTAACCACTTGGTTGATAACAGATCTATCAATCGCCTTTAAAACTCTGATCATAATGGTGGACGGTCGCGGCCGTTAATGACATCACTCTCTCCTTGTCCCTTTGCCCACTTCGGTGGGCTTTTTTTTTTCAGTTATCAAACACATTCTTATATTGAGAGTGCCTTTCTCAAATTGAAATAAAACGCCTTCAATTAGCCACCAAATAGTTGGCACGCATATTGAAACCTTATCAGTGAACAACAAGTAACAACCATGATAGGGACATCAAGATGAACAAAACCATTATCTCAAAGGTATGCCAAGGAGCACTGGTGTTAGGAGCAGCCTCATTTTTGCCTAGCACTCAGGCCGCCCCATTTAACACCTGTCCAAGTAAGGCATACCTATTTCAAGCAAACCCTGTACAGGTCTATGGTGTAAACCTAGTGACCGGTCAGAACCAGTTGCTACAAGGCGATACAGGTTTGGATGCCAACATAAACGGCGTAGGCTTCGACTTTAATGGTCGCTACATCTACGGTTACGACACCAGCAACAAGCAGATCGTTCGTCTAGGTGAGGATTTCCAAGCGGAGATCGTTAATACCTCTAACCTGCCAACGGGCTATACCTTTTATGTTGGTGATGTGTTTAACAGCCACTACTACCTATACCGCAAAGGTAAAGGCATGTATAAAATCGACCTAACACCACTGGATAACGACCCAAATGCTGTGCTAGACGTGGTTATGATCTCCGATACAGCAACCGTTAACCTGACCGATTTTGCCTTCCACCCGGATACAGAAAAACTGTATGGCGTAGACAACAACTCCGGCGTCTTGTACGAGTTCGACCCAAATACCGGCGCTGCAACCGCTATTGGTGATACCGGAGAAACCGGTACCTTTGGCGCAGGCTATTTCGATGTAAACGGCTATTACTATGTTGCACGAAACCAAGACGGTGCTATCTATCGTATCGACCTTTCAGACCCAGCAAAAATTGCTGAGGGAGATGTTCCAGCGGTGAAGTTTGCTGATGGTCCTTCTTCTTCTCAAAACGACGGCGCTCGCTGTGCTAACGCACCTCTGATTGATGAAGACTCTAATATCGACTTTGGTGACGCGCCAGATTCCTACTTCACTACCCTTGCGAGCAACGGTCCTCGCCACGCTATCGACGGCATGACCTACCTAGGTACCGCCCCCGATGGAGAGCAGGACGGTATGGTTACCCCACTTAGCGATAACTCTACAGGCCTAAATGATGAAGATGGCGTTGGTTTTGTTACCGCTATTGAACCAGGCCTAGATTCACTTGTTAACCTGCAAGCTTCAACCTCCGGCTATTTGTCAGCATGGTTTGATTGGAACCAAGACGGTGACTTTGATGATGAAGGCGAACATGTGTTCCAGGACGCAGAGTTAGACCAAGGAAACAATCCACTCTACTTTACTGTGCCAGCTAACGCAGCAATCGGCAGTACCTGGGCTCGATTCCGCTTTAGTCAGCAAACTGGACTGGACTATTTTGGTGGCGCTACCTCTGGTGAAGTAGAAGATTATACAATCAATGTGACCGGTGAGGGTATCAGTGTACGTTACTTCCCAAGTGAACAAGGCTATGCAACCTTGGCCTATGAAGATAACTGGCCATATACCGCAGATTACGACATGAATGATGTGGTCATGCACTACCGCATTACAGAGATACTGCGTGACGGCGAGGTGGTCAAATCACGAGTTCAAGGACGACTAGCCGCTGTTGGCGCCGATTATCACAACGGTTTTGCAGTGCGCCTACCGGGCATCTTAAGCGCTGACATCGATACCACACTTACTCGCCAGTACCACAATGGAGATTTACAAGTAGATTCTGGCTTAGAGCTCGACGCTAACGAGGCAATCTTTATCGTAGCTAATGACCTGTTAGATAAACATGCCAGTGACTGTCGCTTTTATCGCACACGTATGGACTGTAAAGAAAACGAGAAGTTCGCGTTTGACTTACACATCTCGTTTGCTCGAACCACAGAAGTAAATAACACTATGGCTGCGCCGTACGACCCATTTATCTTCGCGACCCCAGGTTACTACCACGGTGAAGGTCTGCCGTACCACCCAGGTCGTCAGTGGGAGGTTCATCTAGCGGATACCGCACCAACGGAGAAATTTAATCAAGAAGCGCTATGGCAGCTAGGTGTCGATACCAGTGACCCGTCTCAAGGACGCTACTTCAAGACCTCTAACAACCTTCCTTGGGCACTACTGATTGTTGAAGAATGGAAATGGCCAGTGGAGCGTGAAGACCTAGTTCAAACCTACCCAGAGTTTGCTGAGTTCGCTGAATCAGGTGGTGAGCGCAAGAAAACTTGGCACAAATTCAACCGCGGCAGAGCTTCAAAAATCTATCAATAATTGAAAAGGAATTTAGTTATGAAATCACATATCGCACTATCATTTATCTCTCTTGGCGTACTAACAGCATGTGGCGGTGGCTCAGGTGGCTCTAGCAATTCGGACGGAGGTAGCTCTTCATCCACCCCAACAGTAACTGAAACTGCGGAAGTAACCACGCCAACACAAGAAAATGCTGAAACCCGCAAGACATCAGAACTGGTTGTACCGGATGACTTTAATTACGACCCGACAGAGCAACTGACTGTAGATGTAGACATCAGCGCCCTGACCTCTGACAAAGCATATTTGTCCATCTATTCAGAATTTGATGAGCAAGGAGGTGAGTTCAAACCTGACTACCGTCACCGCGTTTCTGGTACGCCACTGGCAGACGGCAAAGCAAGCATGGAGCTGACCTTTCCATCACAGAATCAAGTTCTCCTAGCTGAGGTATGGTTCTTCGATGGCAGTGAACCGCTACAAAAACTGATCACTGCCGATGACCCAAGCTTCTACTACTAAATTAAGCTTTTACTTAGGTTATAAGCAAAACGGCGCCAATATGGCGCCGTTTCGCAGTGTACGAATTATCTACCCATCCACTCTCTTAACCCGTCCTGTCGCGAGCCCTACTCCAAACAACATGGCTAAAGCCCCCACTCCCATCGGGAGATAAGCGACATTGCCAACTCTAATATCACTGCTGATCTTTGAATAATTAGGGTCGTGTGGTAGATAGGTCACCAGAACATAATCGTGGGTGCGAAAGCGACGTTTCAACACGTAGTTTTCGGGTGTGGTTTTAAAGGTCTTACCCGCAATCTCAAACTCAGCTTCAGCGCTATACAGCCGCTTTCCCTCAGAATGGAGTTCGTCAAAAGAAACGATCTTGCCTAAGGTTTGGTGACCAAACGCCATCAAAGTAGAGTTATATACCACAGATTTAGCGCCAAACAACATGGCTCCAAGTCCCAGCAAGCAAATCAGCAGACCTTTTATTATTGTCATTTCGAATCACAAATATTTTTTGGTACACGATACTATAAACTAACTAAATGTTAAGGCAACAAAAACGGCTGATAAGAAAAGACCCGAGCAATTACTCAGGGCTTAAAATTAGAATTTACGGACAAAACGCCCGACTAAACCAGGGTGATAACTCCAGTTGTGACTGAAGATCTCAAGAAGATCAGGGTTACCATATTTTGAAAGGCTCACCGCATGGAAGCGATTGTGTTTCGCTTTCAGGTCTTCTACCTTAGCTATCATCTCATCGGACTGCTTAGGTGCTATGAAGTCTGACAGCACAACCATGTCGGCGTTGCGGTATTTGTCGCTGTGCATGAGTTCAATACAGGTCTCAAGCACGGGCTCAAAGTCTGTACCGCCGTGGAAGGTATAGGACAAGAAATCACTCGCCTCTCTCAATCCATCCTTCTTGGTTAGTTCATAGGTGATCTGCTCTGTAGAAAACAAGATTACATAGCAGTCACGTTTTTCAGCCATTGCAATCTGCATCAGAGCATACGCGATAGCCTTAGCGCACTGCTCTGGAAAGCCACTCATGGAACCAGAAGCATCCACACAGACAATAAACGGACCTTTCTCGACTTCTACATCGCTATGGGCAGGAGTTTGCGCATTTATCTTACGTAGGGTGCGTGCCTTACCCGAGGTGCGATAGTTCATCAACCGCTTATCGACTAGGTGCTTGTAGAAAATAACCTCAAGCTCCGGATAGGCAAGAAACATAGTTTCATTGGGTAGCATCTTGCTAAGATCATCGCTCTCGTGGATGCCCACGATATCATCCGTGGCCTCGTCAGAGTGCTCTTCCACTACCTCAAAATCGGCAGCCGGTGTGATCTGAAGATCCGGATCGTCCACTTGATTCGCCATACGACCCAGTTCATTGGCTATCTCTTTAAGACCACTGTGCTTTCGTAAAAACTTGGCATAGGTCGCCATGGTTTTAACATCGGTTCGAGACAACTTGGCCGCCGCCATATCCCATAGGCGCCCTAATTGCGCTTCATCGCCCTCTCCACCCAACTGACGCATGTTCTTCATGTTTTCCATGCGATTGTATAGGTCATCGAGGAACTTCTGCTTATCCTGCTCTAACTCATTAAGCTGAAGTTGTTTGATGGCGTTATAAAGGGACTGATACCACTGATCACAGAAGAAGTGCGCAAACATAGGGTTTGGTGTCTTTTTCTGTCTATCCAAAAGTTTTTTACCCTGAAAATAGAAATTACTCTTCTTCTCAAGCTTCTTAACGATTGAGTTGATGTCCTGATCGAACTGGGCTTCATCCCAGTGAATCACCTCTTGATACAGCGCCAACTCTTCTTGGATCTGCTCGGTCTCGCACACCTTAGTAATGCGTCTTTTCACCGTTTTACGCCACTTAAAAACGTGGTTCTTCATCGACGCCTGCATACCCGGCTTTTCTGAAGCCATGAGCACCTGGCTACGACCAATAAGATCGTTCACCGCACTCTCAACCATGCCTGAGTCTGCTACCGATATCGCTAAGTTAAGGGCGTCTACACCGAGCATTTATAACACCTTATTCAGAATAGTAATCGGCCATAAAGCCAATACGTTGAGCCAGTTTCTTAGATTGGCTTTGAGCCGCAACCAAAGAATCAGCCAGGTTTTGAAGTCCGGACTCCATCGCAGTTGGAAGTTCAGGTTCGATAAAGTTGTGTGGCAGTGCGCCATGAAAATCTGAGCGCACCTTAGTAAGGGTAAGCTCTGCTTTCTCGAGTTCATCCACCGCATTTTTCGCCAGCCCGTGCCATTTCTGATGGGTCTCTACATCTAGGCCCTTGTTGGTAACAAGACCCACTAGCACGGAGCGATTCGCGATGTCTTTAATCACTAGGTTGTCATCTGCATCCAACGCAAGCTTTAGAGAAACCATATTGGTATTTTGGTTTACGTAGCCATAAACATCACCACCGCCCTGAGAAACCACTTTCACTAGGTCGTTGTGTGGAACATAAACCCAACGTGAATCGCCTTTCTCATGTTCTGACACCGAGAGGTTACTCTGCAACAGAACCAACTTAACTAAGTTTCCGGTTGGACCAACCTTGTGCACGCGCCAGTCATCAAGATTCAGCTTAAAACCCTCTTTGCGAAGCAAGCCACCAGCGGCCTCATGAGCGACTTGAAGACTGTTCTGTACTTCAATCTCAGACTGCACATCTTCTAGGGTGCGTTTACTGCTCTCGATAACATGTAGAATATCGCTCTGTCCAAACGCATGGTTCAGTGCAAAGTCACGCATTACCTCGCGCACTATCACTCGAGATTCAGGGCTGTTCCATAGGCAGTCTTGGATAAGGATAAGATCAAGGGCATTGATCTTCTGACGTCCATTAAAGAAGGCACTGGCCTTAAGAAGTTTTACCGCCTTCTTCCAACGACGGTCAGAGACATACAAGTCATCCGCCTTAAGTGTAGTTTCAGACTCTTGATGACGCTCCTCAAGCATACTTTTCAGTAGATAAAGTTTGTCGAACAGTTCTTCACTCAAAGGTAACTGGTCAAGCTCGCTCAGCCATTCAGAGTATTCCTGATTGGAGATCTTAAGGTCATCAGGCACTTCCGCCTCTTGAGTGGTGCCAACAGTAAGCATGCTGAAGAAATTGCGCTTATCTTGGATACGGTTAACAAAGATGCGAACCAGCATACGGTCATAAAGCGCCTCAAGACCGCTGTCTTCATCCGGCAGTTCATTAGAAGCGGAGATCAATAGGCGCATAGGCACCTTTTCGATGTCGTTGCCGTTTTTAAAGGTCTTTTCATTAACGACCGTAAGAAGAGTGTTCAGAATTGCTGGACCTGCTTTCCAGATCTCATCGAGGAAAACCACATTCGCCTTGGGTAGATAGCCATCAGTAAGACGCACATAGCGGCCGTTATCTTTCAGCTCTTGAATGCTTAGCGGACCAAACACCTCTTCAGGTGTAGAAAATCGAGTCATCAGATATTCGAAATAGGTGCTGCTCTCAAACGCGTTAATTAGACGCTTTGCAATCAAACTTTTTGCGATGCCTGGAGGGCCGAGAAGAAAGACACTTTCACCAGAAAGTGCTGCGAGTAGACAGAGTTTGATGGTGTGTTCACGTTCATATACGCCGTCGGATAAATATTTTACGAGTTTATCGATCCGCTCAGAACGCAGGGCGCGCTCTGCATGTGAAACGCGACTAGGCTGCATCATTACTACACTCCATTTGATATGTTACTTAAATTTATATCCAAGTTAACAACATGTTACAACAGAAAACTACAAATGAACTCGATTTCATTTAACTAACCGCTGTATACCAAGTTAACGAGAGATTGATCACAGCGTAAACTTAGATTCCATAAATGGGATTTAACAATAGAGATCAATGCTTTAGTTTGTGCGATTACCTGTTGATTATAGTCAAGAGCAAAAGCGTGATCTAAGACATATAATCTCTACAATAATTCCCTTTCTCGACCGGATTTTATGCGCAAAATTATCCATAAATGGAAAAACCTCGCCCTAACCGAGGAAACCCTCACTTTACCCAATAATGTGTCAACTGCTCACACTTCAGTCGATCACCCCGGCGCCGTAGTTATATTGGCCAAGCTTGACGATAAAACAATTCTGCTACTTAACCAGTATCGCCCGTCATTAAAAGAGTGGCTACTAGAAATTCCAGCGGGCACGTTAGAGCCAAGCGAGAATCCACTTCCCGCAGCGAAACGTGAGCTTGAAGAGGAAACGGGCTATCGAGCGAAGAGATGGCACAGCCTAGGAAAACTGACTCCTATGGCAGGTTTTTGCAACGAAGTTCAATATCTGTTCGTTGCTGAAGAGCTCTCTCTAAGCAATAGCCTTACCCAAGATGAAGATGAGGTAATTGAGGTTCAAAAAGTTCCTGTTGCGGACCTTCTTAAAATGATACAAGACGAGCGTGTTACTGACGCCAAGACAATTGCCACTGTTTCAAAAGCCATGTTGTGTGGCAAACTGTGAAAAACGAACAAAGCAAAGGAAGTAAAATGGATTTTCGTTCAGACACCGTTACCCTACCCACTCCAGAAATGCGTGACGCTATGGCAAATGCCCCTGTCGGTGACGATGTTTATGGTGATGACCCAACCATCAACAAACTAGAAAACTGGGCAGCAGAGCGGCACGGTTTTGAAGCGGCGCTATTTACCTCTTCAGGCACTCAGGCAAACCTTCTTGGTCTTATGGCTCACTGCGAACGCGGTGACGAATATCTATGCGGCCAACAAGCACACAACTATCGCTATGAGGCTGGCGGTGCTGCGGTTCTTGGCTCTATTCAACCACAACCGATCATGAACGAACCTGACGGTACGCTTTGCTTTAAAAAGCTTGAAGCGGCTATTAAGCCAGACGATTTTCACTTCGCTCGCACTAAGCTTCTTAGTCTTGAAAACACCATCAATGGCAAAGTACTTCCACTTGAATACCTTGCCGAGGCTCGAGAGTTTGTAAACAAACACGGTCTTAAACTCCACCTAGACGGCGCTCGTGTTTATAACGCAGCGGTTGCGTTGGATGTAGATATTACCGAGATTGCTAAACACTTCGACACCATGACTATATGTCTATCAAAAGGTCTTTGTGCTCCTGTGGGTTCACTGCTTCTCGGCGACAAAGAAACCATTGAAAAAGCACGCCGCCTACGCAAGATGGTGGGTGGTGCCATGCGTCAAGCAGGTGTCTTAGGCGCGGCAGGCATGCTAGCGCTAACAGAGCAAACCAAACGCCTGAAAGAGGATCACGATAATGCGAAGAAACTCGCTATTGCACTCGCTGAGCTACCTGGTTTCTCGGTTAATCCAGATTTTATTCAAACCAATATCGTGTTTGCTAAGCTGGATGAGACTGTAGATATTGATAATATCGCGAAGAAGCTTGAGAAAGATGGCATCTTGATGTCGCCAAGCAATCCTGTGCGATTTGTAACGCACAAGGACATCAGCGAATCAGATATTGATGTGTTTGTTGAGAAATTAAAAGCACTGCTTTAAACAAAGACTAAGCATTACAAGTATCTGTTAAAGGTCTAGCCATTACAGCTAGACCTTTTTTGGTTCTAATCTAGCGTAACTGAAACCTTATCTTCAGCACCCCATCCAGCAAACCGAAAATGCTATAACTGCCCTCTCAAGCATTCTAAATCAGCGGTTTCATCTATGAACATTTTCTCTTTTAAGGGACGTACCACACGCAGAGTCTATTGGTCTATGTGGGTATTCAACATCATCCTGATACTCGCTATGCGATTTGGCCTACACGGTGATTTCAGTAATCACGACCCAGCGAACGCATCCACAGGTGGAACCATAGCCGTGTTTGTAATCAGTATCTTGATGCTATGGTGGTCTCTAGCCATTCAGGTAAAACGCCTGCATGATCTAGATAAAAAAGGTTGGTGGGTAATTCTCAACCTTATTCCTTATCTGGGTTCTGGAGCGCTGATGGTTTACCTGGGCTGTTTTAAAGGCACAGATGGCGAGAATCGTTTTGGTGCCAAAGCCACCTAAACAGAAAACCTCGGAATGAACATCCGAGGTTTTTTGTTATTTCCTGTGCGCTTTACCACGATTCTTATGAATACCCAGCTTAGCCTTCATCTTCCGCTTCTCAGAAGCACGGCTTCGACCGCGACGACCTGAAGGTTCATCAATTACGTTCTCAATTGGGCTTGGCTCATAGCCTTCTAGCCACTCTTGAGGAAGCTTCTTGTCTAGCAATCGCTCAATAGCTTTAAGCAGATATTCTTCGTCGTGACTCATCAAAGAAACCGCATGACCTTTATGACCCGCTCGCCCACTTCGTCCAATGCGGTGCACATAATCTTCTGCCTTAAATGGCATATCGAAGTTCACTACGTGTTCTAGCTCTTTAATGTCGATACCCCGAGCTGCAACGTCAGTTGCAATCATGGCGCGGGCCTTACCGGATTTGAAATCTTCAAGGGCACGAGTACGAGCACCTTGGCTCTTGTCACCGTGCATTGAAACGGCTTGGATACCATCCAGTTTCAGTTCTTTAGAAAGTGCCTCAGCCCCCTCTTTTGTGCGGCAGAACACTAAAACCTGTTGCCAGTTCTTAGAACCGATAAGATAAGAGAGCAGCTCACGCTTACGCTTTTTATCCACCGGATACACTATCTGCTCAACACTATCAGCTGT
Source organism: Vibrio ishigakensis (assembly GCF_024347675.1). NCBI lineage: Bacteria > Pseudomonadati > Pseudomonadota > Gammaproteobacteria > Vibrionales > Vibrionaceae > Vibrio > Vibrio ishigakensis. The sequence continues at coordinate 1,410,729 of NZ_AP024882.1, read as the reverse complement.
AGAGTTCGCAGGTGATACCTCAACTTCAACCGGCGTATTCAAGATCTTGTAAGCCAGATTCTTGATGCCCTTGTTGAAGGTTGCAGAGAAAAACAGGGTCTGTTTTTCTTTGCTGAGCTTGTTCATAATGCGTTTGATATCCGGCATAAAGCCCATATCTAGCATGCGGTCAGCTTCATCGAGCACTAGGGTTTGAACCGTATCGAGACGGAGCGTCTTATTAAACAGATGATCCAGCAGGCGACCCGGTGTGGCAATCAATACATCACAGCCCTTAGTCAGCATTTCTGCCTGAACACCAAAGCTGGTACCGCCATATACCACGCCTACCTTTAGCTCAGTAGATTCCCCATATTGAGTGATTGCTGTAAACACTTGCTGAGCAAGCTCACGCGTAGGCACCAAAACCAAGGCGCGGATCTCGCAAGGTGTTTGAGGGTTTACTGGCTTAGATGGTTGTTCACTCAACTTTTGCAAAATCGGCAAACCAAAAGCAATGGTTTTACCCGTGCCCGTTTGCGCTGCCGCCAATACGTCTCGCCCTTCAAGTACAAATGGAATCGCTTCGTGTTGTACAGGAGTTGGCTCGGTAATATGCAGGTTAGTTAGTGTTGTAACGAATTGCTCCGCTACACCCAGTTTTGCAAAAGAAGAATCAGTCATTATCAGAATGTAATCATTAGAATTGGCGCAAGTTTACTTGATTTTAGACACAGCTTCGATGAGTTCTGGATAAAAGCGCAAAAAGACCTGTTCCAACTCGTCATAGTGTTCAACAAGATGTTGATGGCAGAGGGCCAAAGGTGCCATTCTTGGTGAGCGTTTAGACATACGCATCAGCGCATAGCCGATGTTGTCCATGTCGCGATAGGACTCGAACCACTCTCCATCCCACATAGAAGACACCACCCTAGAATAGCGCTCAGGAAGATCACCAGAGACATGCTTAGGATGAGTGTGGGAGCTTACACTACGACAAAACTGCTTAAAGCCCTTGGAATGAAATCTATCCCAGTGCGTGATTAGACAATGGTCCCAGTGCACATCCAACGCGATTGGAGCAAAGCGTCGCTGCTGTCCAAATAGAGGAAGGATCGCTTTGATGTCTGGGTGGTTATCGGTATAGCTATCCACAAAGCGGTGGATTCGAATACCTTCAACCCAATCCTCTTGGTACTTGCCCGTTGGGTCACCTCTTACAAAGTCCCCCAGCAGGTTTCCCACCAAGCTAGTATTACTGACATCCGCGATATGCAGATGCGCCAAGAAGTTCATACTATTCCCTACTGCGCTTTCGATACTCTCTTGGAGAGCAGCCAAAGTGCTTGCTAAATCTATGAGTGAAATTGTAAGGGTCGTGATAGCCAAGACGCTGAGCTATTAGACCCACACTCCAATCTTCATATTTTAATAGATCCACCGCTTTTTCCATGCGAAGTTCTATCAGTCTCTTTCTTGGAGAGACACCATACAAAGATTTGCACACCCGATTAAGTTGCTCTTGGCTCAAGAAACAGCGCTCTGCAATGTATGCGACTGTCCAATTTAAGTGCAGCTGTGATTCGATTTCATTAAACAAGGTTTGCACACGAATGGATGAGCTAAAAGGCTTAGGCTCGAAGCCGGCCAAGATTCGACTTACCTCACTAATAAGAAGCCTTCGATAACTCGGGCGTCCGTCTACCTCTAGGTGAAGCAGGTTCATTAAAGACCAGATCTGTTCGCTAGATTGAAACGGCAGTACCGCTTGGCCGTTAGAGATAAGGTTGTCCCATTTAGGCACGGTTTCTAGAAGGATCCATACCATTTTCCAGCGGCTGTCTTCTGGATGCAGTTCAAACCTGTGCGGCATATGCGCTGGAAGCACAGCCATTGAATAGGGCTCCAACTCTTTCACGTAATTTGCAGTGGTCAACATGCCACGACCTTCTAGGGTGATCAGTAAGGTATGCACCATCACCCCTTCACGTTCGATCTCGTAGCCGTTCTCAAGCTCAGCCAATCCAGCCATAAAATAACAGCTCTCCGATAACTCTGGGATATCAGAGTTCGTCAGAAAGCGCTCTTTGCATTCCGGACTCAGAAATACCTTGTCTGACCACTCATTTTTAGGTGCAAACTGTTGCATGACAGATTTGCACAGCTTTTGTCTGACTTCTAACATGCCAAATAGCCTAGTAGATGAATAACATACCCGCTCATAAGCACTTATTTTTATGGAGGTAGGTATGACGAGTCAAAATATAAATGAATCTAAGACAAATATAATCCCTGACGGCTTTTTCAATAAAGTTACCCGTCTTGCCCTGCCTGTTGCCATTCAAAGTGCGCTAGTTGCTCTTTTGCAGTTGGCCGACGTGCTCATGGTGAGTGATTTTGGTAAAGAAGCGACCGCATCTGTGGGTATCGCAACTAAATGGCACTTTGTGATCATCATGATCTCAGCAGGTATCGCCAGTGCCAACGGTATTTTGGTTGCGCAGTATTGGGGACGACGTGATGCTGACTCAGCCAAAACCGTTACCAAGCTTGCGATGAAATACGGCACTTGGCTGATGATACCGTTAACCCTAGCGATAACCCTGGGCTCTGAGATCATCATGCTGCTACAAACCTCAGATGCTGAAGTAATTCGTCTTGGTTCTACGTATCTTTGGTATAGCATCCCTGTGCTCACGCTGACGCACTGGATTATTGTTGCTGAATCTAGCCTGCGTAGTTCCGGTAACGCCATGCTACCGCTGATTCTCGGCAGTTTGACTGTGTTCCTTAATATCGGCCTAAACTTCTGGTTGATCAAAGGTGGACTTGGCGTTGAGGCTATGGGAGTGGCTGGCGCCGCACTTGCAACCACCATCGCTCGTGTATTCCAAGTGGTAGCCATAGGCTATGTACTTTACAAGATGAACCACTGGACTATCCGAGCAAGCCTATTACCCGATCCAAGCAGACTGGCACGCTCGTTTAAAAAGCTAGCGATCCCATCTACCGCCAACACTATTTTGTGGGCATTTGGTACTCTGACTTATCAGGTGATTTTTGGTCATATGGGTACAACCGAACTTGCCGTTTTCAGCATGATGGGACCATTCGAAGGGCTTTGCTATTCTGCCTTCTTTGGTATCGCTGTCGCATGCTCGGTCATGATCGGTCAATCTTTAGGCAATGACGAGTTCGCACAAGCTGAATCCATGGCAAACTGGTTTATTAAGGCGATATTTGGATGTTCAATCGTACTTGCGATAGCCGTGTATATATTCAAGGAAAGCATACTTGGCGGTCTCAATCTGACCTCGCCTGAGCTTTATGAATTAGCAGCACCAGCTATGTCTGTGTTCACCGTGCTTCTTGGCATTCGAATGCTCAACATGGTGATCATCGTGGGAATCCTTCGTGCTGGCGGTGAAAACAGCTTCTGCCTGCGCATGGACTTTATCGCCATGTGGATGGTGGGTATTCCATGTTTGGCGATCGGCGCTTACATCTTCAATCTGCCGTTTGAATATGTGTATGCGCTAATGCTGACCGAAGAGATTGTGAAGTTTGGCCTGTGCTTTAAGCGTTTCCAAAAACGTATCTGGGTGAAGAACCTAACCTTGAGCCCTGCATAAATGGAAAAATAAGATTGAGGCATGACCTGCATTCTCGCTTTCGCTAGACTGTGGGTTTTGCCTTCTCGGAAATCTTAGTGTCCAATCTTATCTCTTATCTCAACACCAAACGCCACGGTTTTATCATTCTCGCCATCATGGCTCTGGGCATTAGCCTGATCTCACTAATCTCAGGTCCATTTGACCTGTTATCAACGCCTTCGGACTTCACGGGTAGTCTACTCACCTACCTTACCTATTCCGCCGGCAGCCAGGGCTTTTTGATTACACTCGCTATTTTGATGTTGGGATTGCTACTCGCTTCAACGGACAAAAAACAGTTCATCAAGGTAGGTATTGGCTTTGGTGTATTGTTGGTCCTTTGCTTTGCCGGTAAAACTGGCCTGAAACACCTTACTCAAAGCCCTCGTCCATACACAGAAGCGTTAGTGCAACTAAAGCTTATCGATACACCACAGCAATTTTATAGCTATGCCGAGTCTACCCAAGACACGCTAGTACAAACGGCGGCTGAGTACGTCTCTCACTATCGAATTGGACACTGGTTACACGAAACCGACTACTCCTTCCCATCCGGCCACACTGTGTTTGTAGCCGCTTGCTTGGTCTTCTTTGGTGGACTGGCGCTTAGCCAAAAACGTTACGCGGTAACTGGAATTTTGCTTGTTTGGGCTTTAGGAGTTGCCTATAGCAGGCTCTGGCTTGGCATGCATAGACCAGAGGATCTGTTTGGTTCCATGGCATTTGTAGCTCTTCTCTATCTACTAATACCTATTCCCAAGTATCGATAGCAGCACGTATCAGCTGCATATGGATGGGAACCAAATCGCTGTGATTAGAACGGTACCCACCTCCCACAACCGCAGCAATGGGGATCTGTTTACGCTTGGCTAACGAGAACATAAAACAATCTCGTTGATAGATCCCCTGCGTCGAGATATTCAAATAACCAAGCTCATCATCGACATGGATATCGACCCCCGCATCATAGATAATCATATCTGGCTGATGCAATGAGATAGCCAGTTCAACCACAGAAGTGAAGGATTGCATAAATTCTTCATCTTGAGTCTCACGGGCAAACTCTATATCCAAATCAGAGCTGGGTTTTCTCGCCGGAAAATTCTTATCGCAATGGAAAGAAAGAGTAATGATATCGGGATTACCAGAGCAAATGGTGGCCGTGCCATCGCCTTGATGCACATCGCTATCAATGATCAGCACCTTATCCACATCAGCATGCTCTAGCGCCTTATGCGCAGCAATCGCAAGGTCGTTAAATAGACAAAAGCCGCTACCAAAATCATGATGAGCATGGTGATAACCACCACTAAGGTGTATGGCAACGCCTTTGTCTATTGCTTGCAATGCCGTCTCTACCGTCCCACCCGTAGAAGTAAGGGTTCGCTCGATTAATGACTCACTCCAAGGAAAGCCAATACGACGCATCTTTGGTGCAGGTAGTTGCCCGCTAGCCAACGCCTCTACATAGTCACTGCTGTGGCTTTTCTTTATATCATCCAAGGTTAGGGCTGCAGGCTCTACAAACTCTACTTTTGTCGAGTCCAAATCACTTTTTATTGCCTCAAATAGAAGGCGATATTTCATGATCGGATAACGATGTCCCTTGGGCAAAGGAAGCTCAGAATAGATAGGATGATAGATAAGAGGTAGCATTCGAGGCTTAGCATTATGGTTGTCTGATCACATTCTTATTGATGTCTGCGGTGAAAGGAAGCAAAATGTCGCCCCTTATTCGCTAGCACGCTTAATTGAAACACTTCGACTAGGCTCTAGTAACCCTCCACTAAAAAGTAGAACATCTATGAGCTTTGACTCCCTTGGCCTTTCCCTCCCTATTCTTCGAGCAATTGAAGACTTAGGTTATACCAAAGCCTCTCCAATTCAGGAGAAAGCCATCCCTGCGATTATCGACGGTAAAGACGTTATGGCGGCGGCACAAACCGGCACAGGCAAAACGGCAGGTTTCACTCTGCCACTACTAGAAAGGTTAAGTACGGGTCCAAGACCAAAGAGCAATCACGTACGAGCGCTGGTATTAACTCCAACGCGCGAGCTTGCGGCTCAGGTTCACGACAGCGTTGAGAAATACGGTATCCACCTACAAACCACTTCCAACGTGGTATTCGGTGGCGTAAAGATCAATCCTCAAATGATGAAATTGCGCCGTGGCTGCGATGTATTGGTGGCAACACCTGGTCGTCTTCTTGATCTATACAACCAAAACGCAGTTAAGTTTGACCAACTTGAAGTATTGGTTCTTGATGAAGCCGACCGTATGTTGGACATGGGCTTCATTCGTGACATCAAGAAAGTTTTAGCGCTACTGCCTGAAGAGAGACAAAACCTGCTTTTCTCTGCCACCTTCTCTCCTGAAATTCGCGAGTTGGCAAGAGACTTGGTAAACAACCCTGTTGAGATCTCGGTAAACCCGCCAAACTCAACCACTAAGCTTGTTGAGCAAAGCATCTATGTTTCTGACAAGAAGCAAAAGTCTGCGATCCTAGCCAAGCTAATCACCCAAGGGGATTGGCAGCAGGTGTTGGTGTTTAGTAAGACTAAGCATGGCGCAAACCGACTGGCTCGCTTTTTGGAAGGACAAAAGATCACAGCTTTGCCAATCCACGGTAATAAAAGCCAAGGTGCTCGTACTAAGGCGTTGGAAGAGTTCAAAAGCGGTAAGATTCGCGTGCTAGTGGCAACCGATATTGCTGCCCGTGGTCTAGACATACCTCAATTACCGCAAGTGGTTAACTTCGACCTGCCACATGTCTCAGAAGACTATGTACACCGCATTGGTCGTACAGGTCGCGCGGGAGAAACGGGTAAAGCCTACTCTCTTGTGTGCTCAGATGAGGCAAAAGAGCTGTTTGCTATCGAGCGCTTGATTGGTAAGGTTCTTGATAGACACGAAATGGAAGGCCATAAACCAGTAAATCCAGTGCCGGAATCAAAACTGGATACCCGACCTATCAAACCTAAGAAGCCGAAAAAACCTAAGAAGCCTAAGGTGGGTCATAAAGATGGCCAGCGTTCCGGTGAAAATGCGTCAGGGCATAAACCTGCAAATAAGAACAAACGCCATTCTACTAAACCAGGCGGTGGTCAAAGCAACAACAGTAAGAAACCGAGCAGCAACAAACCTAGCTCTAAGCCTAAGCGCCGCCCGCAACGTGCCGGTTCAGCAAAGGCTAGTTAATAGTCGTTTTTTGGCGTCTCAGATAACGATTTGAGACGTTCTGCTTAGGCAATTCAGGTACCTGTCGCTTTTCGTGGCGCAGGTGCCGAATAGCTAATAAAGGATGCTTAAGCAGCATTCTAGGTCCGCTAAATCGCATTACCGCTCGCATCTGCTCTTTTGGCTCAGGTTTATAGCAGTGTACCGGGCAGGTATTACAGGTAGGCTTCTCCTGACCAAACACACATCTGTCTAGTTTAGTCTCAGCATACTCTTTCAGTTCACAGCACTCAGGGCACAGACCCTTGATCATTCCGTGATGATGTCGGCAGTAGATCTCTATCATGGCACTCACCGTTTTAAACTCAGTCAGTAGCTCGCCCTGTAGGATTTTAGAGATAGAATTTGCTTGTCTCATTCGCTCCTCCCTTAAAGGTGCATTTACTTTATAACAATAAGTAAAAAAGATCTCTATTTAACGCAACCCATGCGACAGATAACCGTTCTGTTTATAAATTCATCAATCAAGACATTTGCTTACTCTTCTCGAAAAAAACTCGAAACTCAGCACACAAAAATTTGTCTATACTCAAACAGTTACACACAAATTCGATAAGATGGGATTTAATTCCACGTAATTTGATCAACGACTTTGATAGACAGAGTACAAGCTGTTTTAGGGAATGGAGAGTAAAATGCTAAAAAGGACTTTGCTGGCGTCCGCTATGATCTTCTCATCATGGGCGTGCGCCGAGGTAACCGAAGCCACCTACCTTGTCGGCTTTGGTGAGGCCAAACACCCCAATGGCTTTGAACATCTGGACTATGTAAACCCTAACGCCCCTAAAGGCGGTAGCGTGACCTATGGCGCTATCGGTACCTTTGATAGCTTCAACCGTTATGGTTCTCGCGGCAAACCAGGTGCTCGTACAGGTGAAATCTACGATACGCTGATGTTCTCTCCTAGTGATGAGATGAACACCTCTTATGCCCTTATCGCAGAAAAGGTTCGCTATCCTGACGACTATTCTTGGATGGAAGTGGACATCAATCCAAAGGCCAAATTCTCAGACGGCGTGGCCATTACTGCAAAAGATGTAGAGTTCACCTTCCAGAAATTCCTCGACCAAGGCGTGCCTCAGTACCGCACCTACTTCAAAGACATCAAGTCGGTGAAAGCCCTGAATGATAAAACCGTACGTATCGATATGGCTAAGCCTGACAAAGACGTGCTGTTTGCATTAGTTCAAGGTATGGCAGTCCTTCCCGAGCATTTCTGGAAAGACAAAGACCTAAGCCAACCCTTATCACAACCACCTGTGGGTAGCGGTGCGTATCAAATTTCTTCCTTTAAGGCGGGACAAAGCATCACCTATACCCGCAACAAAGATTACTGGGCGGAAAACCTGCCAGTAAACATAGGCCGTAATAACTTCGATACCATCACCTATGATTACTATCGCGACGATACGGTTATGCTCGAGGCGTTCAAGGCAGGCGAATATGACCTTCGCGAAGAAGGCACGGCCAAGTTCTGGGCAACCGCCTACACCGGCACCAACTTTGATAAAGGCTATATCCTGAAAGAAGAGATCCCTCATGAGATCCCGCAAAGCATGCAGGGCTTCATCTTCAATACTGAAAGTGAGATTTTTAAAGACATTAGGGTACGTGAAGCACTCACCTACGCGTTGGATTTCGAATGGATGAACCGCAACATGTTCTACCAGCAGTATCAACGCACCAGCAGTTACTTCCAGAACACAGAATATCAAGCCAAAGGCATGCCAAGCGAGGCGGAGCTTAAGATACTGGAGCCATTAAAAGGCCAGATTCCAGAGCGAGCATTTGGTGAAGCCTATCAGCCACCAAAGTCAGATGGTTCAGGTCGTATCCGCTCACAAATGCGTACCGCCCTTGGCATTCTTAAAGAAGCAGGTTGGGAAACCCAAAACGGTAAGCTTACTAAGGACGGCAAACCATTTGAGTTTGAGCTTTTGGTATTCAGCCCGACCACAGAACGTATCGCCGAGCCACTAAAGAAAAATCTGAGCCGCATGGGAATCGATATGAAGATCCGCACCGTAGATACGACCCAGTATCTTAAACGCTGGCACGAACGTGACTACGATATGGTGTTCCGCTCTTATTCAGCCAATGCTTACCCTAGTCCGAACCTTAAGATCGTTTGGAACAGCAACTATATCGACAGCACCTACAACCAAGCGGGTGTGCGCGACAAAGCTATCGATTATCTAACCGAGCAGATCGATGAGCATCAGCAAGACCCAGAGCTCCTCAAGGCATTAGGGCCTGCGTTTGACCGGGTACTGACATGGAACTTCTTCGCAATTCCTGCATGGCACAGCAGCATGTTCCGCGTGGCGACTTGGGATAAATTCGCTAGACCAGAGACTCGCCCTGAGTTTGACCTAGGCGTCGATACTTGGTGGATCGACACAGAGAAAGCGAAAAAGCTACCTGCGAAACGTCGCTAATTACATACTGATAACTGCCCCGCCGTTGCGGGGCTGACACTCTTGAGAGAAGCATTTTAGAGCCTATGTCAGCCTATATTATTCGACGCCTGCTACTAGTTATTCCTACCCTGTGGGCCATCATTACCATCAACTTCTTTGTCATCCAGATTGCCCCTGGCGGTCCGGTTGAACAAGCCATCGCTCAGATGCAGGGGCTGGATTCAGGCGTGATGGAACGCTTCACCGGTGGTGGTCAGGAAGTAGAACTTGGCGGCGGTGATAGCGAGCCATCTAGCACTGGCTATCGCGGCTCTCGTGGTATGGACCCTGAAGTCATCGAAGAGATCAAAAAGCAGTTTGGTTTCGATAAGCCTATGCACGTTCGATACTTCGAAATGCTTGGCAACTACATCACCTTTAATTTTGGTGAGAGCCTGTTTAAAGATGGCAATGTAATCGACCTCATAGTAGAAAGACTTCCTGTCTCTATCTCCCTAGGGTTATGGAGTACGCTCATCATTTATCTGATATCCATCCCCCTTGGCATTGTAAAGGCGATACATCATGGGTCGAGGTTTGATATCTGGAGTAGTGCTCTGGTGATAGTGGGATATGCCATTCCCGGCTTCCTGTTTGCTATCGTGCTTATCATACTGTTTGCCAGTGGCAACTATTTCGACTGGTTCCCTCTGCGCGGTTTGGTCTCCGGCAACTTCGATGAACTGACCTGGTATCAAAAAATCGGTGACTATTTCTGGCATCTCGCCCTACCAACCTGCGCCATGGTGATCGGCGGATTCGCCACCCTAACCATGCTGACTAAAAACTCATTCCTCGATGAGATCAATAAGCAGTATGTGGTTACCGCAAGGGCGAAGGGTTTAGACGATCGTTCCATCTTGTATAAACACGTGTTCCGCAATGCCATGCTGATCATCATTGCCGGATTCCCAAGCGCCTTTATCTCTATATTCTTTACTGGTTCTATGTTGATTGAGGTGATGTTCTCGCTAGAAGGCATAGGTTTGCTTGGCTTTGAGTCAACCATACAGCGAGATTACCCTGTCGTGTTTAGCTCTCTTTATATCATGACGCTTCTTGGACTCATCCTAAGCATCATCTCAGATCTCACCTACTCGTGGATCGATCCACGCATTGACTTCGAGGCACGATAATGACCCCAATGATGCAGATGCGCATTCAGCGCTTTAAAGCAAACCGACGCGGTTTTTGGTCACTGTGGATCTTCTTAGTGCTCTTTATCATCAGCTTATTTGCCGAGCTAGTCGCAAACGACAAGCCACTATTTGTCAACTTTGATGGTGATTGGTACTTTCCTGTTGCTAAGCAATATTCTGAAATGGAGTTTGGTGGCGAGTTTGCGGCAGAGGCAGACTACACCGACCCTTATGTTCAGGAGCTTATCGAAGAAAAGGGCTACATGATTTGGCCAGTAATTCGCTTTAGCTATGACACCATCAACTACAACCTGCCGGGCCCTGCGCCTTCGGCTCCAGACAACACAAACTGGCTAGGTACGGATGACAGAGGCCGAGACGTTCTTGGTCGAATCATCTATGGCTTTCGAATATCAGTACTGTTTGGCTTTGTGCTTACCATTATTAGTAGCATCATTGGCGTTATCGTGGGTGCAACCCAAGGCTACTATGGTGGCAAATTAGACCTTATTGGTCAGCGCTTTATCGAGGTGTGGTCCGGCATGCCTACCCTGTTCCTTCTGATCATTTTATCCAGTTTTGTCGAACCCAATTTCTGGTGGCTTCTTGGCATCATGGTGCTATTTAGCTGGATGGGATTGGTTGGTGTGGTGCGCGCTGAATTCTTGCGCTGCCGTAACTTTGATTATGTAAAAGCTGCCCACGCGCTTGGGGTGAGTGACAGTCGTATCATTGGCAGACATATGTTACCTAACGCCATGGTTGCAACCTTGACCATGCTGCCGTTTATTCTATCGGGCTCGGTGACCACACTGACCTCTTTGGACTTCCTTGGTTTTGGTTTGCCAAGTGGCTCTCCATCATTGGGCGAGCTTTTGGCCCAGGGTAAGGCGAACCTGCAAGCACCTTGGCTTGGTTTCTCGGCGTTCGTAGTGTTGTCCGTGATGCTTAGCTTACTTGTATTTATCGGTGAAGCGGTGCGTGATGCGTTTGACCCACACGCACAGGGATAAAAAAAGAGGCGCTAGACGCCTCTTCAAAAATAGAGATTTTAGGGGAAATTAGCCGTTAACTTGCTCTAATTTCAGCGCCTCAATCGATTGCTTTAGTTCGTTTGCTAAAGAGGTAGTCGCTGACAAGCTAGTTGCATTCTGTCCTGAGATGTTGTCGATAGCCGATGTTGCTTGGCTTACCACATCATTTACAGTCGCATCTAGTGAGCTCAAGCATTTTTGAGCCAGTTGAAGGTGAAGTTCAGCCTCTTTTACAAGGCTATAAGCAGATTTATAGATGTCCTTTGGCATTATCGCCTCCTAATGCTAGATGGTAAGGGGCGGCTGATTGGGGGAAAATCATTACGCCACCGCCCTTGTAATTTAATACTACAATTGAACTTTACCCAAAAATAGTTGAAGAAGATACAAAATATTTGAGAAATGAGAGCAATCGCACAGTTGGTTTTTTATACATTTATCTGAGCGTGATTTAGCACTCATAATCGATTAAATTCAAGTCACTGATTTTGTTAGTGTTTGATGTTTGTCAAAGGAATAGGAATGACAGCACCCTTAATAGAGATCAAAAATCTATCCGTCGCTTTCGGGGGTAAAAAGAACCCTAGAAGGGTTACCCATGATGTGAGCCTTTCGGTACACAAAGGTGAGACCCTAGCACTGGTAGGCGAAAGTGGCTCTGGCAAATCTGTAACGGCTAACTCCATCTTGAGGCTGTTGCCTAAAGCAAGCGCTGTGTATGAGACAGGGTCTATTCATTTTGATGGCGATGAACTTCTAACCCTATCAGAACGAAGAATGCGCGGCGTGCGCGGTGGTCGCATAGGCATGATCTTCCAAGAGCCTATGGTTTCTCTTAATCCGCTGCACAAGATAGGCCGACAACTTGTCGAGACTGTTGAGATACACCGAGGTGTTCGAGCAAATAAAGCCAAGGATCTTGCGCTGACCTGGTTAAATAAGGTCGGCATTCGTAACCCAGAACAGAAGATTAACGCTTACCCTCATGAACTCTCAGGCGGTGAGCGTCAGCGAGTAATGATAGCGCTTGCACTGATCAACGAGCCAGAACTTCTTATTGCCGACGAGCCTACTACTGCCCTAGATGTATCGGTTCAGGCGCAAATCTTGGATCTGCTAAAAGAGCTTCAACAAGAACTGCATATGGCCATGCTGTTCATTACCCATGACCTCAGCATTGTCAGGCGCATAGCCAATCGCGTCGCGGTAATGAAAGAAGGTAAACTGGTTGAAACTGGTGATTGCCAAGAGGTATTTCACTCACCCAAGCATCCTTATACTAAGATGCTGATCGAGGCTGACCCATCGGGCTCACCTGTAGAGGTGCCAGAGAGCAACCCTACCCTAGTCCACACGCAAAATCTCAAGGTGTGGTTCCCTATCCACGGCGGAATCTTCAAGCGCGTGGTCGACCATGTTAAAGCGGTAACTGGGGTTAACTTTGACCTTAAAAGAGGTCATTCGCTAGGTCTAGTGGGTGAAAGTGGGTCCGGTAAATCCACTACAGGTATGGCGGTTCTTAAACTGGTGCACAGTGAGGGAGATATTGAGTTTGACGGCCAAGGCATTACAGACTTTGACAGAAAGAAGATGCTGCCACTGCGCTCCAGAATGCAGGTGGTATTCCAAGACCCCTTCTCCGCTTTGAACCCTAGAATGTCTGTTGCTCAGATCATTGGTGAAGGCTTGAGGGTGCATCAAGAGCTGAGTGAGCAAGAAATAGATTCGCAGATTTGCCAAGCTATGAATGAGGTAGAACTCGACCCAGAAACGCGACACAGGTATCCAAACGAGTTTTCCGGTGGGCAACGTCAACGTATCGCTATCGCACGCGCTTTGATCCTTAAGCCAGAATTCATTTTGTTGGACGAGCCTACTTCTTCCCTTGACCGTACGGTACAGGCACAGGTGTTAGACTTACTCAAACGCCTTCAGCAAAAATATCATCTTACCTACCTGTTTATCAGCCACGACCTAAATGTAGTGCGGAGCCTGTGCCATCAAACCATGGTACTTAAAGCAGGTGAAGTGGTTGAATTTGGAGAAACAGAACAGCTGTTTACCAATCCAAAGCAAGAATACACCAAGCAGCTAGTGACCCTGTCACAGGTTTAATGGAGCGAAAAAATGAAGCCCTTACACAAGCTTAACTATTGTCACAGTTATGCCGAGTTGGGGCCTGCGCTCTCTTCCTTTGTTAACCCGACTCCTATCACCGCCCCTTATCTCATCCATGCCAACAGCGACCTAGCTATGCGATTGGGAGTAGACCTAGGAGAAGAAGAACAACTAGCTCAACTCTTGTCTGGCAAACGCACACTTCCCCAGTGGAAGCCATTGGCGATGAAATACACTGGGCATCAATTCGGTCAATACAATCCAGACCTGGGTGATGGACGGGGCCTACTTCTGGCAGAGTTCGTTGATGATTCTACGCAAAAGTGGGACATGCATCTAAAAGGAAGCGGACAAACGCCATATTCTCGAATGGGTGATGGCAGAGCAGTTATCCGCTCATCTGTCAGAGAATATTTGATTAGTGCGGCCATGACTGGCCTAGGCATAGAAACCACCCAAGCCCTTGCACTTGTGGGCTCTCAAACACCTGTGCGCAGAGAAGAACTGGAGCGCGCTGCAACCCTATTAAGAATCGCTCCAACCCATATCCGCTTCGGTCATTTTGAATATCTTTTTTATAGTGGGCAACAACACCTGATTCAGCCTCTTATGGACCATGTTATCAATTGGCATTTTCCTAAACTTAAAGGACGTAAAGATAGATTTAAGCTGTTCTTGTCAGAAGTAGTAAAGCGCACGGCTAAGATGATCGCAGGTTGGCAGGCGTATGGCTTTTATCATGGGGTGATGAACACGGACAACATGAGCATTCTTGGGCAAACTTTCGACTACGGCCCGTATGCCTTCATCGAACAGTATCAACCAAACTTTGTGGGTAATCACACAGACTATGAGGGTCGATATGCTTTTAACAGGCAACCTGGAATTGCGCACTGGAATCTATCTGCATTGGGATACGCCCTATCCTCTGTGTTAGAGAAAGACGATATTGAAGTCGTACTGGCAAGCTATGTAGATGAAGTTCAAGCTCAGTATACAGGGCTGATGAGAGAGCGCTTTGGCTTAATATCTAGTAAAGAAGGCGACAGTGACGAACTTAATCATGTGTTAGCTCTTATGGAAAAACTCAAGCTCGACTATAACCATAGCTACAGGCGATTATCAGAATTGACCTACCGAGAATGGTTTACCGAACCCAGCTTTCAAAACCCTGAATGGCAAGAGTGGATGAAGCAGTATCAACATAGATTGGAATTGGATTATCCGAATGAGAGAGCGCGCATCACGGCCATGTGCGCAGTAAACCCTAAGTACATTCTTAGAACTCACCTAGCACAAGAGGTTATTGATGAGGTGGAGTCGGGTCGATTTGAGATTGTAGACCGCTGGATGAAGGTACTCGCTAATCCTTTTGTGAGCCATCAAGTACCTTCGCATTGGTCTAAACCTGCTAGAGATGGCGGCGTTAATATCTGTTTGAGCTGCTCGTCTTAGTCTTACTGAACCTCTTTTAGCTCTATAGTTTCAACTGTGGTTCTTATCACCTTCACGCCCTCTTCGGTCTCACTCACCTCAGATTTCTGCATAAAGGACTCTGTTGCTTGGTATTCAACCCCGTCGACGGTGACCATTTGAGTCGCTTCACCCGACATTTCATGATCAGTCAAGTGGCCTAAATCATGCACAGGGCCTGCCATCGCTTTTTGGACTCCTATGGTCATAAAAAAGCCCACAAATGAAGTAGCAATTACCGCACGTTTAATAGTTTGAGCATTCATTCTGTTACCTCGCTTAATTAAGTGCCATATAGCCACGACCAGACATACAGTTACGAACTAGGTCGGTGTACGCCTGTTGGTTACTTGCTTCAGCTGCTTTACGGTTGCCTCTATTGCCAAGAACACCAAGGGTCATACCAACAGCAGCACCGGTTTTGGCGGCGTCACTGCCAGAGTTTCCTGATACACTGCCGGCTACTGCACCTGCTGCTGCACCACGCGCTCCACGCTTGGCAGTTTCTTCAACAAGACCAGGCGCCTCTTCTTGAGGGAGCTGATGAGCAAGACCTTCACAATAGATCATGTCTTCATTGAACTGGTTTGCATCGTACTGCCCTTGGTCATAGACCAAACCATGGGCTTGAAGTGAGCCTGAAACCAGCACACAGATAAGGGCACATATGTAGGGAATTTTTTGCATCTGACACCGCCTTAGTGATTAAAAGCGGTGCTATTGTGTGCAAATAGAACGCGGGAATACAGAAAGGAAACTTTAGGTCTAACCTCAATTCTGTTTATGATTCAGGTTTCACCCAAACCTTGGAAAAGTCGAACCAACCTAAGGCATTGCACTTGGCGTTTTGTAGTGAGCCGCAGTGGTCGGTGCTCACCCCAAGCCAGCAGTGGAACATAGGGATCACTAGCTTATTCTCTACCAAAAAACGTCCAAGCTCTTTCGCAGGGAATGTCTGATTCGGCGTGCCATGCCAAGCCTCCATCATGGCTTGCAGCTGCGCATAGCGTTCATCACCACAAAGCAGGTCCACATCACTGTATTCTAGAATCCATCCACGAAGCATATCGTCCCTGTGCGTGCCAATCCCCATCGGCTTTAACCAGAGATCGACCTTTGAAAGATCATCTGGAAAGGTCTCATAGCGATTGAACTGTACACTAAGACCATCTTCTTTAAGCAAGTTGGCGATTGCCTTTGCTATGGTGGGGAAAACTGGATGCTCACTGTGATAAGCAATGGTTACCGTTGCATTTTCTGCAGGCTTGTTAGCTTGCAGTGTTTGAGCATGATACCAGCCGGGCTTGAGGCCATGTGCAGGTAAAAGACCAAGCTCGATGATCGACTCTTGTGGCAATTTAGCGAACAAGTTGAACGAACTTAGTTTAGAGGCAAAGTAATTCTGCCAATCGGTGCTTTGCCCTAGCCCGTTGCGCTGGTTAATTGAAACGTAGGTACAGCCAGGATCCAGAGAGACATCCGTATCGCTATTATTGATGGGCAGGTCTGGCTGATTCAAACTTGGATACACCAAGCTCGAGTGCGCCTCATCAATCACCCAGACCTCAACTCTATCTACTAAAGGTCTGAAGCCAAAATAGTTGTCGAACGCTTCAAGAATCAACTGTTTTTCATTGTTGACCGCGACCTTATAAGGTCCTGTCCCTACGGGCAATCTTTCTATATTTTCTATCTCAAGTGCATTTTTTGGCAGAATTTTGGCACTGGACTCAGCCAAAATAAGATCAAAATAGTGATCTTCTTTACTCAAGAAAACATCGATAACGAAAGGTGATGGAGACTCTACTCTGTCGATATGCGAGTACAAAGAAAGCTTCTTCAAGATATCAAAATGATCGATCACATCTTGGGTTTCGAGAAGCTGTCCATTGTGAAAGCGCACCTTTGCTCGAAGATAAAAGCGCCAATGGGTTCCGGAGAAAGCCTCCCAATAATGGGCTAAATCTGGCTGTAGGTTGTCGTCACTATCAAACTTGGTTAGTCCGCTATACACCTGATGGATGATGTTTTGCTCAGAGCGACGATGGGGTTTCCTCGGGTGTAGCATGGCTAGAGGACGGTAATAAGGAAGCCTAACGACCTGCTGACCGGACTGATTCTGCACACCGAGATAATCTTGAATAACCTGAGTAAGACGAGAGGCATCTTGATTAAGAACCTGCAGAGCATGCCCTATCTTGCCTTCTTCTAGATAGCGCTTGGCAAGGTCCTCTCCTACGGCATTACGGTTTTGCTTAAATATAAGCTGTGACTGTTTCCCTCGCCCTGCCGAAGGATGCCACTCAATCCACCCCTCTTCTGCTAGCTTGTTGAGTACAATTCGGGCATTTCGACGAGTACAGAAGAGGATTTCGGTGATGTCCTCTATACGAGTATCGCTGTCTTCGCCGTTAAAATGCTCAAACAGGGTTTCAAACTGGGCTCGTAGGCGAGGACTGCTCATAAAGAGGAAATTCCATTTAAGTATTTAGAGTAAGAATTTCCTTATTTTAGCACTTCAAGCAAAGTTAATTAACTCTAGCTAACCCTGTAATTTCAATAATTTGGTCAACGATTTCACTATCCAGTTTAACCGACCAACGGCTCTGTGCATCATGCACAACCAACACATTACCCATAAGCTGAATTACATCTGTGTGCGCTTGCAACGTCATGCGCTGTTCACCGAACAATCGAATCATTATCTCATGTGGCGTGACGACTATCTTTCCTAGTTCAAAATCAAAGGTCACTGTTTTGCCCCTTTTGTTCTTACCATGACAGTAAGACGGGATGCGCACACTAGCTGTTGTTGCTCATTGATAATATCAATCGACCAGATCTGGGTTTGACGTCCAAGATGTATCGGCTTTGCTGTGCCTGTGACAAAACCAGAACGCGCGGCTTTAACATGATTGGCATTGATCTCTAGCCCTACACAGTATTGGTTTTCATCCACGCACATATTGGCAGCGACCGACCCTAGGGTCTCCGCTAAAACCACAGATGCCCCGCCATGTAGCATACCTAAAGGCTGATGTGTGATAGGTGCAACTGGCATGGTCGCTGAAAGAGAGTTGTCGTCAAATTGGTTGTACTCAATTTGCAGATGCTCAACTAGGGTATTTTTTGAGCTAGCGTTAAGCTTCTCTAGGCATGGCGTCTTGTTCCAGATACTCACTTAGTCATCCTACTGATATTTATATGATTTTCGTCTCTAAAACTACCAAAAATATGGGCAGTAGTCCTGATCCAAGTATATGCTTTTTATATAAACGCAATTGGAAAGAAACCATGAAGTTTGCAAAAATTATCAGCCTAGCGCTTGTAGTCGCTGGGCTTTTTGGCTGTGCTAAATCTCCTACTGGTCGTAACCAGGTCATTCTCTTTTCTGACAGCCAGATGTCACAACTTGGTGCTCAATCTTTTGAGCAGATGAAACAAGAGCAAAAGATCAGCCAAGATAAAGCAACCAATGCCTATGTGCAGTGTGTAACAGACCGAATTTTAGAGTTTGTCCCCAAGCAGCCAAGTTTTGATAAATGGGAAGTGGTGGTATTTGATAGCCCACAGGTGAATGCGTTTGCTTTGCCTGGTGGAAAGATTGGCGTTTATACCGGCCTGCTTAAGGTTGCGGTGAACCAAGACCAACTAGCTACTGTTATAGGCCACGAGATAGCGCACGTACTTGCTGACCACAGTAATGAGCGTATTTCACAAGCACAGATAGCCAATACTGGACTTCAACTATCCAACGCGGCTCTTGCTAACCAAGAGTACCGCAATGAAATCGTCGCCTTGATGGGCGCTGGGGTTCAATACGGAGTGATACTCCCTTACGGTCGAACTCAAGAGAGCGAGGCGGATATCGTAGGTTTACAATTGATGGCTAAAGCAGGTTTTGACCCTTACCAGAGTATTGCCCTATGGAGGAACATGGCCAAGGCATCGGGTGGCAACCAACCGCCGGAGCTGCTATCCACCCACCCCTCTCACGATACTCGGATCAACGACCTAAACTCAGAGGCGAAAACTTTGCCCGGTTACAGTGGTGATAAACCAAACTGCAAACGCCCATAAAGCACATATTTGAAAGCTATGAATCCACACACATAGCGAAGGCTCGGCGTGACAAACCTCGCAAAAAGTGTGGTTTTAAGTATAATGTCCCGCAAAATTTGAGACCAAAGTACAAGGTAACAGAATGTCTATCGAAACAACTCTTCTTCAACGTAGTGGTGACAAGTGCGAGCTTTGCGGTTCAACTTCTGATCTTAAACCATTCGCAGTCGCTCCTCACACTCAAGTAACCGTTGATCATGGTGCTATTCTTTGCGACACCTGCCGCACTCAAGTTGAAGACCCAGAGCAAATGGACGTAAACCACTGGCGTTGCCTTAACGACAGCATGTGGAGCCAAGAAGCTCCAGTTCAGGTTCTAGCTTGGCGCCAACTGACTCGTCTTGCACGCTCTGAAGGCTGGGCTCAAGACCTTCTAGACATGATGTATATGGAAGAAGAGACCAAGAACTGGGCCGAAACTGGCATGGAAAACGACGGTAAGAAGCACGTTGACTGCCACGGTGCACCTCTTTCAAAAGGTGACACAGTAACCATTATCAAAGACTTGCCAGTAAAAGGTTCTTCAATGGTAGTTAAGCAAGGCACTATGGTTCGCAACATTGGTCTTGCACAAGATGATCCAGAGCTATTCTCAGGCAAGGTAGAAGGCCAATCTATGTGGCTACGTTGCGAGTTCTGTCGCAAGAAGTAATTCTACTAGTTAGATACTACAAAGGCGCATTTAATGCGCCTTTTCTATTGATAAGGACTAGCTAACCGATATGCTTAACTTCCAGCCAGTTATTTAGATTCTAGAAGTCTCAGGTCCGTGAACCAAAATCCTTTGGCATGGGGTTGCTGACTGTTATCTATAAATTTCTCGTCCAAAGGCTTATACAGCTTTTCACCCAACTCCAACTTCAGAGGTTCAGAAAAGTTTGGGCCGTCAAAACAGAAGGTATGAAACTCTCCATTTTCACCGCAAGGATCAACTTGCTTCGGTAATGATTCAATCCACTCTTTATCTATCAAAGCACCTGAGTGCGCTTCCCCAAGATATTGATCGTTGATACAACAGGTAGTGGTTTTAAAGCCAAGAGACAGAAACTCGTTGATTACCTCTTTAGTATTTAGTTTCCACAATGGATAAACGCCCTCTAAGCCAACCTTTGCCAGGTTATTGTCTCGGTACTCTCTAAGGTCCTCTAAGAAGATATCTCCATAGATAACTTTGGTTACTCCTAGAGATTTTTGCTCTAACAGCAATTCTTTCATTTTCTGCTCGTATTCATCATACGAGTCTTGCTCTACCCACATCTTAATCAATGGAATGCCGAGGGACTCAGCCTGTTTATCAAGCAATTCCTCTCTCACACCATGCATCGAAATGCGTTTGTATTCTTTATTCAGAGTGGTTAGAAGTGCAACCACTTCTATATCGTCTCTTTGTTGTATCTTGTACAAAGCCAGAGCAGAATCCTTGCCTCCGCTCCATGTAAAAATGGCTTTGGTCATGCGTTTATCTCCTTTATTAGCCTTGTTGTACGACTAGATATAGTACGAACCTCTATATAATTAAATAAATCTTTCCAATTTATTTAATTCACTCTATTTGATTTATATTATCCAGCTCACAAAACAGACATATTAATTATATTCAATCAGTTTTATTAAAATCCACAATTAATAGTCAGATTTATTACTAACCCATTACAAATCAATCATTTATATAAAAAACCATCATTATAAACTGAGTTGTACATGCAATGGAATGTTTATTCTTTTTATAAAATAAGTTTGCCGTTTTATGAGTTAAATACAGGGAACAAGTTATATAGGCTTTAGTCTCAGTGCTCTTTTTGAGATTTGTGGCACTGACAATTAAAGGACCTAAAAAATGAAAAAACTTACTCTTACAGCTATCGCTGTAGCTTCAGCGTTTGCTGCAAGCGCAAACGCTGCTGAAGTTTATAACGCAGACAACGTTGCACTTAACGTTGGCGGCCGTGTAGAAGCTCGTACTACCCTAACTGATACTGGTGACAACAAACAAGACGATGCATCTCGCGCTCGTCTAAACGTTGATGCAAAAACTAACGTAACAGACTCTGTATTCGCTCACGGTTTCTTCGAAAAAGAATTTACTAAAGCTAACTCTAACGACACTCGTTACCTATACGTTGGTGTTGGTAACGAAAACAACGAACTTCAATACGGTAAGACTGATGGCTCTCTAGGTCTACTAACCGACTACACTGACGTTCTGAACTTCTTCGGTGCTGAAGCATCAAGCAAGTCTGCAACCGCTGACCGTGCTGATAACCAATTCCTATACATTGGTACTTACGGTGGTCTAACCGTTAAAGCTAACTACAACGGTGGTGGTTCTAAAATCCAAGATGACAACAAAAATGATGTAACTATCGACCAAGGCTACGGCGCGTCAGCAAGCTATGACTTCGGTCAATTCAAGCTAGGTGCAGGCTACGCTAACGAAACACATGAAGACACTCCTGCTGGTCAAAAAGTAGAAGACAGCGAAAACATCCTGGTAGGTGCAGGTGTAGACGTAACTGATGCACTTTACTTCGGTGCTCTATACGTTAACGGCTCTTTACTTGGTAACGACTTCCAGGGTTACGAACTAGCAACGACTTTCGCAGCTACTGACAAGCTATCTCTAGGTGCTACCTTCACAAGTGCTCGTTTTGACGACATCAGAGCTGGTGATACAGAGAAAGACAGCAATAAAGCTGCGCTTTCTGCAACTTACCAGTTCACTAACTACTTCAGCACTTATGCTGAAGCAAGCAAAGAGTTCACTAACAAAGAACAATTTGGCGGTGTGCTAGGTGCTAAAGTAACTTTCTAATCAATTAGATTGCTGCTTACTCTTTTTCAAAGCCTCGCATTTGCGGGGCTTTTTCATGCCTATCTAGAAATTGCGATACGCTCCCTATCCGCCTTCTTTAGTTTCTTCACAACAAGATCGTAAGAGCGCTCAATCAGGTCTTTCAGCATCCCCTCTCCAATCTCTTCAGAGACAACCACAGTAATCCAATGCTTCTTGTTCATGTGGTAACCAGGGCGGATGGATTCAAATTCCTCTGATAAAAGCATGTTGTCTGCGGGTAAACCCTTTAGATTCAAACTCAGGGCTTTATCCTTTCTGTCTAGTTCATGGGATACCAAGGCAAACATCTTACCTACCACCTTATATACCGCCACTTCTTTACCAAAAGGAAAATCTAACTCACTTTCTGGGAGTGAAAGTAGGAAATCATCCAACTCTTTCGCATTCATCATTTTAAGGCTCCAAACCGCGTAAACGGTTGCTCAATTCCAATTGATTCTCTCAAATTTTATTGATTATAAAAACTAATGCATCTCTACTCATTGAATTAGTAAAACTAAGCTGTAGCACGGCATTTTCGTGACTAAGGACAAATAGTTCTACTGAATTTTATTCTCTGTTGCATAAAGTGATCGCGATCGCATAAAAATAATTCTGTCTGCAACAAAATGCCCGCGAAATTTACTTCCTTTTCCTTTTCCGAGAATTTCAACTATGACAACATCAACTATTGCTGCTCCAGTAGCAGAAAAATCTGGCAAGTGGACTTATAAAGATCTGACATGGTGTCTATCCCTTTTTGGTACAGCTGTAGGTGCGGGTGTACTATTCCTTCCAATCAAGGCTGGTGCAGGTGGTTTTTGGCCATTAGTAATATTAGCCCTACTAGCAGCACCAATGACTTGGTTTGCGCACAAAAGTCTAGCTCGCTTCGTTCTTTCAACAAAAAATGAATCAGGCGACATCACTGACGCTGTAGAAGAACACTTCGGTAAGACTGGCGCTAACATTATTACTTTCGCTTACTTCTTTGCTATCTACCCAATCGTTCTAATCTACGGTGTAGGCATCACCAATACAGTTGACTCTTTCATGGTAAACCAACTAGGTATGGAGTCTATCCCTCGCTGGCTTCTATCTGGTGGTTTGATCACCCTAATGACTGCGGGTGTTGTGTTTGGTAAAGAGCTAATGCTTAAAGCTACCTCAGCTATGGTTTACCCACTAGTATTCATCCTTCTGGCTCTGTCTCTATACCTGATCCCAGATTGGAACACTTCAATGATGTCAGTAGCACCAGAGTGGAGCTCTATGCCGTCTACTATCTGGCTAGCAATTCCTATCATTGTGTTCTCTTTCAACCACAGCCCTATCATCAGCCAGTTCGCTAAAGAGCAACGTAAAACCTACGGTGAAGACGCTCATAAGAAGACTGACATGATCACTGCAGGCGCATCTGCGATGCTTATGGGTTTCGTGATGTTCTTCGTATTCTCTGTAGTGCTTTCTCTATCTCCAGAGCAGCTAGCTACAGCGCAAGCAGAAAACATCTCTGTTCTTTCTTACCTAGCGAACGTACACGCTTCACCTATCATCTCTATCCTTGGCCCAATCATCGCGTTCGCAGCGATCACTTCAAGCTACTTTGGTCACTTCCTAGGTGCACAAGAAGGTCTAACAGGTCTTATCAAGTCTCGCTCTGAGATGAAGGCAAGCACTATCGATAAACTGGCTCTTGGCTTTATCGTTGTGACCACCTGGATTGTTGCAATCATTAACCCAAGCATCCTAGGCATGATTGAAGCAATCGGTGCTCCGATGATTGCCGCTATCCTATTCGTGATGCCAGTAGTTGCTATGTACAAGGTACCTGCAATGAAGAAATACGCGACTTCTACCCCGGCTCGTATCTTCACCCTGATCTGCGGTATCGCGGCTATCACTTCTGCGACTTACTCAATCTTCTAAGAACTACCTGTATAGCCTCCTTCGGGAGGCTTTCCCTCTTCTGATTTAAAGGTCCCCATTCATGATCAGTATTTTCGATATCTATAAAATTGGCATTGGTCCCTCAAGCTCTCACACCGTGGGGCCAATGAAAGCAGGTAAGATCTTCGTTGATGAGCTAAAACAAAAACAGTTTTTACAACAAACAGACAAGCTCACAGTCGATGTATATGGCTCATTGTCATTAACAGGTATTGGTCACCGTACAGATGTGGCTATTATTGCAGGCCTAGCTGGAAATCTTCCTGAGACAGTAGACATTGATGCAATCGATCCTCTAATTGCTAAAGTAGAAGAAACTGAAGTGTTGAATATCGACAACGGTAATCACACCGTTGCCTTCCCTGCCTCTGAGGGAATGAACTTCCACACTACCAACCTAGAACTCCATGAAAACGGAATGCAGATCCACGCTTGGAGCAAAGGTGAAAAGATCTTTAGTAAAACCTATTTCTCCATTGGTGGCGGCTTTATCGTCGACCAAGAATCCTTTGGCCAAGAAAGCGAAACTAGCCAAGAGATCCCGTATCCATTTACATCAGCACAAGAGCTAATCCAGCAAGCGACTAATAATGGCTTATCGATCAGCACTATTATGCTGAAGAACGAGCAGTCTGTAATGAGCAGCGACGCTATCAATACTCAACTGACGGCAATCTGGCAGACAATGTCAGCGTGTATCGATCGCGGCCTTCACTGCGAAGGTTTGCTACCCGGACCTCTGAAGGTTCATCGTCGCGCCCCTGCTCTATATAAAAAGCTGGTGACTTCAGCTTCAACCAATGTAGACCCTATGGCAGTGGTTGATTGGATCAACCTATTTGCTTTCGCAGTAAACGAAGAAAATGCTGCAGGTGGCCGAGTAGTAACAGCACCTACCAATGGTGCTTGTGGCATCGTCCCTGCAGTGCTTGCATACTATGACAAGTTCATTCAGCCAGTCACCGAAAAAGAATATCAGCGCTATTTTGCTTCTTCTGCAGCTATCGGCGGTTTATACAAGCGTAACGCCTCTATTTCTGGTGCCGAAGTAGGTTGTCAGGGCGAAGTTGGTGTGGCTTGTTCTATGGCGGCGGCTGGTCTTGCTGAGCTAATGGGCGCAAGCCCTGAACAGGTGTGCATCGCAGCTGAGATCGCAATGGAGCACAACCTAGGTCTTACCTGTGACCCGGTTGCAGGTCAGGTACAGGTTCCATGTATCGAGCGTAATGGTATTGCTGCAGTCAAAGCAGTTAACTCGGCACGCATGGCATTAGGTCGCTCTTCTGCCCCACGCGTATCTCTAGATAAGGTTATCGAAACCATGCTGGAGACGGGTAAAGATATGAATGCCAAATACCGTGAGACTTCCCAAGGCGGATTAGCCATAAAAGTGCTCTGCAGCTCCTAAGCGCAAAAACAATAACAACAATACACTCTCCACTTTGCCCAGCCCCCCGCTGGGCTTTTTTATCTCTATAGCGAAAAAGTGACGTTTAGATTGGTTCAAGGTCTAATTCATCTTCCGAATATCGGCAGTCACACTCTATTTTCCTTCCGCTTTAGTTTGATTGCGCAAGTCCCTAATCAGGTTTAGCTCACTGTCATGAAAGTCATAATCAATCCAAAGCACATCCAGACTGAGTTACAGGGTGTTTTCGCATTAAAAACCAATATTTCTAATAAATCTCGCTGGCTTCCCGCTGAGCTATAAATCCCAATCCAAACCAAATAGCCGATAAAAAGCGGAATTACTACCGCTGTATGTTCACCGTTTTTGAAGTGCAATCAGGCCATAGAATTATTTATGAAGATTCAACAACTATTGCATATAGAAGACGCAGTTATGAACCAGAACGCCAAGCAACTTCTCAACCACCTTTGCAGTGAATATGACAAACTATCTCGTCTGCAACAAACTCGTCCATTCCCAGAGTTTTCCGAAACCATCAAGAGTGAACACGGTTACTGTTATGTTCGTTGCGCGGTAGGTAGTCAGCGCTTTTCTATTGTCGCGGTCAACTTCAACCCTGCGGTAAGAGGACAAGGCGTGCTGAGTGCTTTCATTGACTATATAAAGCAAAATCCCCACCAATACAGCGGTGTTGAGGTCGCGATCATTGAGAACCAAGGTTTGGCAAAGCACCTACTAGCACTTGGCTGGCAATATAAATCTTTCTTTTCCAAGCTGTTCTTTGGCAAGAGGCCCACTCTAGTACAAAACTTCTGTAACTAGATTAAGCGTTCAAATGGGTATCGGAGAAATAAGTAGGAAATCGAAGCATAAAAAAAGCCCCGCTTATTCAAGCGGGGCTTAGTAATTCTAATCGGTGTATTAGCGAATCATACCGATGTCTTTTTGTACGTGAGCCGACATATCCGACACGTAGTAAGTAGTAGTTGATTGGCTTTTACCAAACAGGATATCTACTAGGTGCATCATCAGTCCTTTGAAATCAATTGAATAGCTCTTTGAGTCCTTTGAGCTAGGTACCGCGATAGTGTCGAGCATTACTTGTGCCATGATAAGCCTCTGCAAAAACTGGTTAAACTCAATGATTTCTGAGAGCAAATATAGGCAATAAGATTGCACAAATAAAACGAGTAAAATTTAGAATATGGATTAGATTTTCTAATGTTACAGGCAATTAACAAGACTCTTGTATAACTATTCAGCAGAATGAATACAGACAATAATAAAGCGCATTTATTGCGCTTTATTATTAATTCACAACCAGATCGCCATTGTGCTTTTAACACATTTTTAACCGAAAGTTTTGTGACAATAACTACTTTAGACCTAATTTTATTTGTGATTCGAATCGTAGCGGTTGTTCATACATCATTTGAATGAAGCAGTCAGACATGGTTGTTTCTGTAACAATAGAACCTGGCTCACTATTTAATATCGCTGAGAAACCCTCTTTACCCTTCATGGTATAAGCAGATGAAGTACCAAAATAGACTTTTTCTTGGTCTATATTTTGCCATCTACCATCTAGATAGATTTTTAGATTCTTAACTCTGCTATCTTTGGGAGCCTCGAGATCAAGGTCGTAACTCAGATTATGACTATATGGGAAACTCCCTGTTCCTGTGCCCTTCGGGTCTAGGGCATTATCAATAGCTCCCTCAAGAGTTGGCTTGATGTATTTACCCTTTAGCTTGTAAACACCAATAGGCACGGCAAAAGGTAATAATTTACCGGCGATATCTGCCTTACTTACCGGCCCCGGGTTTAGAGAGCAGCGCACCCCACCAGCGTTATGGATAGCAAAATCCACCTCATGCCCTTCAGAGCGCATTGTTGTGAGAAAAGACTCCGCAACCATAGGACAAATCTCACTCCCACCCTGTTCATCCGGAACTCGTACGTGGCGAAGTCCTTGAGCTAAATGCCCCACTATAGCGGTTTGTAGCGCAAACACCGCAGGACGGTAGGTATCATAGATATGGTGATGAATAGCCAAATCTTTTGGACAGCGCACGACGTTTGGATGGGAACGAAGAAAATCGACCACCTGTTCGTACTCACCGTCGCAATTGCAATCTGTCATGCTGGCATCAAGGCACAAATGCCTGCCAATCAATAGCTCATTCTTACCATTGAAGTTAACAACGTTTCCGTCTGTATCAAAGTCAATATCGCAATGCCCTATCACCTGAGCATGACCACCAGCTTGAACGATATAGGTATCACCCACTCGTGATCCATATTCATCTTTAGAAGCGATGCCTAATGCAGAAAAGTCGCCTTGCAGAACATGAGAGTGCCCACCAATGATCAGACTGATACCCTTTACCTGTTCTGCAAGCTCGTGGTCAGCTTCATAGCCGAGATGACTGAGCAGAATGATCTTATTAATGCCAGAGTCCCGAATGCGCTTCACGGTATTTTTGGCGGTTTGCAGTGCATTCATAAAAGGCGTATCGGGATCTGGGTTTGCGATATCCGCCATCTTATCTATCGAAAGGCCAAAGATAGCGACTTTCTCCCCATCTACATCTTGAGTTATCCAACTCGCAGCTTGTGATGAAATATCATAAGGCTTCAGGCTTTGCAGACCCTTTAGCGGATTGACCTTACTGCTGTCTTCGTTAGACAGGTCCCAGTTACCACATAGCAGTGGAAACTCTATCTGTTTAGCAAACTCTGCAACCGGGCCATTACCCATATCCAATTCATGATTGCCTAGCGTCATCGCAGTTAGGCCAAGGCGATTTAATAGATCTGAGTTGGCTCTGCCTTTAAATAGAGAGAAGTAGAGGGTTCCTTGGAAACAATCTCCTGCGTGCAGAAACATAAAATTTCTATCGTTTTCAAGCGCCTGCTGTTTGAGTTGATCTGCACGAGATTTGATGCGAGCGAAACCACCGACGCTGATATAGGGCTTGTGGACTTGGTTATCGAGGTTGAGATCGAGCTGTATTGTTGTTGGTTCGAAATAAGAGTGGGTATCGTTAATATGAGCAATCCGAACCCGAGTTATTGTCTTTTGCATATTTTTCTTTCGCTTCACACTCTGGGACCTATTTCGCCCAAAGCTGTGTTTGCCCTTAACTTATTAGTAGTCTTTCCTAAAGATAGGCGTTTTACCTATCCAACTACCTACTTTGATCGTTCTTTATTCAGAGCTTAGTAAGACATTATTACATTTAGTTGAACATTACTCTCGTCTGAAAGTGCGTTGAGCTACTTTTAATTCTTAAAAACATAGCGTGATATGGCAAACACGCGCTCATAACCCACCAGTTTTGTCAAATCGTGATCGGCTTTGTTTAATTCATCATCAAAATGATACAAAACGTCATCTTGATCACGGGTTAACTTTTATTCGAAAACTCATTTCAATTTGTATGCTTATATTACAAATAATAAATAACAGTTTTTAGACTTTAAACTGTATGAAATAAATCCCTGTTACTAAGTCTGCGTAAGAGCAAACTAACTATTCAGCGAGGTAATGACATGGTCTACAAGAATATTCAATTAAGATGGCTGGAGAAATTGTATCTGCAGTCTAAGCATCAAGTGATTCATCCTGACGGGTTCGTATCACTACGACTAATTACGAAAAAAGGCAAAGAAATT
Organism: Vibrio ishigakensis; assembly: GCF_024347675.1. Classification (NCBI taxonomy): domain Bacteria; kingdom Pseudomonadati; phylum Pseudomonadota; class Gammaproteobacteria; order Vibrionales; family Vibrionaceae; genus Vibrio; species Vibrio ishigakensis. The sequence goes on along the minus strand of NZ_AP024882.1, from coordinate 1,381,642 downwards.
TGGAAATTGGTATAGGAGACTAACCTAGAAACTCACAGCCTCGAATTTTTTGCGTACCATCAAAATCACTAATTGACTCATAAGAGGAAAGACAACTCACAGCAACAAGGTCTTATCTACAAAATCGGTGTTCAATCAACCCAAGCAGAAATTAAAGGGTATATAATCTAAATAAGCCCTAAGCCACTGAATTCATTAAGGCTAGTTTCTCAAGGAGGGTCTATGCAGCTAGAGCGCATTGAGGTTTCAGGCTTTCGTGGTATCAAGCGCCTCTCTCTACCGTTTGACGATCTCACTACCCTGATCGGTGAAAATACTTGGGGTAAATCCTCTTTGCTCGACGCCCTTTCTGTGGCGTTGCCAACAAACGGTCAACCATACGAATTTGAGATGCGTGACTTTCATGTGGATTACGCCATTTCGCACCCACAAACACAGCATCTTCAGATAGTCCTTAAGCTGCGTGCCAATTCCAAATCCGAGCTAAAGTCTGGTCGCTATAGAAAGATAAAACCCATATGGAACCAAGATAACGGGGATAAGCCGTTTATTATCTACCGCCTCAGTGCGTCTATGGTTGGACATAAGATCACGACACACTACGCTTTTCTCGATGAACAAGGTGAGCCGAAGCTTCTTCACCACTCTATCAAGCTTGCTCAAGAGTTGATGCAGCTGCATCCGGTGATTAGGCTCCGAGATTCAAGGCGCTTCCAACGCGTCGAAGCGTCTGATCTTCCGAACTCACGCATTGAAAGACGCATCAAAAACACCTGTCGAAGATTGCTTGCCCACCCTGGTCTTGTTAGTAAAGAAGAGATGAAGAGTAGCTTTAAAACCATGCATGACTTGGTGGACCACTACTTTTCCTACAAGTCACATAGCAGGCACGACCCAAGGAGCGCCCGAGATGGCATATTCAGCTCCGGCGGGGTGCGAAGCGGTGCTAAACACCTCTCTCTCACTCAGTTTATTGACCAAACTAAGGACAAACAGACTCGCCTATTGCTGATGGGACTTTTAAACAACTACCTGCAAGCTAAGGGTGATACCGAACTAAGGCGCGTTGCAAGGCCACTATTGATTGTAGAAGACCCTGAAGGTCGACTTCATCCAACTCATCTGGCGCGGGCTTGGGCCCTATTGCAGATGCTACCCATGCAAAAGATACTCACCACTAATTCTGCAGTACTCCTTAGCGCAGTACCTCTTAGCAGTATTAAACGCTTAGTGCGTAAATCTGACAGAACAGAAACCAAGAGTATTCAATCGCAAATGCTCTCAGCGGATGAACTACGACGGGTCGGTTTTCATATCCGATTCCACCGCTCCAGCGCCCTATTTGCACGCTGTTGGCTATTAGTCGAGGGGGAAACCGAGGTTTGGCTGTTCAACGAACTCGCAAAACTGTGCGGTTATGACTTAGCCGCTGAGGGCGTACAAATCATTGAGTTTGCTCAATCAGGGTTAAAGTCGCTGCTCAAGGTAGCTAAAGCGCTAGATATCGACTGGCACGTTGTGACCGATGGTGATGCTGCAGGTAAAAAATATGCACACTCTGTTCGTTCGATTCTCAATGGCGAGCAAGAAAGGCATAGATTAACCGAACTTCCAGACAAAGATATTGAGCACTACCTGTATAACAACGGTTTCGAGATTTTCTTTAAGGATATGGTCAAGATCCCTCACGATCATCCTATCCCAGCTAAAAAAGTCATCAACCGAGCCCTCAAAAAGCACGCGAAACCCGATATGGCTTTAGCAATAGTCGAATACTGTGAGAAACATGGCGATGCTGTTGTTCCGATCCTTATTCGCTGGACACTTAAGCGTGTGATAAGCATGGCAAATGGCAACACCTAAGCAGGCTTTGGCTTTTGCATGCTGATCGCAATAGCAATTAAGATGATTGCTAGGGCAGTCATCTGTCCGCCTGATATCGCCTCACGAAACACCCACATAGCCAACACAAAATGTATCGTTGGCTCGATATATTGGAAAAGACTAACCCGACTCAATGCTACCTTAGTTACGGAAATGGAAAGCAGCAATACCGACACCAGTTGCAAAGGAGCGGTGCCAGCTAGAAGGGTGACTTCAGAGACACTATGTGGGTTATTTAAAATCAGGAAAAGCGCTATCGGGGCAAACAATACATGCTCTAACAGTAGCCCTGTAAAGGTGTTCAGACGACTTAGCTTCTTGACTGCAATATACAGCGCAAATGCAGAAGCGATAGCAAGGCTCATCAGAGGTAATACACCTTCTGAAACCGCGTAAACAGCAACCGCTGTAAACATCAAAGCAAGGGCAATACTCTGCCCTTTGGTTATCTTCTCTTTAAACACCAGCAAGCCAATACCAAACACCATAATAGGCGCGATATAAAAGGCTAGAGACGCGGCAAGCAAGTTACCAGACACTGTGGCATAGACGAAGCCATACCATGATCCGTTCATCAATAAGCCTGCCAGTGCGGAGTAACCGATATCGCGCTTGGTCATACTGCGAAAGCCCCGAATAAAGCGTGGGTGACACGCTGCCACCAGCACTAAAATGAAGGCTGACCAAAAAACACGATGGGATAAGACAGTGATAAGATCAAAGTCAGTCAGTTGGTGAAAATATAGGGGTGCTAAACCCCAAACTACGAAGGCTAATATCCCTAGCAAAGAATACATCTTCGCCCCTTACAAGCGGTTATTCGATTGAGGCGAGAATTTTAAGGGAATGACACACAGCTGCCAATCTCATTGTGGCATCTATTTCTGAATCTGGAACACCCGCCTGTTGCAGTGACCCAACATGAGAGCGAAGACACATGTGTCCGCCATTTATCAAAGAGATAGCCACGCATGCATGATGATAGGCAACCTCATCTTCTACGTTGAGTGAAGCAAAGCTTTTGAAGTTTAAGCTCTCAAGGGAACCACCTGCGTTGACTTCAACAAACTGCTTAGCGATAAAATAAGGGTTGGTAACGCCCATGCGAGCGATAGCAAACTCAATATCACGTCTCTGAGACTCGGTAGGCTCATCGATTTCAGCCTTAACTAAATCAATAACATACCGACTACCTGTGGTCAGTGCACTGGCCCAAGCGGCATAAAGCACGCGAACGTAGTTGGTATCATTAGTGCTGCTAAGTAGATTCTTCAGTAGCGTTAGCTGATCGGCTCTTATTTCTTTCATGTCTTTGGTCATCCAATTCGTTGCGTTTACAACTATATTAGAATTCACTTAATTTAAATCAAGCGGGTAAACAGAGCGATTGATGTAACTGAGGTTGCTTTATTGAGTGATATGAAAAAGCGCTTAACCTCTAGAGGTTAAGCGCACTGAGTTAATTCGCAGTAATGAAGATTGGATTTGAATAGAACCAGAGGTCTTTCCAAGCAACTACATTAGGGTCGCTCTCGGTTTTCTCTAGGTCAATCACTGGGTTACCTTCGAGATCCACATAGCCAGGCGTACCTTTTTCGTTGTTACTTCCCCGCAAACGGATGTACATATCCTGTTCAACTTGCTCTAGGGTGAAACTCAAGGTTAGCTTTCCATCCTTTTCTACCCATCCCTGTGTGCCCTTTTCAAAACTCTGAATTACAGACACATCATCGGCGAAAGGTTTATTAAATTCGGGATCTGTTGGGTCTATCTTGCCGGTCACGTAACCTGCAATCACATCCACAAACTTTAGGTCGGGTTTATCACCGTTATTGTTCGCTTCAGGCAGATTCATAGAGATGGATACTGTGACATTTTCACCAGCAGGCACCACTAAATCGCCACCCATACGGGTCGAATTACTCACGTCGTTTTCACCTTGCGCGATAAACTCCAACTCTGAGATAAGATCACCATGAGTTACAAAGCTCTGGCCACCCTTGATTGCATCTAGAAGTCCTTTTTGAGTCTCTTGTTCAAGATAGATATGGGACTTACTGTATTCACCTGGCCAAAAGTCTTTCGCCATGCTGTGAAAATCACTATGAGCAAAGATTGAAATGCGTCGTCCTTCACTCAGCAGTGCATCCCAAACACCGCCCATACGAGCCGTCATGTAGTCAAATCCACCATAAGTGCGTCCATGATAGGCTGGTCCCTGATAGTCCTCAGCATATTCTTTCAGAAAGATAGGATGCTCCATTTCATAGGAACCTCGGGCTTCTGGGTTTCTCTGATGTCCCGGTGCCCCCTCCATACCTATGATGATATCTGGCCCAGCATTGTGTAGCTCACGCATATACTCAATCATTACCTCATGCTTTCTAGAAGGATGATTAAAAGATAAAAACGCACGTTCAGAATAGTTCTGTTGCAGGAAAGTCATAGCTTCCAACAGATCATCCCATGTTTGCTTACGCTCATCTCCTTCCCAGCGCTCTCCCTCACCGTATAGATAATGAAACTCATTGATCTCATCCACATCGCCATCATCTAAAAGTACCATGGTGGTATGCTCTTTGATGACTGGCAGTGTGTATTCCATGCCGGTCAGTAGGAATTGCTTTTCCGTCAAATTCTCATGGCGATAGTCAACCAAATTGGCGTACAGACGGTTGTTATCTTGCGCTCTTGGGGTGTAGACCTTGTCATCAGCGTAAACGTCTTTGGCATAGTCGTGGCTGTGTAGTTCGTCTCCCGGCTCGTCGCTTGGCTCAGGGTTAAAAATACGCTCACCACTCGCTCTAACACGCCATAATCCTTCATTGACTTCATAACGCTTAAAGCCGCTGTGCTCGGTACTTGCAATGAAATCTAGATCATATTTGTTGTAGGCGATGTTCAAGATGGACTGCACCAACTGATGCCCATCAGATGCCGTTGAGTGAACATGCATATCCCCTTGTACCCAGCGAGCCTTCTGCTCTGGCACAGGCGGAGGTGTTTGCGCACTATTCTCATCTGAGTTGCATCCCACTAGCACAGCGGAAGAAATCGCCACTAGACCACAAGTCATTGCAATATTTTTCATATTGTTTCCCTTTGAAAAAATCGCAACGAATCTATGCGCTGAATGTGACAGATTTGTTTAACTCTCCTCAATTATTCAAAATGTTTTATAAAAACATAAAAAAGCCACCTCATTGAGGTGGCTCTAATCTTATTCAGGTTGAAGATAGCCTTACCATTCAAACTGATCTTGAATATCAATACCTTTAGTTTTCAGGTAGTTAAACAGTGAATCTGTAGTGTTATTGATGATTCGCTCAGCTGGGAAGTCATATTGGCTAATAAGCGCTACAGCTTTGTCGAACTTACCCAAGTCCCATGCATTGTGTGCATCAGAACCCACACTGATTGGCGCATCAAACTTTTTGGCGAGTTCAGCAATCTTGCAGCAGTTTGGGTAACTGTCTTTTCTTGAGAACAAAAAGGAACTGTTATTTATTTCTAGCGCTACGTTTTCACGGGCAGCAGTTTTTACTACTTCTTCAATATGGATCGGAAAGGCATTGTTTCCAGGGTGGGTCACCACATGCACCTTACCGCTCTCAATTACCTTAACCATAGCTTGGGTATTTTCATCTATGCTGCGAGGCGCGAATACTGGTCGATGGAAGCCGGTCAATATAATGTCTAAGCTCTGTCGAATAGGCTCTTCTAGGTCAATACTGCCATCAATGTCTTTAATATTGCTCTCGATACCTCTAAGAATACCCACCCCATCGGCAACCCTTGGCAGGGTCAGGCTGTTGACGAAATGCCACTTATGCGGGGCATCTTCCATGTCTGGTCCATGGTCGGTATTGGCAAACAGTTTAATGCCTCGACTAGGCGCGAGGCGAACGTAATCGTGAATGGTGCTGTAGGCGTGGTCGCTGGCGAGGGTATGCGTATGAAGATCAACTTCTAGGGTGTACTTCATGAGGATCCTTTTGATATCTAAGTCAAAATCTATTCTACTCACCCTAGATTACTCTGAATTGACAGCACCTCAAGGCATTTTCAGTGCATGTGGGCTACTCAAGCTCTGTGAAGATTTCCTCCTCAGACAATCGAGACTTAGGCAGTTGTGCGTTAAAGTCCCCTGCCTTGCGATAGCCCAACGCAACGACAGCCACTGCAGTGAATCCATCCTCACGCAGCTCGAACTCTTCATCCAGCGCCGCCAAATCTACACCTTCCATAGGCAAAGCATCTATACCAAGGGCACCGGCGCCAAGTAGCAGTCCACCCATATTGAGGTACACCTGCTTATCCATCCAATGCTGTGCATCTTTCAGGTCATATCTATGGATGTTCACAAACATAGAACGTGCGCCATGAACTAAGTCTTTAAACTCTGCCGCTTGATAGCGTCCATCTGAGTCTTCGGATTCAAGAAGATGAAGTAAGTAAGGCTCGTCTATGCTTGCTCGTGCGCAAAGCACCACAACATGCGACGCGTCTAAAATCTTCTGCTCATTAAACTGATAAGTCCCCTGCGCCCCTTTTGCCACCCGTTGTTTCGACTCTTCACCACTGGCAATAAGAAAATGCCACGGCTGCGAGTTCACACTGGATGGGCTGTATCTAAGGATATGTTTTAGCTGGTCCATATCCTCGGCACTGATTTTCTTCTCAGGATCAAATTCCTTGGTAGAGTATCTAAACTGCATTACGTCTTTTAGATTCATCACGCTTCTCCGATTGCAAAATAGCTCGAAAAAAGAATAGAAGTGCCAGTGGCTAAAATACAGCCACATTCGCAACTATTCATCGACCTCTCTTCGACCATTTCCTAAGTTGCACTTCCATGACATTGGCCGCTAATCCTCAGCTATATTTATTCTTCTCCCTGTCATAAAAAGGTACCTCAATGAGAACCTTCCAACTCTTTTCACTTGTTCTTGCCTCATTAACACTTGGTGGTTGTGCTACCTACAGCATCTCAGAACAAGAGATGACCAACTATCTCACAGACAACATCAGTTTTAATCAATCGGTTGGTGTGGAGAATGTGCTGTATGCGCAAGTTGCAATCGATGATCTCAAGGTCAACATAGGTCGAGCAGATGCCGATCGCTTGTCTGTATTTGCCAACACCAATGCCAAGATACAGATGTTTAATCAACCCAGCCAAACCCTAGACTTGGATCTCGAGTTCAGTGCAATACCCGAGTACAGGCAAGAGAGCGGAGAAGTCTTTCTAAAGTCTCTGCGCCTTGAGAAGTTCGATGAAAAAGGCGGTCAGTTATCGCCTGAAATTAAGGCTCTATTAAAGCCTGCGGTCTCTATGATTGGCTATGGGCTTTCCAATCAAGCGGTATACAAACTCGATAGCAATAGCGTGCAAGAATCTCTATTAAAGTCCTCAGACCCAAGCTTAGTCATCAAAGATAACAAACTGGTCATTGAATTATTTAACTAACTAAAACCGAGCAGTTTCATGCGATTTTTGAAGAAGCAGAAAATTGCTGGTTCAAGTTGAACCAAGAAACAACCTAATACGTAATAATGTGGTCGGAAGCAAAATTGCTCCCTAAGGAGATGCCATGAAAGGTTCGCTATTTTTACTATCAATGCTAGTGAGTAGCTCAGCACTTGCAATGCAGGCTGCCACTCAAGTTGATACCCAAAGCTTTAAAGACAACCAAGGCGGCGTTTCAACCATCAGCTTTAAGTCGAAACATGGTCGTTCAATCCTGGTATCTGCCTCTGTCCAAAAGATAAATCATACTGAACCAAACATTTATTTCACTGTTGCTGCGAGTAAAGGTTACTGCTCTCTATCCAATCCTAGGGTTCCGCAAAAACAAAAGTGGAAGGTCAACGGTAAGTCTGTATCCATGATGGTTCACTGTGAGTACAGCGGGCGCTACGGTAGCTACATGCAATCAGCCCACGCAGTTACAACTAAAGACCTAAACTACATAGTCAATCAATTCAAATACAGCGACGGACTGGTATCTGTAGCCAACCCTCAAGGGGTTAGCGTTAAGTTTGCGAACGATGGTTTTACGCAAGCTTGGCAAGATTAATCAAGCTAGACAACTAGAACGAAAAAAGCTCCCAACTGGGAGCTTTCTTTTGCCAAAGGTAAACAGAATTACTTCTTCTTGCCTTCTACGTGCAGTTCCATATCTACATAGCTAGATGTACCCATTACTGGGATATTGAAGTCTGCTAGCTCTAGACGAGTTGTGCCCATAAAGCCTGCGCGCTCACCGCCCCACGGGTCTTTACCTTGACCGATAAAGTCAGCATCGATAGTGATTGCCTTAGTTTCGCCATGTAGAGTCAGGTCGCCCATGATCTCTAGTTTGCCGTCACCCTTATCAACAACCTTGGTTGATTTAAATACAGCTTCGCTGTACTTACCTGCATCGATGAAATCACCGCTACGGATGTGCTTATCGCGCTCAGCGTGGTTTGAATCAAGGCTCGTAGTATCAACGGTAACCTCAACGCTTGAAGCAGTTACGTTTGCTGGATCGTAGCTAAACTCACCTTCAAATTTGTTAAAGCGACCCTTGATGAAGCTGTAACCTAAGTGGCTTACCTTAAAGTTGATTGAAGCGTGAGCGCCTTGAGTATCAATTACATAGTCTGCTGCATTTGCTGCAAGTGGTGTTGCCATCGCAACCGCCAATCCTAGCGCTAACATTGATCGTTTCATTTTAATCCCCTTGTCATTTTGCGAAGCGTATTATCTTTATCAATAAAGTGGTGTTTAAGTGCCGCCAGTGCGTGTACCGATGCTAGACCAATCAGCACAAAAGCGACGTAGTAGTGAACCTGCCCAGCAAGGTCAGCTTGGTTTTCGAAGAACTTCCCTAGCCCAGGCACGTCAAACCAACCGAATACGGAAATTGGACGACCGTCCTCGGTTGAAATTAGATATCCAGAAATAAATAGAACGAAAAGAAGAAAGTACATCAGATGATGAGCAGATTTGGCCGCTACCTTTTCAAACTTAGAGCCCTCAACTGTTGGGGACTTGGTCATTGCTTTCCACAGCAAGCGAAATAGGGTAAGCAAGGCAAGTAAAATGCCTATAGACTTATGCCAGTGCGGAGCAATTTGATACCACTCACTGTAATAGGTAAGGTCGACCATCCACAGACCCACTGCGAACATGCCAATGACGACTATGGCTGAAATCCAGTGCACAGTTTTGGCTGTTTTATTGTATCCCTGACTCACACATCCTCCATCTAATCCGTTACTTCCTATTGATGCATATGATTGCATCTGATGTGAAACATTATGGTGACGTATTTGTTAACGTCTAGCTAATAAATTTGTTCATCTTAGTCGAAGAATTTGATGGAACGCGATTATTTACTTAAATTTACAGTATATTAAGTAGTAAAATCATAGTGATAGAGACGGTCACAGGAATAGTTTAGTTTGTTAAAAGATATCGTTATCCAGGCGCTAAAACAGGTACAAAGTGACTGTTCCTCTCTGACTAAGAGCGCCTACCCCACAGTCCATAATCGAGGCATGGACAACAAACACTTAGCAAGCCTGGTTGAGCGACGGCTTACAGGCGTGGCATCCAGTTATGGCACCACTCTGGTATCTGAGGCATTTGATGTAAGACCCGAGCAATCCACACAAGAATTGCCCTTTCGAAGATTTACCACCCACTTTGGCAATGTTTGGCTACTGCCTGATTCATTGAAGACTGCAAATCGAACCCACAGGCAGAACCTGGTTAAAATGGTGAGCCTATGGCGAGAAGAGTATGGGTATGTTATTCAACCAAATGACTGTCTGGTTCTGGTGTGTGACCACTGGTTTAGTCGCATTAGTAGCAGTCAACAACTGATGGATTGGTGGCTTAATCGCTTTCCTGATGACTTCGCAAGCTATGTAGAGCAAGGCATATTACTTGCGCCAAGTGAAGGTGAAAAACTGGATGAACTGCTTTCCCCTATGAGCTTATCTCCTTGCTACAAGTCTCATGCTCACCCTATAAAAAAAGATGGCGCCGATGGCAATCAGGCTTGTATCAAGCGCTATGTCCATCTGTACGCCATCTATGAGTGCGTTTAGATTACTGGGTAACTTCTTCTAGAACCTCTCCGAAGCGTCTCCATGACTTCATATCCGCATCTTCTCTATACCTTGGAGAGCCAAATACCGTAAAGGCGTGTGGCGCGCCGCTATAAGAGATCATTTCATGGGAAACCCCAGCTTCTTCAAGCTCGACCGCTAGGGTAGCAAAATCTTGCATGGTAATAGCGGTGTCCGCTGTGCCATGAAAAACAACCACCGGTGCCTTGGTCATTTTATAGCTTTGACCATCTGGCGTACCTAAACCACCGTGGAAACTGACAAAGGCTTTTGCATCGGCTCCAGCTCGCGCCGACTCAAGAACTGCCGCTCCACCAAAGCAGTACCCCATCATCACGGTATTACCTGTTCCGCTATTGAGCTCTTCAGCCTTAGTCTGGCTGGCTGCCATTAGCTTTTGCAGTTTGGCCCTGTCCTTGTAGAGCTCGCCCGTATGCTGCTTCTTATCTTTCACTTCGGTTGGACGTACGCCCTGTCCGAACAGATCTGCCGCAAATACGTTGTAGCCCATATCATTAAGCATTTTGGCGCGCTTCACTTCGTAATCGGTAAGGCCATCCCAGTCATGTACCAGAACCACCAGCGGCGCTCCGTCAGATGCCTTTGACCAATACCCCTGGTAAGGCTGACCATCCACTTCATACACCACATCTTCCCCTGCGATTGCAAGTGGGGCTAAAGACACGGCTGATAACACTAAAAGACCTTTGGTTAGTACCTGATGCATTTCACTCTCTCCTTTGGTGGCACGCATTTTAATGGCGAAAAATGTAGAGCTCGCCAAAAACTTTAGATTACTACGCAGGAGGTAACCAAATGATCTGTCTAAATTTATTTAAATTCGTATTTGTAGTTCACACCCAATTTTGAATCAGAATCATAAATAGAGCTATCACTGTACATAGCGAAGGTATTAAGTGAATGGTGGTCATTGATCTTGTAGCTTACACCGCCACCAATCCAGTAGTTGCTGTAGTCATCGCTACCTAGACCTGCACCACCGAAAGTCATTACTGACCAATGCTCAGTCAAAGGTTTAAACGCAAACGCACCTAAGTAACCGCCATGGCTGCTTTGAGGTCTAAACACATAGTCCCCAGCGATAGGGTCAAACTCATCCCGCACTTCACCATCGTTATAGCTATATCCACCGGTCGCAAATATCTGCCATCCACCCGGAGTAAAACCGAAATAGCTCAGAGGGATAAAGGTACCCACACTGTATGAGGTGTTGTGGGAGTCATCGTCATAGGTATTACGACCAAAATAGAAGTTCAATATACCGATATCAAACAGCCAAGAACCGCCAACACTCCACTCACTTCCATCATGATTAACCCGCCCGTTAAGCATACGAGCTTCATCTAAACCAATAGAGCCGGAGAAAGTCGCATCGCCGTTGTAACCAATACCCAACTTGGTCACTATCTTGGTTGGGTCTTCATGGTGTTTTTCTTTTTTTTCTTCCGCGAACACAGGATTCACTAACAAAATTGGGACTAAGCAGGTTAAACTTCTGTTCATAGGGTGTGAGATTTAGTTAGACTTTTGATGCGGTTAGAAAGCGCGCAATATATCCGCATACTCAACCGGTTGCAAAGCCTTATTCCGGCTTTTTACGTACTGATAAACAAGGAAAATTTAGTGACAGACAAAGCATTTAATGAGTCAATAAATGAAGTAGGTTTGGAACATTTTAATAACAGTATTCCCCTCATTCGTGGCGACTTTGTGCAAAGTATGATCACAGCCTTAAGCCGCAGAGGCCTAGACCCTAAACCCATCTTTAAGTCATCAAAGCTAGACCCTAATTTGGTCAAAGAGAGCAAGATGGTTGCCATCCACCCAGCTAGGCAATTCTTTAAAGCGGCTTACGATGCCATGCCTACCGAAACCTTCAGCTACGGAATTCAATACGCTATCCGTCACTTACTTGTTCCTGAGTTTACTAAGAACCTTCCTAGCCAATTTACCGTTCGTGAGGTGCTAACCCGCTTTAATATCTTGATCAGAGACTCTGCACCTGTAGCGTCACAATATCTGGTTGAGGATGATAACGAAGCCTGGTTTTGTCGTGCAGAAGGCCCGCTAAAGATGGAAGAATGGGAGGAAGTGTTTACAGCTATCTACGCTGTTGAGCTCATACGCAACCTCATTAGGATGCCTAGTTGGTCCCCGAAGCACGTATACCTCAGACAAGGGCCAGATTCATCTTTCATTAAATTCGTCCCACAGCACATCCAAGTGCTTTATGGTCAGGATGAACACAAGGTTGAAGTAGATAAGGCAATACTCGATAAAACCATATCGATTTCCGAATCAGCAAATAAACGCGATCAAATCGAATGGCACAGCACCTTTTCAGATACCGTTTACACCGCCCTTCTTCCCTATGTGCATGAGCATGAACTTACTATAGAACTGGCCGCTGAGCTGTTTGATATGAGTACTCGCAGTTTTCAGCGCAAACTTCAGTTAGAGAAAGCCTCATTTCGCAGCATCAAAAATAGCTTGATGTTTGATACCGCCAGTCAGTTGATGACCAAGGGAATTTCTCTTACTCAGATCTCGGCTCAGCTGGGTTACGCCGATATTTCTCACTTCTCTCGAGCCTTTAAACGCTTCTCTGGTCTAACACCAAAGTTGTATCAAAAGGCGATAATTGAAGCGATCTGATTGTTATTTCTGTGCAAACTGGCGCATTATGACAAGATAAATCAATCAGATAGGTGTAACATACCGCTCCATTTTATCTCACCATGTTACGGACTCGCGTCTATATTTCTCGTCTATAGTTATTCAAGGCGCTGTAACTGGTCTTAAAAGGAGTGATATGAACACTGTTTATGAAATTGGAGCGCTAGAGTCATTTCTAGTCGCTATCTCAGTGCTTTTCCTCGGTCAATTTATTAACCGTCGTGTACCTTTCCTAAAAAAATACAAGGTACCTGAACCTATCGTGGGCGGATTGATAATCGCGATTATCATCACCGTATTGCACACCCAAGGCATTGACCTTGCCTTTACTCTTCCGCTTGAGAAGATCTTAATGTTGATGTTCTTTACCACAGTCGGTTTGTCTGCAAGTTACAGCCAGCTTCTCAAAGGTGGTAAGAAGGTATTTATCTTCTTAGGTGTGGCCTCTGTTTACATCATCATCCAGAACGCTATCGGTGTTAGCCTTGCAAGCATGATGGACCTAAACCCGCTTATGGGTCTGGTTGCGGGCTCCATTACCCTATCCGGTGGTCATGGTACAGGTGCGGCATGGGCTGCCACATTTGAAGAACTGTATGGCTTGAAGACCCTTGAGTTTGCGATGGCATCTGCGACCTTTGGTTTGATTGTAGGTGGTCTAATTGGTGGTCCAGTGGCACAGCGCCGAATCACCAAACACAACCTTGAATCTGAGTACGGTGCGGGTGATAAACACCACGAGAAATACCCAGATGTTGTTACCTATAACGAACTGGAAGAAGACAAGGTCACCCCCCGCCGCGTTATCGAAACCATGTTTATGATCCTTATCTGCGTGGTAGGTGCAACCTACATCAAGGAGTGGACAGGCACGCTAGATATCAAATGGCTAAAAGGTATTCCTGACTTCGTATTTGCGCTGTTCCTAGGTGTTATCCTCACCAACATCTTTGAATTTACCGGTGCCTACAAATTCAACACCGATACTGTGGATACCATAGGTACGGTTTCCCTGTCGCTATTCCTAGCCATGGCGCTGATGAGTCTTAAGCTTTGGGAGATCTTCGATCTTGCGATGCCACTGCTAATTATTCTTGCAGTACAGAGCTGTGTGCTTGCGGTGTTCGCCTACAACGTGACCTTCAGAGTAATGGGCAGCAACTATGATGCAGCGGTGATTACTGGTGGCCACTGCGGCTTTGGTATGGGTGCAACGCCAACTGCGGTAATGAACATGGGCTCCTTGGTTAGTCACTACGGTCCTTCCCCGCAGGCCTTTATGGTTGTACCTATTGTTGGTGCCTTCTTTATCGACATCGTCAACCTCATCGTCCTGCAGGGCTATATCGCCTTCCTGGGTTAAAAACACAATGAGCCAGCAAATGCTGGCTCATTTTTTGTTACATCTTCTTTTAAAAAAACATTCGCATATCAATATCTTGTCTCATATTCTCGACGCAATCGTATGAGAATGAACCACTATGAAACGCCTAGTTTTAACCTCAATTATTGGCCTATTGCCAAGCCTTAGTCATGCCACCGGCTTAAACTTCTGGGAATCATCCACTGTTAACTCTTCAATGGCCTCTGCTAACGGTGCAATAGCAACAGATGCATCTATCTTAGCACTCGCACCGTCGAGTATTACTCAACTAAACTCACCGACCGTTACTGCCAACGTCACCTTCTATGAAGTGACTACAGATTACGACTTGTTCGGAGCAGAAACCCAATATAAGCAGTCGGATCCTATTCCTGCGGGCTTTTTTGCTACACCTTTAAATGATAATTGGAGTGCAGGTCTTGCTATCTACAGCCGAACTGCGGCTGACATCTCTATCCCTCAAATATCAGTCATTATTCCTCTAACCGACGAAACTCGTGTTCGCCCTATCACTGTCTCAGTAGCGCCCACACTCGCTTATCGTTGGAGCCAGGTAAGCTTTGCGGCAACTTTAGAGTACCTCTATACAGAATATGAGCTGTACCAGACTAAGTGCGGTTTCAGAGGATGCAATGACAGCAAACAAAAAGATACGACCAGCGGCTTTAGTGGTGCTCTCAGTGCTACTTGGATAGTCAATCCAAACTTATCAGTGGCCGCAAATCACAAGTTCGCTACTCAGTATTCTGATAACAACATACAGCTCGAACTACCAAGTATTACCTCTCTTTATGCCACATGGAGAGCGACTAAAAATCTTGATTGGCACTTCAGTTACAGCTATACAGATTGGGATGGTAAAGGCATTCGCTATAGCGATTACAGTGACCCGTTTGGCCTGTTGGTCGGCACGCAAAACAGCAATCGCTTGGCCACCTCTGTGGAATACAGACTGAGCGATTGGAGCTTTAGAACTGGAATCAGTGCAGACGAGGCAATAGATGCCTTCGGTGGCATCGACTATAGATATCGCTTCGGTATTGGCTATCGCTTTACTGACAACCTTCAAGGGGATTTCTCGGCGGTATTCGAGGACTACGCAAGGAAGGAATACAACACCTCAACAGGCACCAACCTTATCGCAGTACAAAACGATGGCACCGCAATTGGGCTTGGACTGACTTACAACTTCTAGAGCCGTTAACTAAACAACCAAGTATTCAACATTCGCCCTGGCATCAGGGCGAAGCTTCCTGCAACCAAGAGTCCACCTATATACAATCCAAGCATATTCCCTATATGAGAACGTGTATTGCCGGATTTAGCCGCTCTTGATGCGAGAGGCACACAGATATAAACCGTAAGTGTTAGCAGATGTATGTAGCCAAAATGCTCTAGAAACCTAGGCCCAACCTCTGCAGGCATAAACAGGGTGACTGTAGCGGAGATAACCATCAGCGACATGTACCATTTGCCTAACATTTTGTGGTTCGGCGTGCCTTTTCTACTCAGCATTAAGTAAGTGCCGATGATAAAGGCAGGCACTATAGTGGCGAGATGAAGATAAGCGAGTTGTAGATAGTTCATTAAAGGCTCTGCAGGCGATAATTAAGATTAACCTATCAGAGCCTATAACGAGTTTCCTGCCATTTGATGACAGTATGCCTATTTTGTGAATTGGTTGGCTTTTAGGTAATGCAAAGTGCCCTCAGCACCCGTTACGACGAGTCGATTCATATCTTGGATAAAGATACGAGAAGTAAACACCGTCTCACCATTATCACAGAAGATCTCTAGGCTCGAGTTATCCACGAACGCACGGATGTTCTGCTTCTGTAGACCACGCTTAGCAAAGCGTACTTGACCAAACTGCTCTGCATACAGATAGGTAGATTGAGACCTATCTAAACAAAACTCTTCGCTACTTCCCGAGAATGTTACCTTGTCACCTGAATCATTGCATAACTCAAAGCTGAACTGGTCATCAACACTAAGCTCAAGCTCAAACGCACCACTAGTTAGCTGTTGAGACGCTTCTATTTCAAAAGACTCAGTTCGAAGACCTTCGAGTTCTGGTAGTGGATATTGCGCAATTCTGTCACCCACTAAACGCAGCTCTCTAGGAATTGTCATCATATGCGCCCAGTAGTTTTTATCTGTTGGGTAAGCACTTTTCGAGTTGCCAAGCCAAGCATACATGATACGTCTGCCCTGCTCGTCGAGATAAATCTGTGGCGCGTAGAAATCAAAACCCTTATCGAACTCGATATAACCTGAGTTATCGAAGCTTAGCTCGTGGGTATCGATCGGTTTGCCAACCATATAAACCACGGAGAACACGTTCTTGAGATCATACTTACTTTCAGAAGTTACCCCTTGTGGCGAGAAGATCAGAATGCCTTTATCGTCTTGCTCATAATAGTTTGGGCATTCCCACATAAAGCCAAAGTCATCACCACCGATATCGACATTACCAAGATACTGATATGACTCGAACGTGTCGCCTTTGTATAGGGCTAGCTTTCCTTTCTCATCATGGCCTTGCGCACCCACCAGCATATAAGTGCTCTCACCACGCTCAAAGATCACAGGATCCCGAAACTCACAGGTATACTCTGAAGCATCATGAGGTACCACTACTCCTTTCTTCTCAACCTTGCCCTGAGTGTCCATATACGCCAGAACTTGAGTTTGCACCGGCGTACCGTCTTCGAAGCGATTACCTGTATAGAACAGCGCTAGCTTGTCGCCTTGAGGCAGACCGATACCGGTATAACATCCGTGGATATCAAACTCTTCATCTGGATATAGCGCTACACCTCTGTCTTTATAGTTCACAAAGTCTTTGGTCGACACGTGATACCAATGCTTTAGACCGTGAACAGGGCCTAAAGGAAACCACTGATAGAAGATATGGTGCTCGCCATTAAAATAGCTCAATCCGTTAGGATCGTTCATCAGGCCATGCTTTGGAGCAAGATGATAGGTTGGATAAAAAGGGTCGTTCTGCGCCATAGCGTGTATCTTCTCAAGATAACTCTCAGGCACTTCAGATAAGCGAACCAAACGATTTTGACGATTAGAAAAATCCATAACAACTCTTAAAAATAAAGCACCGTCCGCAGATGCGAACGATGCTTGGACGAACCTAAAATTATTTCTCTTCTTTGTAGAACAGCTTGGTTAGCATGAAGGCTACAAGGGCTGCGACTAGCATTACAACGATGTACATGCCTAGACCGCCACCGAGGTATAACAACATGCCTGGAAGCATTGTCGCGCCAGTACCTGCCGAGCCAATGTGCGCCATAGCACCGATAGCGCCACCGATAGCACCACCAACACAGCCGTATAGGAATGGCTTAACACGTGGAAGCGTGATTGCGAACATCGCAGGCTCAGTAATACCGAACAGTGCAGGAAGCGCGGCACCGAACATGCCTGATTTCTTAACCTTGTTGGTCTGCATCATTACTACCGCCATAGCCGCACCGAATTGTCCCGCGATAGCTGCTGTACCCAATGGGTTGATATAGTCAAAACCTGTCTCAGTCACCATAGCGATAGTAATAGGCACGATAGTATGGTGCATACCGGTTACCGCCATAAACTGGATAGCGCCACCATAGATAAGGCCGCCAATACCGTATGGGATTTGCAGGAAGTAAACCACAGCTTCAGTGATTAGCTTCTCAACACCCATCAGCATTGGGCCAACAAACACAAGGCCAGCAATCAGAGATACAAATAGAGTGATAAACGGAGTAAGGATAAGGTCTAGCACTTCAGGTACGATACGACGAGATGTCTTTTCTACCTGAGCGGCAAACCAACCCATGAATACCGCAGGGAGGATCGAACTTTGCAGACCCGTTACCGCGATTTCAAAGCCCATGAAAGGAATCATCATGGCTTCGGCATTACCAAAAGCTACATCCCACTTGTTGGCAAGCTGCGGCGCCACCAGCATAAGCCCGAGCACAATACCCAGAACCGGATTACCGCCAAAGACGCGCATTGCTGACCAGGTCACCAATACTGGAATAAAGATAAATGCGGTGTCGGTAAGCACCTGAGAGATGGTCATTAGCTGAGGCGAAAGCTCAACCCCAAAGCCATTTACAATCAGACCACGAAGACCCATCAATAGACCAGTCGCTACCAGTGCAGGGATAATGGCAACGAAAATGTCTGAGAAAGTGCGGGTTACCGATTTAAAGGTTGATAGGTTTTCTTTTTGAGCGGCTTCCTGCTGAGGTTCAACATCAGCTTCACCATTCATTACATTGAACACCTTGCTCACAAAGCCAGTACCAAGGATCACTTGGTGCTGACCATTTTTAAAGAAATAGCCGTGAACCCCTTCGGTTTCACCCAGCGCTTCGCTATTTACTTTGTTGTCATCTTTGGTCACTACGCGCAGACGAGTCGCACAGTGAGTTAGTTGTTGGATATTGGCTTCACCACCAAGAAGGTCGAGTACAGTAGTAGCCACCTGGCTAGCATCTCTTGCCATTTTAGTTCTCCAAAAGGATGCAGTTAGACTTGTATTTCACGTGACGGAGAATAATACAGGTTAAATACAGGCTGTATCTTTTGCTTTCTAAAGTGTGGCTCAAATCACGTATTCTTTTCGCGGATTTATAGCTGCCGTGAATGACTAGCCCTTTCTAGGTACAAAAAAAGGCGCTCATCGTGAGCGCCTTCGAAACTTGTATTAGCTTAGATTATACGTCGTAAGTTGTTGACGCAGTATCGCCGCCTGTACCAGTCCAGTTAGTGTGGAAGAACTCACCACGTGGACGGTCTAGACGCTCATAAGTATGAGCACCGAAGTAGTCACGCTGAGCTTGAAGCAGGTTCGCCGGTAGACGAGCTGTAGTGTAGCCATCTAGGAACGATAGAGCCGAGATAGTACAAGGCATTGGGATACCAACCTCAAGAGACTTAGCAGACACCTTACGCCATGCAGCAAGACAGCTAGTTAGGATGTTCTTGAAGTAGTCATCAGAACCTAGGAACGCTAGCGCTGGATCCGCTTCGTATGCATCACGGATGTTGCCTAGGAACGCAGAGCGGATGATACAACCGCCACGCCACATTAGTGCTACGTTACCGTAGTTTAGGTCCCAGCCGTTCTCATTCGACGCTTCGCGCATTAGCATGAAGCCTTGAGCGTAAGAGATGATCTTAGACGCTAGTAGTGCTTGACGTAGTGCATCAACCCACTCTTGCTTGTCGCCTTCAACTGGAGTGATGGTCTTGCCAAACAGCTTCTCCGCTTCAACACGCTGGTCTTTAAGAGCAGACAGGCAACGAGAGAATACAGACTCAGAGATAAGAGTCAGTGGGATACCTAGGTCTAGTGCGTTGATACCAGTCCACTTACCAGTACCTTTTTGGCCTGCTGTGTCTAGGATCTTCTCAACCAGTGCTTCACCGTCTTCATCTTTGTAGCCAAGGATGTCAGCTGTGATTTCTACAAGGTAGCTGTCTAGCTCAGTCTTGTTCCAGTCAGCGAATACTGCCTGCATTTCGTCATTAGACATGCCTAGGCCGTCTTTCATGAACTGGTATGCTTCAGTGATCAGCTGCATGTCACCGTATTCGATGCCATTGTGAACCATCTTAACGAAATGACCTGCACCGTCGTTACCAACCCAGTCACAGCAAGGCTCACCAGCGTCAGTTTTCGCTGAGATTGCTTGGAAGATTGGCTTAACTGCTGGCCATGCTTCTGCAGAACCGCCAGGCATGATAGAAGGACCAAAACGAGCACCCTCTTCACCACCAGATACACCAGCACCGATGAAGTGGATGCCTTTCTCTTTAAGAGCAGCAACGCGACGGTTAGTGTCTGGGTAGTTAGTGTTACCACCATCGATGATGATGTCGCCTTTGTCTAGTAGAGGTACTAGAGCTTCGATGAACTTGTCTACAACCTCACCAGCGCGAACCATTAGCATCACTTTACGTGGCGCTTCTAGCTTCTCAACTAGCTCTTCTAGAGAGTAAGCACCGATGATGTTAGTGCCTTTCGCAGGGCCTTGCAGGAACTCATCAACTTTCGCTGCAGTACGGTTGTGTGCAACAACAGTAAAACCGTTGTCATTCATATTCAGGATAAGGTTTTGACCCATTACTGCTAGGCCAATAACACCGATATCACCTTTCATCAAATTTCTCCGTTTATTTGTTAGCGTCAGCGATTAAGCAATTTTTGCCGCTGCGTCAGAGTCTAGGTACCACTCAGTCTCACCCGCTGTAGATTTGATCTTAGCGGCTGGGTACGGCAGGTCTGCTGCCGAAGTAGTTTGAATTTCGTGCACGATCTCTACCTTACCAGCGCCAAGCACTAGGTAGCTGATGCGTTTTGCTGCTTCCAAAACCTTAGCGGTTTTAGAAACACGTAGCTGACCAGATTCTGGGTGCGGTGCAACCACAGACAGGTTCTGATCGCTGTAGTCAGTTTGACCTGGGAATAGCGAAGCAGTGTGGCCATCAGCGCCAACACCTAGCAGGATCCAATCAAATACTGGAGTACCGTTCTCTGTTGGGATCACTTCTGCCATCTCTTTAGCAAAGCGCTCTGCTTCACCTTGAGGGTCGTTTTCACCAAGAATGCGGTGAATGTTTTCAGCAGGAAGGTCTACTTTGCTAAATAGAAGCGCGTTCGCTTCACCGTAGTTACTCTCTGCATCATCAGGTGCCACACAACGCTCATCACCCCACCAGAAGTGAAGGTTTTTCCAGTTGATCGCAGTTGCGTATTTATCGCTCGCAAGATGCTTAAACAGCATCTTAGGCGTGCTACCACCTGATAGAGAGATATGAACAGGACGGCCCTGCTCGCTATACGCTTGCATGTCTTGTGCTAGCGCTTCTACTACTGCATCTGCAGAGTCAAAAATCTTTGAGTTGATCATAGTTCGCAATAATCTGTGTCAGTTAGGTTCTTACAAGGGAAGCGCCACTCACGACCATCTTTTGATAGCAGGTCATGTGACTCTTTCGGTCCCCACGTGCCGCATGCATAGCCGAATAGAGCTTGAGGGTCGTTTTTGAAGTCCAAGATAGGCTGAACGTATTCCCAACATGCTTCTACAGCATCGCTTCGAGCGAACAAGGTTGCATCACCTTTGAGTGCATCAAGAAGCAAACGCTCATACGCAGTCAGCATTTGAGACTCTTGTAGGTTCTTGTAGTGGAAGTCCATCTTCACTTCTTTAGAGTGGAAGCCTGCACCTGGCTGCTTCAGACCAAAGCTCATCTGGATACCTTCATCCGGCTGAATACGGATGATCAGCTTGTTCTCTGGTGCATCTTGACCGAACACTGGGTGTGGCGTTGGTTTGAAGTGGATAACCACCTCAGTCACGCGCGTAGGAAGACGCTTACCAGTGCGCACATAGAAAGGCACACCATTCCAACGACTGTTGTTGATAAATGCTTTCAGACCAATATAGGTCTCGGTGCGAGAATCATCCGCAACGCCCGGCTCTTGGCGGTAGCCCAATAGGTGCTGACCACGTACATCCGATTCTGTGTACTGACCAAGAACAAGGTTGTTCTTAAGGTCATTCTCATCAAGAGGCTTAAGCGAGCGCATAACCTTAACCACTTCATCACGGATAGAATCCGCATTGATGCGAGGTGGAGACTCAATCGCTACTAGCGCAAGTACCTGTAGGAGGTGGTTTTGGAACATATCACGTACAGCACCTGAGCCATCGTAATAGCCACCACGCTCTTCAACACCCAAGAACTCAGCACCTGTGATCTCAACGTACTCGATGTAGTTGCGGTTCCACAGTGGTTCAAACATGGTGTTTGAGAAACGGAAAACAAGCAGGTTCTGTACCGTCTCTTTACCTAGGTAATGGTCGATGCGGTAGATCTGATGCTCTTTGAAGTGCTCGTGGATCTTAATGTCCAGCTCACGAGCTGAAGCAAGATCATAGCCAAATGGCTTCTCAACGATAAGACGCTTCCAGCCATCTTCTTCACTGTTCAAGCCATGTGCTGCAAGGCTTGCAGGAATAACACTGTATAGGCTTGGTGGCGTTGCCAAGTAGAAAAGGTGGTTGTTCTGCTCGAAACCATACTGTTCGTTGATTTGAGCTAAACGGGCAGCAAGCTTCTGATAATCATCAGTATCTGATGTATTGATAGCTTGATAGTGAAGATGGTTCATAAACTTCTCCAGAATTTCTGGTTTAGTATCTTCCATCTCAGTTAGGGACTTGCGTAACTTGTCACGATAAGAGTCATCTGAATACTCAGTACGACTCACACCCAAAATAGCAAACGACTCTGGGAGTTGACCGTTCTCGTACAAGTGATACAAAGCAGGGATCAGCTTGCGATAAGTCAGATCGCCAGATGCTCCAAAAATGACGATGCTGCTTTTATCAGGTATTGCCATCACATTTCCTTAAGCGACTTTTTCTATCCAGACTGCAGGGCATGGGGATCCACCCTACAGCTCAAAAACTTTATTGCGACAAAGAGTATATACCCTATTGCGCGCTTGCCTCATATCAGACCATTGGACCGATAGGCAAAAAAATCTCCGCCTATTGCGGAGAATAATAAAACCTTAGAATTAACAAGGCTATGTGACCCAGTTAACGCTTTGGAACCACATAGTCTACTGCTTTCGATAATAGTTACCACCTTTATTTCGAAAGGATGACAATCGTTTGCTTAACCTGTACTCAAATACTCAAAAAACTGTGCCCCTACTCTAAAAAGATTAAAGTAAGAGCACTTGTTTCGGGAATACTCAGCCTCTTAGACGTAGAAGTCTTTTTCTATCGCTTCTTGAGCAACCTCTTTTATCTCGAAGATCACCGGTTTCCCCCCTAGAGCTAAATTACCTTCACTGATAACTACCTCGGCATGATCAATCAGATTTTTGTAGACCCCATCTTTCAAGCCTAAATTTAGGTGGCCACACTTTTGCTCAATATTAAACACGCCGGCAATCAAGCTATCTTGATATTCATAGGTAGTGAATACGACTCCTGACACATCTGTGTCTCGAATTCGATACAGACCATGAGCTAGGGCTTCATTCTTCTTAATCGAGGTTAAGCGCTGATAAAACTGCACAAATTCCTCATCGAGTTCGGTAATCCGAATAATGTCGGTATCAAACAAACTAGGCGCATGTTCAGCTTTCGCCTCTTGACCTGCATAGATCAGCATTGGGCCCTTTAAAAAGCTATTAAATGCCATATGCATTCTTAAGTCCGATTCATTGTGTATCAGCGCCTTAGCTCGCGGTTTGTCGTGATTCTCAATAAATCTCAGCTTGGCGTAATTTTCAGGATAGATCCCCTCCTGAATTCTGAGGCGTTCTAGGTAATCATGTAAGCTCGCCCTGCCCTCAAGATAGTTTATGAGGTGAGGGTAAGAGTCGTATTCGTAAGTGATGTCAAAAGCAACGTAGTTTTCACCATCCGACACATAGTCGATACCCATGTTTCTGATGCCTTCCACTGTACCTGGATGTCCGCTTTCTGCTAGCCAGATAATGTCATCTTTGATCTTGCTAACTTCTTGTCGTGCCTTGCTCCAAAATGGAATCGGCACAATAGGCGCTACATCGCACCTAAATCCATCAATGCCTAGCCCCACCCAATACTTCAATACATCAATCTGTTCATCCCATAATTCAAGGTTAGAGTAATCTAAATCAATTACATCGGCCCACTCCCCCAAGCGATTGCCGTATTTACCCTCATCGGTTTTATAAAAATAATCTGGGTGCTTCTCTCGCAGTATGGAGTCTGGAGAGGTGTGATTAAACACGATATCAAGCATGGTTTTCATCCCCATATCATGGATAGCATCTATCAACTCTCTAAAGTCCTCCAAGGTGCCAAACTCTGGATTGATACCGCGAAAATCTTTAATGGCATAAGGGGAACCCAAGCTACCTTTTCGGTTAATCTCACCAATAGGCTGAACCGGCATCAACCAAATAACATCGGCACCTAGGTCTTTAATTCTCTGCAAATCAGCTTGAACCCCTTTAAAGGTGCCGTTTTCTCCGTGATTTCGGATCCACACTTGATAAATAACGAGGTTACGTAAACTTTTTGACGTATCACTTGCCATACTGACAACTTCCTGTAGCAATTTTTTTAAGTTCAAAGCGACTCAGTCTATAAAGGCCGCTTGGCATTAGTTAGGTTGCAAGAAAAAGCACCTCTTCAACGAGCAAAGAGGTACTTATTCATCAAGCAAAAACTTGCTTGGTTATTTTTTTCTGATTACCAATCGACCCGCATCTGGGCTATACGGCAAGCGTATTTCAAGTGTGCCTGAATCAAGTTTGTTGATCTGGGCCAGCTCTTCATTCCAAGTCGCCACGTAATCAAAGCTATCATCGAGATTCACTAACACTAGGCTGTTTTCAGAGTTTGCACTGACGCGGATAGTCGCTTTCAACGAGGTATGGCTCGCATCAAATTCCTGTGCTTCCACCCAAGTATCAAAACCTGTAGTGAGTTTGCCCAGAACATGGTAAGCGTTGAACCAGTTTACAACCGGAGAAGTAAGGCCACTGAACTGGTGCCAACCTGCGCCTCGCTCAGACTCAACCACAAAGTGTTCAAAGCAAAGGTATGTACTCTCAACCTCACGCTTCCACAATTTCAAAGCTGTGCTAGCAATTTGCTCGGCCAGTTCATGGTCGCCTAGATCAAGTGCGGTTTTCCAGAAGAACCACTGATGCGGCATCCAAACCGAACCGTTACAGTAACCGTCGTGCTTATAATAAGGGGCTTGCTGATCCACCAAGGTGATACCGATAGGTGTTCTCAGATGATCAAAAGACTTCAGTCTATTGAGTAAGACCTGCTTTTGTTCTTCGTCACATACACCTGCAATCAATGGCATGATGCCATCCATACCCATATTAAAGTTGAGACCTTCCGGTGTTTTCAACTTGTCATATGGCTTACCTTCCTGGTCATGCAGTACATAGCTAAAGTACTGGGCCTCTGCATCCCATGAGTGAGTTTGAAGACCCTCAGAAATCTGTTGGATATCTTGCTCATAACGAAGCACATCATCCTCTAACCCAAGAGATTTGGCGGCATCGCGCAAGATACGACCAGCACGTATGGTATAAGCCGAGTTGGTTGCACATACCGTGGTCCTTCTTAGGTCACCATCCGCATGATTTGTGTGCTGCTCTAACGCTCCACCCATGGTGTATTTCTGGGCCGGATAATCATCCCAGCCACCGGTTTCCCAGAAAATATCCCAGGTACGAATCAGATTTGATTGCATGTTATTGGTGGTTGAGCCCGGCGCATGTCCTGCTAAATACATGTAGTACTGCTTCGCGCTGCCGTAGACCTTCTTCAAATAATCCAAATCTGAGGTTTGGTTATAGATCTCTTGCAGTAGATAGATCTGAGTTGGGATAGGACTGCCGAAGTTGATATAAGCTGCGTGACTGTCTCCCTCAGGCACCAAATAGGTTTCTAGCGTTTGCTTAGCTCGCTCTACATCGTAATTGAGCAGCGCCATGCCAATGAAGCCTGAATCCCAGGTGTAGAGACAATCCCACCATTTGCCCGGTGCATTATGTTTAATATACTGGCGACGTGTGTATACCGGGTAAACCATATTAAGGATTTCAGTGGCGGCCATACGCTGCTGACTAAACTGATAGGTTTCTCCGCTCGGAAGCGTTGGTTGCTGAACGCGCTTTGCTCGAGCTGTCTCATAAATACGCTCAAGCCTTTCTTCACTCGATTCCACGAATTGCTTAATGTCTGCCAGTACTTTGTCTTTATCCCCTGAGGAAACTTGACAATAGACCACCTTTGAAGAGTGGCTATCCACACCAATTCGGCTAATAAAAGGGTTGAGGTAATGGCCCTTGCCGTCACCCTCAATCATCTCCATATAGGTATTGGGTACAAACAGGCGCAAGGAGCGCTCCAAATCACTGCCTAGGATCTGTCTCACCCAGCAGGTGTCATGTTTCCATGCTATGCCATAGTACGAATCAGAATCTTTGTATTTCAGAACCACACCGTGTTCTCCCACACGGACAATTTCTGGCGTATAGTTATCGACCTGAGGCTGGAATCGAACTTCACCTACCAAGGATTTTTCGACCACAACCAAGCTATCTAGCACCACTCCCTGCTCAGTCATTGAAGTCAGAGTCAACTGAATGCCTGGCTGAGGTACAGGACCCAGTGGAAGCTCAGCCAACTTAAAGTCATTTCCTGTGGCATCCAGAATAAGTTCAGCGTCAACATCCCCTGTTACTTTAAATTGAGCGGTTTGCTTTGCACAGTACCGAACCACAAGGATTGCATCGTCGAAGCCTTGCTCACTATCCGGTTTTATGTTGTAACGTACCCAGTCACCAACGCTTGCAGCAAAATCACATGCGACACCACTTGCATTCACCAAGTTGCTGCCTCGAATTTCACCACGCTTGAAGCCACTCTCAACATTGCTATGACTTGGCAAGGTTTTTTCAAACTGCAACTCATCATAGTCAACCGCATCTATGATCATTGCACCAATGGGCAGTACAGCCTCTACCAAGTCCATTGGAACATCGTGATAGCCCATATTGGTGGGGGTCATTGGGTAGTTCAAGTTTGCGGCTAGATGCAAGTTTAGGTTTTGGGTAACGTCGGTGTTGTTATGATAATCACAACGTATCAAACGACACTCGTCACCAGACTCAGACACTGACATGTCGCAGTACACTTCGTCCTTCCAAGCAATCTCATAGCGGTAGCTGTAATACTCTAGATTCGGCGCGGCCTCCCAAGTATGCACACCAGATTCCCATTTTTCGCTTGGCACCACCATCTGACGACGGAAATAGCCAGGCATCACAGCAAGGTCAAATCTTAGACCTCGCTCTTTATTTGCAACGTGGGCAACACCCACAAAGTTTTTCGAGTACGGTCCCCAATCAGGAAGATCAAGGTCATGATTTTTCTGGATAAAAGTCATAGAAACACCACATCAACAAAAGTCAGGATAATTTTTAAGCGCCTGTTTAAGCTCAATTGAAAATGACTTAAATGGGCACATGTGAATACAAATAATCACAAATCTATGCGATGAATATGTTTTATTGCCAACAAACTGTAAAGTGTTAATACAAATTAATTGGATGCAGATCTAATTTTGTATGAGAATGAGCTTATGAACACTGTTTTGTCGATTAAGAAACAACCAAAAGCAACTGTTATGATACTGGAGGTCAAGTTGGAGGCATAAAAAAGCCTAGCACTTGGCTAGGCATTGTATAAATTGAGATAAACGCAACTATGTAAGTCTATTTTCGGAAGGAAACCACTTTAATTGGATACTAATACGACCCATTCTATGAGGCTATCCAAGGCGAGTACTATCTTAAGCTGCTCTAAACCCCACAAGATAAATTGTATAAACAAAAAAGGCTAGAAAAGTACTAGCCTTGATTGATTAAAGCGTGGTCACTACCGCTTCTGCTGGTAGGCGCGACTTTGGTGCGCCATGGTTGTAGTCCTCACCTTCTAGGTGGTAACCAAGAGCAAGTGCGAAGTCACACACATAACCATCTAGCTCATCTTTGAAGATTTCACCGATTAGCTCAGGGTCAACACCTTCCATTGGAGTAGAGTCGATGCCTAGACGAGCCAAAGTGTGTAGCGTGTTACCAAGTGCGATATAGGTTTGTGCTTTAGTCCACTGACCGTTGAAGCCTTCTTGGTTAGTTTGAGCTTCAGCAAAACCAAACGCACCGTTTAGCATGTTGTCGTACATCTCTGCTGGTAGGTGACCAGAAGAAACCTCAACATCAACCACTTTACGATAGTCATCTTTAGTGAACTTAGGGTTGTGTGCAAAAAGAATAGTGTGCGACGCTTCTTTTGCATGTGGTTGGTTGAACTGGTGCATGTTTGCGAAAGAATCGTGGAAACGTTGTTTCGCTTCGTCGCTCTCAAGAACGATAAACTTCCATGGTTGAGAGTTGATAGATGATGCCGATAGACGGATCGCCTCTTTAATCACTTCCATATCTTCTGCCGAGATGCGCTTGTTCGCATCGTATTTTTTAGCAGTGTAACGTTTTGTTAGATCTTTAATGATTTGATGAGACACGACGCCCCTCCCATGTTTTGTTTGATACGTCTTGCGGTTGCTTAGTTAGCAACGATGTTTTGTTGGGGAGGAGATTACGGATTTCTTGATAAGAGAAAAAGGAGTGAATCGCCCAATCATTTTGGACGATATATTCCATAATGGACAGTTTTAGCTAGTCACTCTGGGCATCAATCTCAAACTCATATAGGTCTGGATTGTAGTAAACCGTCGAAAATTCAAACACTTGATTATCATTCACATAGTTTAGTGAATGGTTAACCAAGATCGGCTGATGTTCATTTACACCCAAAATCTGGCTTATTTTTCGATTTGGTAAAATAGGTTTGAGGTTTTGTTTAGTTCGAGTCAGTTCTACCTGATGATTTCTAAAGTATTCGAACTTAGAGCCCAGCATGTCTTTCTCGGTCATATGCGGCAAAGAGTGCTGTGCAATATAAAATTCTTCGTAAGAGACCACCTGCTCATCAAGAAGGCGGCAGCGCGCACAGAAGATAACGGCTTCCCCTTCTGAAATCGAAAGCTTGTCGGCTATTTCTAACTTAGCTGGTTGAACATCAAATTCTAGAAGTTGAGAGCTCGCTTTAGCGCCAGAGCCCTGAGTTGCCTCGGTTAAACCAGAAAGCTGCGCGAAGTTATGTTTGAGCTTTCTGTAAGCAACAAAGGTACCTCGCCCTTTCTCAGAGACCGTATATCCCATCTCAGCCAGCTGAGCCAACGCTTTTCGCACAGTCACTCGGCTAACACCTAAACTCTCAACTAGCTGATTTTCAGATGGAAGTTTAGACCCAGCAGCAAGTTCGCCCTTGTCGATGCGGGCCTGAAGCAGTTGAGTGATCTGGATATAAAGTGGTGTCGCGGTTTGAAGTACGTCCTGCATATTAACCTCGATAATCGGCTTTTAGAGGTTTCACCACTGAATCTAGGCCTTCAATCTTGAGAGCAAGGCAAAGCTGAAGCAATCGCCCCAACTCTCCTTTTGGCCACTCTGCTTTGTTTTCAAACCAAAGCAGGTATTCCTCAGGTAGGTCAATAAGCACCCTACCCGCGTATTTTCCAAATGGCATCTTCATGCTCGCCAGCTTTATAAGATTTTCTTTTTCTAACATTTTGAAATTAAATCAATCACTCTATGAATTGATGTTACATTTAAATTATTGATTTGCGTACTTTAAGGATGAAATTTGCGGTCGGTACTACTCGCTTTAACCTTTCTTTTTAGCCTGTCCTCTACTCCTAGCTTTGCACAGGACAGTGAAGAGAAGTGCCTGAGTAAACCGAGTGACGACAGAGCCCTAAATAAAGCTTACCACTATCTGAATACGAAGTTTTGCCAACCCGCTGTTTGGTTCGATAATTTCTTTGTGGATGAACGAATTACCGAAAATGCCCGAGCAGGAACCAGTGTACGATGGAAAAACGACTTCACCTACTTCGAGATTGACGGTTTCAAATACGACACTAAGCTAGACGCCAAGTTTAACCTGCCTAGGGTAAACCAACGCATCAAGCTAGTCATTGAGTCAGACGGTGAAGACGACCTGTTCGACCTCTTTCCCCGCAGTGCTGAAGAGCTCGAAAGCAGTATAGGTGTTCGCTACGACTGGATTCGAAAAGGCTACAGTAGCTTCAACTTCAAAGCGACCTTTAGACCAAGCATCGAAGCACGATATCAGTTCACCTACCCGCTCACCATCAATAATACCCTGCGTATTACGCAAAAAGTGTATCAAAAAAAGAAGGTTACTGGTGAATCCACACAGTTTGACCTCGACTTTGCACTGACCAAAAATTTCCTGCTACGTTGGACATCTTTTGCTGAATACAACTGGGACTATGACGATAGAGAAGGCATTTGGGATATGGGCACAGGCTTTACCCTATACCAGTACCTCTCTAAAACCCAAGCGATGAATTATGTGGTAAGCACCACAGCAACCGATGACCCAGGCTTGTTTATCAACAATACCCTCATCGGTATGACCTACCGCCATAACATCTTGTTCAGCTGGCTTTATTATGAGATTACTCCAGAGTACAACTGGTATCGTGACTATAAAGAAGACTTCATAGAAGAGGCGAGCATACGTTTTCGCTTAGAGATCCTGTTCAACAACTTCTAGACCAACGCGACGATTAACCCCACTAGCACAAGCAACACCCCTAATCCGCGCACCAGATACCACTTTTCATTGAGAAGCCATATCCCCAAGAACAATCCAAATACGATACTCACCTGTCGCAGCGCGACAATATAACTGACGTTATCCACCAGTGTCATCGAATATAAAACAATGCCATAGGTAAGTCCCATCATAATTCCAGCTATGGATGATCGCTTCCAGTATTTAGTGGCTTGATTGAGTTCGTGTTTATCTCCACTAATTAATAGCCAAAGAAGTATTACAGTAGAGGTGCCCAGAAACTGCAGACCTAAATAAAATATCGCAATGTGTTTATCTGTTAAGCCAGAGGTTTGATGTTGAAGCCAATGCAAAGCCTCATTATCCACAATAGAGTAGACCGTCGTCCCTAACGCAGCTACAAATGCCCACAGTACCCCTATATTGGCATAGGCTTTTAATCGAATCTCGCTGGTTCGTCTCAGTGGCACCAACAAGCACCCTAATGTGAGTATCAAGAATCCCACCCAAGCATTTGCAGTCAACACTTGTCCGATAAAGACAGTGCCTAACCCAACCATAAGCACTGGCAGTGCACGAATGATAGGGTACATCATGCCCACATCACCCTGTTGATAGGCTTTAATAACGCACACTAAATACACGGCTTGCCCGAGGCAACTCAGCAGCAACAGCCACCAAAAGTCTATGCCTACATTAGTAAATCCAACAACGGTGAAGCACCAGTACAGATAAGGTGAAAGAAGTAGAAAAGGTGTAAATGAAGCGCCGAGGGCAAATGAATAGCCCGAGCCCGAACTGGATTTGCCCAACACATTCCAACCTGCATGTAGCAAGGCTGAAAAGACAACCAAAGAAATGGCAAAAATACTCAAGATGTTCCCTCACCCAAGAATATTAAACACTCAACTAATATCAAACTAATGGGCTGTATAAATATACGCAAGCGCGCAATTCTATATTTCAATTATGAACATACTATTAAACCTACCTTTTTTATACTTAACTTCGTCCCATATAATAAATACAAAAAAGCCACCTCAAACGAGGTGGCTTTATAAAACTATTGGTTTAGCTTAATAGCTTATTCCCAATCTAGGATAACTTTACCAGACTGACCGCTACGCATTACGTCGAAACCTTCTTGGAAGTCATCAACCTTGTAGTGGTGAGTAATGATTGGCGAGATATCTAGGCCAGATTGGATCAATGACGCCATCTTATACCAAGTTTCGAACATCTCACGACCGTAGATACCCTTGATAACCAAACCTTTGAAGATTACTTGGTTCCAGTCGATACCCATGTCTGATGGCGGGATACCTAGTAGTGCAAGGCGACCACCGTGGTTCATGGTTTCTAGCATAGTGTTGAACGCAGACTTAACACCTGACATTTCAAGGCCAACATCGAAGCCTTCAGTCATGCCTAGCTCAGCCATTACGTCTTTCAGGTCTTCTTTTGCTACATTAACTGCGCGAGTTACGCCCATTTGACGAGCAAGGTCTAGGCGATATTCGTTCACATCAGTGATAACAACGTGACGTGCACCTACGTGCTTAGCTACCGCTGCAGCCATGATGCCGATTGGACCAGCACCCGTGATCAGTACATCTTCACCCACTAGGTCAAAAGACAATGCAGTGTGTACCGCGTTACCGAACGGGTCAAAGATAGAGGCTAGCTCGTCTGAGATGCCTTCAGGGATCTTAAATGCGTTAAACGCTGGGATCACGAGGTACTCAGAGAAAGAACCAGTGCGGTTAACACCCACACCGATAGTGTTACGGCAAAGGTGCGTACGACCGCCACGACAGTTGCGGCAGTGACCACATGTGATATGACCTTCGCCAGATACGCGATCGCCAATCTCAAAGCCACGTACTTCTTGACCGATAGCAACCACTTCACCCACATATTCGTGGCCTACAACCATAGGTACAGGAATGGTGTTTTGTGACCATTCGTCCCAGTTGTAGATATGAACGTCAGTACCACAGATAGCGGTCTTCTTGATCTTAATTAGGATGTCGTTATGACCCATTTCAGGCATATCGACTTCGTTCATCCAGATGCCTTCTTCAGGCTTCAGTTTTGATAGAGCTTTGATTTTCATTATTTGATCAGTCCCATGTCACGACCTACTTCGATGAATGCATCGATTGCACGGTCTAGTTGTTCACGAGAATGCGCTGCAGACATTTGCGTACGGATACGAGCTTGACCTTTCGGTACTACTGGGAAAGAGAAGCCGATTACGTAGATGCCTTTTGCTAGCGCGCGCTCAGCAAATTCAGCTGCAACCTTAGCATCACCCAACATGATTGGAATGATAGCGTGGTCAGCACCGCCCATGGTGAAACCAGCCGCTTCCATACGAGTACGGAAGTGTGCAGAGTTTTCCCAAAGCTTGGCACGAAGATCACCACTTTGTTGTAGAAGATCTAGAACCTTTAGAGATGCAGAAACGATTGCTGGAGCAACAGAGTTAGAGAATAGGTATGGACGAGAACGCTGACGTAGCCAGTCGATCACTTCTTTCTTACCAGAGGTGTAACCGCCTGAAGCGCCACCCATAGCTTTACCTAGAGTACCTGTGATGATGTCGATACGATCCATCACATTGTGGTAATCGTGTGTACCTGCACCCGTTTCACCCATGAAGCCAACTGCGTGAGAGTCATCAACCATTACTAGCGCGTCATACTTGTCAGCAAGGTCACAGATAGCTGGTAGGTTTGCAACCACACCGTCCATTGAGAATACACCGTCAGTAACGATTAGCTTGTGGCGAGCACCAGCTTCAGTCGCTGCGATAAGTTGCTCTTCAAGCTGAGCCATGTCGTTGTTCGCGTAGCGGAAACGCATTGCTTTACATAGACGAACACCGTCGATGATCGAAGCGTGGTTTAGTGCATCAGAGATGATCGCGTCTTCTTTACCAAGGATGGTTTCGAAAAGACCTGCGTTCGCATCGAAGCAAGAGGTGTAAAGGATGGTGTCTTCCATACCTAGGAAGTTAGAAAGCTTTTGCTCAAGCTCTTTGTGGATGTCTTGAGTACCGCAGATAAAGCGTACAGAAGCCATACCGAAACCGTATTGGTCCATACCTTGTTGAGCTGCTTTGATTAGCTCAGGGTGGTTAGCAAGACCTAAGTAGTTGTTTGCACAGAAGTTTAGAACATCTTCGCCAGTTGAGATTGAAACAGAAGCTTGTTGCTGTGAGGTGATAACACGCTCAGACTTATACAAACCTTCAGCTTTTACATCTTCGATTTGTTGTTGAATTTGGTTATAAAACGCAGAAGACATGATTCTATGATCCTTGTGTCAACGAGATTGTAAGGGGGATTCCAAACCGGAGAAACGCTCCAGTTCAGTCCAAAATCTTTTCCTGATTTACAGTGTAAAGAGATTCTAGTTGAAAGCCGTTGGGAGTATAATGCCCTCAATGGAAAATCATTTGTGAATCACAGGCACATATAATGAAAACCACCCAGCTTCTCGCTCTGTTGCCCGACCTCGCCACCTATACCCTAGTGGTGCAACAGGGAAATTTTACTAATGCTGCCAATAGCTTAGCTATGACGCCCTCTGCTGTTTCAAAGACCATCACACGACTAGAAAAAGCGCTGGCGGTAAAGCTAATTGAGCGCTCTACCCGCAATCTTCGCATCACAGAAGAGGGAGAAAAGGTGTATGAGCAAGCAATCCAGATGCTAAATGCCGCAGAACAAGCGGTTGAACTCTCCTCACAGAGTCATACAGAAGCAAAAGGCAGTATTTTGGTGTCTGCACCTGAGGCTTTGCTTAGCATAGTGCTTCAACCTCTCATTATCGATTTTCTAAAGAAGTACCCTGATATCCAGATCAAAGCGCGTGCAATTGACGGCTCAGTAGATATCCAAAAACAAGGTATCGATGTTGCGTTTAGACTCTCAGAGCAACCGGATGAGCATTTAGTACTAAAAGAACTCGGTGAAACGCACCTACTGCTGTGCGCTTCCAAGCCTTATCTGATGAAACATGGCAAGCCAGAGCAACCTTCCGATCTTCTCAATCACAACTGCCTTTACTTAGCCGAGACGGAACACGATAACGTGTGGACCTTTCACAAAGAGGATAAGTCGCAGTCGGTAACAGTATCAGGGCGATACGCAGTAAACCAAGCGCAATTGCGCTTCGAGGGTGTAAAGAATCACCTTGGCATTGGGCTGTTTCATGACTTTGTAGTGGAGAATGCTCTAGAGCATGGTGAGGTTGTGCAGGTTTTAGAAGACTGGACCATTACCAGCAGTTACCACGGCAATATCTTGATGCAGTATGCGCAAACGAAATATATGCCGGGTCGCTTACGCCTATTTATCGACTATATCAGTGATGCACTTTTGCCCCACTCTGCCTAACCTTGGTGTCAGATCAAACAAATATGGATTTAGAGGAGTACTCTAAATCACATCGCGAAGTAACACTCGCTGAACTATACCTAAAACAATAAAAATCATCGGAGATAACCATGATTCAATTTCCAGAACATTTTCACTGGGGTGGCGCTATCGCGGCCAACCAAGTTGAAGGCTCTCACCTTACTGACGGCAAAGGTCTCTCTACCGCCGATATGCTTCCGAATGGTATTCTCAGCCCACACCAAACTCGTGAAGAGCGTACACCGGGTATTAAAGACTTCGCTATCGACTTCTACAATCGTTATCCAGAAGATATCGCCCTATTCAAAGAGATGGGCTTTACCTGCCTACGTTTATCAATTGCATGGACGCGCATCTTTCCTAACGGCGACGATGAAGCGCCAAATGAGGAAGGTCTTGCTTACTACGAGCGTATCTTCGACGAACTTGCCAAGCATGACATGGTGCCTTTCGTGACATTGTCACACTATGAAATGCCGTATCATTTGGTAGAGAAGTATAATGGATGGAGCGATCGTCGCGTTATTGGCTATTTTGAAAAATACGCACGTACCGTGTTTGAACGCTTTGGTTCGAAGGTGAAGTTATGGCTTACCTTTAATGAAATCAACATGTCCCTGCACGCGCCATTCACTGGTGTCGGTCTGCAAGAAGATGCGACCAAGCAAGAGATCTATCAGGCTATTCACCACCAGCTTGTAGCAAACGCTAAAGCGGTAAACCTGTGTCATGAAATCATCCCTGATGCCAAGATAGGGAATATGCTACTGGGCGCTCTGAACTACGCCTACACCTGTCATCCAGACGATGTACTAGCAGCCATGCATGAAAACAACCAATGGCTATTCTTTGGTGATGTGCAAACACGCGGTAAATACCCAGGCTATATGCTGCGCTACTTCCGTGAGAACAGCATCGAAATCAAGATGCTTCCTGACGACCTAGACATCATCGCTTCTGCCAGCGTCGACTTTATCTCATTTAGTTATTATGCCAGCGGTTGTGCGTCGGCTGATCCTATGCAAAAAGAAGTGGGCAATATCGTCGACAGCGTGCCAAACCCGCACCTAGAGAAGAGTGAATGGGGCTGGCTTATCGACCCGAAAGGGCTACGTATCCTGCTTAACTTCCTATGGGACAGATACCAAAAGCCTTTGTTTATCGTAGAGAACGGCCTGGGTGCGAAAGATACAGTAGAGAACGGTGAGATCTTTGATGACTATCGCATCTCATACCTTAACGATCACCTAGTTCAAGCTCATCAAGCCATCTTAGACGGCGTCGATCTGATGGGTTTTACCTCGTGGGGTCCTATCGACTTGGTAGCGAACTCTACCGCCGAGATGAGTAAGCGTTACGGCTACATCTATGTAGACCGAGACGATGAAGGTAACGGAGAGCTAACCCGTATCAAGAAGAAGAGCTTCTTCTGGTACCAAGACGTGATTGCGAGTCGCGGTGCTAGCCTGAAGGCCAAATAGCAAAAAGGGACGCTCAATGCGTCCCTTAGTTAATCTACGGCGTCGACTTCAACCGAATACTTCCAAACCACCTTACCGTCATCTTCCAACTCATAGCTGGCACCATCACTATTCTTGTTCAGAATAAATGCTGGCATGGTTCTACTCTCTTCGTCCTTGCAAGCCATAGTCGCACTGAGAGTTAGGGTGTTTTGCACATAATGATTCAAGGTCGCGATGTAGGTACAGCCCCCTACTTCTGTGCTTGCTACCCTACCATCATCTTGCAGCTCAAAGGTTGGGAATGTCATCTCTTTGCCCTGCTCTGTCACGTGGGCTTTGACTTCATACAAGGTATTCGCCTGAGCAGTTCCTGCCAACAGGGCTAGAGCAAGGTATTTACGCATGGTTATTTGGTTTGATTAAAGATCTGCTCAGTCTCAAGCGAGGTCATATTACGGATCTGCTTCCATACATAGTAGAAAGTACCCAGCATCATCAGAATGCTTGGGATAGCGATCACCGGATAGCTATACAGGGTCAGCTTACCCAACTCTTCATTGAAAGCCACAGTACCTGCAGGGCTAGTCACTATGTAGGTCGCTAGGATGTAGTTCATCACAGATGAGAATGCGAAAGTACTGGCAAACAGATAATTAGAGTTCATCAGGCACTTTTGAAACGCGCGCTCATTGCCTGATTCCTTAAGGTGCTTTTCAATCAGTGGCATGTTAAGCACAGTGCCGTTGAAGATAAGCTTTTGCATCAGTGGTGTGCGGGTAAAGGTCGAGCCCAAAACCACTAGACCAATCAGGCCAGGAATCAAAGCTTCTTTTAGTGCCAGCCAGCGAGTATCCAACTCAAGCAGACCGATACCACCGGTCAACAGCACGCTCACAAAGCCAAGAGCTGAGATGTAGTTAAACTTCTTATCGCGGATCAGCTCCATACCACCATAAGCTACTGGGAATGCAAGGGCGATGATCAAAGCCCAAACTGTGCCTAGGTGCTCTTCCCCACTGAATTTCATCAGGATGAAGGAAGGAAGAATTACGTTAAAAATAATCTCGAATAGTGGGTTCGAGGTTTTACCTGTGGTGTTGCTCATATTTAATCGTTCTGTCTCACTCAAACTGACGTGGATTGTTCCTTGTCAGCGCTCAGATGTAAAGCCTTCGTATGTATGAAGGTGTAATAAGCTAGAGTCGGGTCAATATCTACTCCCTTAATTATACGACAAAGGGACGCCTTGGCGTCCCTTTCAATTGTTCTGTTTTGGTGATTATTCTTGAGTTGGCAGTAGATCAAGCCAATCAATGCTGTCCAAATCTTCTTCAAGATATAGCTCTGGAACATCAAGCTCTAGGTCAAACTCTTGAAGGTTTAGTTCTGCATCTGACATCTTACTTTCCTGTTGTACGTCTTTTGTCTGACGCCATTTAACTTGTGTTAGATGAAAGAAGCATGTCTTATCAGTGACAATATGATGACCAAATGCTTTGCGCTAATCGACACAAAGCCCATCTAAGATTTGCTGGCTATTACTCTGGATATACGCGATATCCTCTAAATAAGAGAGATGATGCCCATCTCGGATGTTCTGAATAAACTGAGGGTTTCCTTTATTCGCTTCGTTTTGCATAAAGTCCACCAGCGACTGAAGCCGAGAGACCATTGCGTTCTGCAGCAACTTCCTATGTTCCCGCTCTACACCATAGCTATCACAAAAACATTTAGCACGAGCAATCTGCTCATCTATATTTCCCAGCCGGTCGCTTGGGTCAGTTTTAAAGGGTGCCCAGCAATAGACGGAGTAAGCCAGATCCCAGATGCGTGGCGCAGGGTGCGCTGTATCAAAATCGAATACGCCAACGACTATATTCCCTTGAAGCGCAACGTTGTATGGTGTGAAATCGCCGTGGCATATCACCTCTGCAGGCTCTCTGGTTTGCAGCATCCAATTACAAGATTTCAACTCATCCACTAGAGGCTTTGAAGCATCATGGATTGTCCGGAGTAGCTTTGCCGCACTCTCAATTGCTTGAATACTTGCCACGTTGCCAACAAGCGGATAATTATAAGTGTCTCCTTCAACAAAACTCAGGTACTCAGCGTTTTTATCAGTGCCCAAAACCCTAGGAACGCCTTCTATTTGTTGCTGTTCAAACGCTTTGAGAAGCTTATGGACACTCGAAGACCATGGGTTCAATGGTCTCTTTACCGCATCCTCAGTTTTAAATATCGACCCTTTACGACCACCGCTGAGCTCCTGCATCTAGTTCAGCTCCACTCGGTACAGCGGATTTGCCAGCCGTTCAACGAAGTATTGCCAAACGTGCTTAAACACCGCATGTTGATTAGGAAATGGGGCTAACTCTAACGCCTCTTTCAAAGTACACCAGCGATACTCAGTATGTTCTTCATTAAGGGTCACAGCCTGATTATCAGGGCACAGCACCACAAACACAGGAATAAGCTGCATAACGTTCACTTCTGCCTCAAAGAACTTCTCCAGAAACTGCGCATTGTAGAGATCGCTCACCTCGATCTGGGTTTCTTCATGAAACTCTCGAACTATCGCCTCCGAGCCTGTCTCACCCGCCTCCATCGAGCCTGCTACGTGACACCAAAACCCGCCCTTAACGCGCTTCATCAATAGCATCTTTGTCTCGCCATCTATCTTAGACAAAGCGACACCTGAGACTATCGAGGTATTTACTGGAATCATCCCTACTCCTAGAAAAAAGCCTGAACCATGAGTTCAGGCTTGAAAAATTAATTGTTACTTTCGTGAAGTATCGGCTCTATCATCTCATCGAACTTCTCGTTTCCGCGCAGTGACTCAAGGTCTGGCTCATCAACCATCAATTCTCGCATTGAAGCACTAGACTCAATCGCCTGCTGAAGATCATAGATGGCTTGATTCTCAACGCCCAATCTTGCATAGGCACAAGCACGTTGATACAGGGCGTGGGCGTTCTTGTCATCTACTTCTAGAACGCGGTTACAGATACTCATGGCCCAGTGGTATTCACGCATTTCCATGGCAGCATCCGCTTTGTGTGCCAGTGCTTCAAGGTCACCTGGACGAATCTTAAGGATCTCATCATAGGTCGTGATCTTCTGTTCTGGTGTTGGCGCATTTTGCGCGCGCATCCAAAGGTTATGCACCTCATTGATGATCTCAATCTCGCGGTTGTTCTCTGTAATAATTCGAGTCTTACGTCTTAGATCTCGCTCTAGAATTAAGAACTTCTTCTCATAGTCTTTAGTGATCTTATCAAGACGGCGGTCTGCCATCTCTTTGGTGTTCTGCTTAATATCTTTAATGGATTGCCAACCGAGTACCGCAATCAGTGACGCAACTGCTGCAATAAAATAGAAGAAATAGTTGATGGTAATATTGGCGTAGTTGAGAGATTTGTCTGCCACTTCCAACTCACGGTCCGTGATCTCTATGGTCAGGCGACGCTCCAAATCCTGCTGATCGTGTCTCAGTGCTTTTAGCTCATCGAGGATATAGCGCTCCACTAACGGTCTGTCGAGGATCGGTGTTTCGGAGTGTTTTGGTTGCTCTTCAGCGAAAACAGAAAAAGATAAGCTCAAAAGTATGATGCTTAGGCTGAATAATTTGGACATGACAGGCCTTCAATCATGGAGAAAACGTTTGCTAAATTCTATGTGTAATCAGAGGTAAAAACCAACTAGAATCAAGTCAATATTCGTTAAATTTTTCAAGAGGCTCAATATGTTAATGACAACAACACCCAGTGTAGAGGGTTCAAGCATACTTCAATATCACGGTGTGGTCGCAGGAGAAGCGGTTTTGGGTGCGAATGTTTTCAAAGACATGTTTGCCGGTATTCGTGATTTCGTCGGTGGCCGCTCCGGTACCTATGAAAAAGAACTAGAAAAAGCACGTGAATACGCGCTGCAAGAGCTACAAAACAAAGCCTTGGAATTAGGCGCTAACGCAGTTGTGGGAATCGATATCGACTATGAAGTTCTGGGTAAAGACAATGGTATGCTGATGGTTTCAGCGAGCGGCACCGCTGTCACCATTCGCTAAAAAGCCTTCTTTATATCTTCAATGACTCTCTTAAATAGAGGGTCATTTTTGTATCGGTTGTGATAGGTCATCTCTAAAGAGATAGTCTTAGTTTCAAATGGCAAATCAAACGACACCATGCCTAGTTGCTTAGCAAACGACACCAAACTACTGGTGGTAACCGTTACTGAGTTCGTTCTATTCGCAGCAATGATCGCATTGGTCGTGCCGTTTGCTGTTGACCCCACTTCGCGCCTGCCCAGTTTACCGAACAGTTCAACGATACTCTGATTGTGTCTACGAATATTCACTAAGATATGCGTGGCGTCCATATACTCCTCATAGCTAAACGATGACTTGCTGTTGTGCACTCCAACTAAGGTTTCGACGAATGCTGGTTGGTAATTGAAAGCCTGCTCTTTTAAAGAAAAATAATCGACAGCAATATCGACCAAACCAGCTCTTAAGTCCGCATAGATCTGCTCTTCATAGGCTGGCGACTCTTTTAGATTAATGTTCGGGACATCGCCTAGAAGGAAAAAGGCGTTCTCTGAAGCATAAACATTTAGACATTGCTTTGGAGCCAGTGATGCTTGTATAGCATCTATATGCTTCGAGATTTTTTCATACAGAGACGTCGCATCGGCTGTTGCACAAATACTGCGCCCACGTCTAACGAATAGCGGATAGCCAAGGGAGGTTTCCAGCTTCTTGATCGATGCGGTGACTGCCGGCTGAGTAACATCTAATAGATCAGCTGCACTCGATAGCGATCCCTGCTCATACACGGCTTTAAAGGTTTGCAAAAGCTTAAGGTCCATTAGTGCTCCCTTTTCTAATGTCACTTAAGCTTAGTGCTGTTTTTCAATAAGTTAACTTAATTTAGCTTGAGTTTGTGGCGTTAATGATCGAACGGTAGAGGCGCTATAGTGACGGCTCCATCATAAACATCTCGGTCAGTATGATATTCCATGTAACCACTACCATCCTGGTACTTTGGTTCAAACACTTGACCATCGAAATAGAAACGCTGATCAAAAGTAAAAATAAACCCTACAGGTCTATGCTCAGAATCCCTGTTCCAGTGAGTAACAGTGCCAATTCTCTCACCAGCCACATCGATAAGCTCAAGGTTCATGTTAGTTGTCGCCACAACAATACCATTCTTAGTAAACTCTCCAAGACCTTGTTCATCCTCGTAATAATAAAGAACACCCTCTTCTTCACCTTCAATCGGAATACCAAAATCAGGGTCTACTGGGATCGGGTTTTCAATAGAAGGCGGTGTGTTCGGGCTTTGTAAATCAATAGTGTCATCACAGCCTACTAAGGCAAAGGTAGCAAACAATGGCAGTAGATATTTCATAGCAACTCTCTGGATTAATTAGTGAAAGAACAATCCATGTAAGGGAAGCAAACGCTCATTGCCTCGATTGGTTGCTATCTTATCCAACCCAGCTCATCGAATTAATGGTGTTTTTTTATACGAAACATAAAAGTTTCTTCGGTATTACTTAGACAAAAGGCGCCTACTCCCAATAGAAATCAAGTATAAGCGACTGTAAACAGTACATATTTAGGGTTTCTCAACCCAATCCTGCTACTATAAAGGCGTTCGAAGGAAGGTAATATCAGATGGAACAATCAAAGCGTTCAGAAGCACGGCAGGAACTCGGCCCCTTTCAGTTCTTCACTCTTATCCTCTCAGTCTACGTACTGTGCGCCCTATTTGTTGAGAACGCATTTGTCCTTCCAGCAGACGTTAAAGACCTGCTAAGGACTATCGACACCCTTGTGTGCATGGTGTTTCTTACCGATTTTGGTATTCGTTTCTATAGCGCCGAAAGCAAACTCAAGTTCATGAAATGGGGGTGGATAGATCTGTTGTCTAGTATCCCTATGGTGGACGCCCTCAGATATGGCCGCTTTGTTCACCTGTTTCGTTTCATGCGGATGCTGCGCGCCATACGCTCTTCTAAGATCATCCTCTACTACCTGTTCCGCAATCGGAGGGAAGGCACCTTTAGTATCGTTGCCAGTATTTCGGTACTGTTGGTGATATTCGGCGCCATAGGCATATTACAGTTCGAACGCGGCGTAGATGAATCCAACATACAATCGGCTGGAGATGCACTTTGGTGGGCTTTTGTGACCATCACTACGGTAGGCTATGGAGATTACTACCCTGTTACTACCGAAGGCCGAATGGTCGCCAGTGTTTTAATGACTGCAGGTGTAGGCCTATTCGGTACCTTTACCGGCTTTGTAGCCACCTGGTTTATGAGTGAAGAAGATAACGAAGACCTAGCAGCGGAACATGAAGAATTAAAAGCGGAGTTACAAGAGGTCAAAGCACTGCTCGTAGAGATACGTGATAAGCAAGGTAAAAT
This sequence comes from Vibrio ishigakensis, assembly GCF_024347675.1. NCBI lineage: Bacteria > Pseudomonadati > Pseudomonadota > Gammaproteobacteria > Vibrionales > Vibrionaceae > Vibrio > Vibrio ishigakensis. Next base: position 1,338,942 of record NZ_AP024882.1, on the reverse strand, counting down.
CGAGTAATGATCACCTGGAAACAGTCCTTGCGTGGCTTTGAATGGCTCATCCATCAGGTTTGGTATCTTGAAATTGGTGACAATGACACCATCGAGACTCAGCCTTATCTGATCCCTAATCCAAGGGCTCACCTGCTAATCACTCCCCATGAACAAGCCTATGCGTATCGTGCCTCAGATGAACTGTTTTCAGGTAATGGATCTCACCTTATTTCTATAAGCGACAAACTCCTACTTCTTGAGGATCACCCTCCTTTAAAGCGCATTGGCATCACCTTCAAGCCTCACACTGCTGACCTTTTAAACGGTAATGAATCCTTGCAGCTAAATCAGTGTGCGTGGCCTACTGCGCTTGAAAACATATTCCCAACTTCATTCAGATCCAATTTACTTAAATTGAAATCAAAACAAGATATAACCAAAGCTATCAAAACCCATCTTGATTCACTTAATATTGTCCCTCCGAGCAACAAACCCTTTGTTTTAGTAGACAAAGCGATACAACTAGTTGAGAGTCAACAAATCGCAGAGGTTGAAGCACTTGCCAATGCATGCGCTTGCTCTCGCCGCACTTTGGAACGAGCCTTTAAACAGCAAGTAGGACTCAGCATAAAATCCTACTTACAGATGATGCGACTCGAGCAAATGGTTTTGGATCTTCATTCGACAGAAAAAGAAGTCGATTGGGCAGATTTTTCACAGCAATACGGTTTTAGCGACCAATCACACCTGATTCGAACCCTAAAGCAACTCGTTAATAAAACGCCTTCCGGATATCTAAAGAAACGTGACCTAACCATAGACATCTATGGCGACTTTGAGGACTAATCTGTCGCGTTTATTCAATATTAGGCTAACAACTTTGGCTAAACTGCAGAGCAAATAACGAGGTAACCATGTCATATACAGAACTAAAACAAGGCAAAGCAGTAAGCATCAAAGACAACCTGAGCATTGCCCTTATCAAGCAAGAAGATCTTAAAGACATCATCGCTATGTTTGACGATGAACGCGTAAACAAATATCTCTTCTTTGCGCCTGCCGATGAGTCCCTTTATCAGGCTTTTTTCATTCCTATAATCGAGAATACAGAGCAATCACTAGCAGATAATAAATGGCCAGATAGCCCAACCTTTGTGATACGCAATGAGCAAGGCGAATACATGGGCATGTGCGCCCTCAGCCAAGTTATGTTTCATCAAGGAAACTACGAAGTGGGTTATCAGTTGCCATTTAAGGCGTGGGGAAAAGGTATCGCCACCCAAGTATGTGAAATACTAACTGAGCTCGGTTTTAGCGAGCTTGGAGCACATAAGATCTGCGCTGATTGTTATGCTGGAAATGTTGGCTCATACAAAACACTACAGAAATGTGGCTATCGCCAAGAAGGCCGCATGACTAACTATTACAAGTTGGAAACAGGCTTTGACGACAAGCTCTATTACGGCATCACCAAAGCACAATTTGATGCCCTATAAAACAAAACGGTCACAACAAATGTGACCGTTTTTTCTTGTATCTAGTTCAGAAGCTATTGCTGACACGCACCAGATGCAGCTCCAAACATCTGTTTTGCCTCTTTTGTCAGCACATAGTCTGTAAACCCGTTAGTCGCTGTAATTCTAAGCTCGTACTCTTGCCCGCCCTTTTGCTTGGCGTAGTTAAGCAAGGTCTTGCAGTCCATTCTGAACAGCTGTGACGAATAACCTTCGCCCTCACCGGTTAGATTCTCAATCGCCCCTAAAGTGGAAAATGGATATTCTTTGTCATTATTGGTCACTACCATGGTGAGCATTCCGCGAACGTCCTCACGCATGACCTTCACATCAACCACGTTGCCATCACGAACTGAAATACGTTGCAGTGATATAGAGGCAGCTAATTCATCCGACTTGGGTTCAATCATAATGGGACTGTCTGGGTTAGCGGTGAAATGAGTGGTCACCTCGTTGTCAAAACCCGAAGTATTGGTGGTGACAGTAAACGCACCAGAACCAGCGTCCGTCTTACCTTCACCCTCAGGCTTTGAATCCGTTCCTGAAGCACAACCTGCAAGTGCTAAGACCGTAAGTGCCAGTAATTTCTTCATTTCCTTATCCTTGTGGTATTTCGTTTTCTTCCTTTTAAACCCTTATCCGAGCGACTGTTAAAACAGGGCAAAAATAACGGTAAGTCACTGAAATATAGCTTAGTTCTGTTTAGTCAGAAATGAAATATAACCCTAGCTAGGCGAGCGTTTTTCTCAACCCGATACGGCTGTGTCCCTTTGGAAAGCCTTCAAAACGAGTGAATTCTTCAAAACCGACAGATTGATAGAACTTTGGCGCTTGCCAACTTTGTGTCCAAAGCCATAAACCCGTTACACCTTGCTCGCGGGCATACTCCTCAACCTTGGCCATAAGCTGTTTACCAAGACCTGTACCACGACAACTGTCATCCACCCAAAGCTCACTAATGTAGATCCAGTCCCACAGCAGATCGGCAGTCAAAGCTCCGACCAACTGCTCATCACGATAGACCATCCAATTAAGACGTGTTTTTTTGTACTCGGGCGCATTGTTTTGCTTGCCGTGCAGTTCCAATCCATTGCTCAAGATATCTTGGTCACTCTCTTGAATCGGTCCCTCTGAAAAACGTATTTCTGTCATTGCGCGTCACCTTTTTACTTATCTTCGACGCTAGTATCGACATAAGTGATTGATAGTCAAATCAACATTTGTAAGGTGGCTTTTTTCACCCTTAAAAGTGACGAGTGGCATGTCCAAAAACCGTTCAATTAATAACCACTTTTAGTTGCGATTACACCGTTTCTTGCCTACATAATAAGGGTCTCGGGAAAAAGGATACTGTGATGTTAGGGAAACCTATTATCGGGTGTGCTACCGCATTATTGCTTCTCGGCCAAAGCGCATTTGCCGAGGATGGTAGCGAAGTAACCCTAACCGTAAGTGACGTTATAGAAAAGCGCGGAGTGCTCTCCCCAAAAGGGACTTGGTCTCTGGAAACCTCTCTCAGCTTTACCCAAAACTCATCCAACCGCGTATCGGTTGTGGGCTACACTGTGCTTCCAACCCTGATCATAGGACGCATTGAAGTCAGTGACGCGGACTATGTCACCGCAACGCTTGGCCTCACCGCGAGACTAGGCCTTACCAACGCAACTGAATTTGAACTGCGCCTTCCTTATGTGTATCGAAACAACCAGACCACTGTCAGACCGATACAAGATGGCTCCGGTGATAACGACATCATTAATCGTTCAAACAGTGGCGGTGATATTGGCGATCTTGAACTCGGTTTGAGGCATCAGTTTAACTTTGACACAACACCCTACTGGATTGGCGGAATACGCCTAAAAACCCGTACAGGACGTTCTCCCTACGATATCGACATCGATGAAACAACAAACACCTTAGAAGAAGTCTCTACAGGCTCAGGATTCTGGAGTCTTGAGCCGAGTCTTACCATGCTATACCCATCTGATCCGGCCGTGCTTTTTGCCAACATCAGTTACATCTACAACATAAAAGACAAAGTAGACGTTAATGGACAAGACGTAGAGGTGGATCTTGGGGATACCATCTCCATTGGCGGTGGTATGGGCTTTGCGGTAAATCCTGACCTCTCTTTCTCCTTAGGCGTAACCCATAAGACGATTCTGAAAAGTAAGGTCGATGGACGTGAATCGGACGATGCCAAGTTACTGCATCTAGACTCACTCAATGTTGGGGTAAACCTAAGATTGAATCAGCGCTCCTCTTTGAATGTGAGCGCTCAGGCGGGCTTGACGGAAGACTCTCCAGACTTCCAGTTAACGGTTAGAGTGCCATATTACTTCTAACTATTGTCTATGATTTAGCAGGGCATCTTTCAGACGAAGGTCAGCTTGGATCTGCTTGTTAATGCTGTCCACTCTCGCATCAATATCCACTATGGTATTAATACCTATCACACTGTTATCTACAGTATTTTGGATAATATTAATCACGCTCGAGTCAACAATTCCAGGGGTAGGTGCTTCGGGCGAAGGCGGGTTTTCAATTACATTCCCCTCACCCACTTGAACTACATTAACCAGATTTGCAGGAACAGGCTCGTTGCCTACAGATGTCCCGCCAGTTGACGTAAGTGTGCCGTTTTTAAAAACCAAATTGGCAATGGTGGTACGGTAAATATTCTCGCCATTCACAGCGGCGGCAATACTAATCCCAATATCCACAATGTAGTCTCCGCCAATCTGAAACCCGCCACGCATACTAGATAATGTTTGGTTGTCTACTACCTGACTCTCAGGCAGAGATATTTCGTCAGCATGCAGGAAACTCACAGGAAGAATACAGAGGGCAAATGCGACGATAAGTTTTCTGGCCATCATAGGAACTCCTAGTAGTCTCCAGCATTCGGTAATGTAATGCTATACACGCCAAGAGAGTCGCGATTAACACCTGTCTCTAGCGGTGAGGCCTGATAAATTGAAAAGTTCTCGTCCGTGATAAAGCCTGCTCGTCCTACTGTTGCTTCATTGCGAACTAGCAACACAAGCCCTTGATAATACTCTTGAAATACCTCTATAGGTAATACCAAGGTGCCTCTTGATGGGTCACCCAAGATTACGTTGTTATTATTGATTCCTCGAATTACTACAAAATGCATGTATCCATCGAAGTTAACCAAGGTTATCCCCGGTACTCCCGTTTTGCGCATTTTTTCGAGGCTTAGTTTGAATCCGTCGGCATTCAAACCGACCGATTGCAGATAATGCTTCATATCCAACAAGGAAAAGCCCTGTTGACTAATAAGTTCTTTGTCACCATTCGCATACATGGCATCAAAGATTTGCTGTTCTTTGGATGGTCTGTCGTAGTGAAACTCCAGTAAAGTCGCCAATGCGGCTGAACCACAACTGAAATCATATTGCTGACGATAAACGTCACCAAAAAGCATCTCTTTATAGCTTTTTACCGGCACAGAATAATTGGCTCTGTGTGGCAAAAACTCAATAGCAAAGGTTGATGCTGACATTGCCAGCATCAACCCTACTACTCCATACCTTACCTTCTTCATAACTCTACTTTAAAGTCAGGTTGACGACGGTTGAGTTCTGTATCAGTACGTTATTCCCAGTATTTTGAATAACATTCGAAATACCAGAACTGTCCGCGAACGCACCTGACGACAGTACGTTATTGCCATTCACTGTATTGATTGCTGAATTTCCTGAGCTGAATCCATCGATATCTGAAGCAAGACTCGTGTAGTCAAGCTCTATATGTTGACCACCACGGGACTGTTGCATCTCATCGACCGAAACTAACTCATCCGGCAGAGCTATCTCATCAGCATAAACAGTGCTAGCAAATACCAAACTGATAGTACACAGTGCCAATCGCATCGTACTCTCCTAACAACTTAGTCGGTTAGAACGCTGGCGTTGGTTGTCACGTTTTGTTGGATCAAATTGTTTGCTCCAGCAGATTGTGCAACTGAGGTAATACCTGCTGCACCACCAAGACCGCCGAGGTTGTTAGTGCTGTTTAGGTTCATAGCACCACCGCCACCAGGGCGACGCAAGAAACCACCGCTACCGGCATTCGACACATTATTTGCTGCCACGAAACCCATTTGGTTCGAGTTAGCGATAACTACGTCGGCATCCATTGTGATGTTGTTTGTAGTATTAGTAGTTGTGCTTCTGTCGTTGAAGCTGTTTTTGTAGTTGGTACTAGAGTCAGTATTGAAACTGTCTTTAGCATCGTTTCTGGTAACAGTGCTGTTATCAGATTTATCAGTTGTACTGTTGTCAGAGTTATCATTCTGACTACGGGTTAAGCTTGAATCTGATTTGTCATTGAAGCTGTCTTTAGCATTTTGACTAGAGTCACTTTTATTAACTGTACTGTTATCAGATTTGTCCACCGTACTGTTGTCGGAGTTATCATTCTGACTACGAGTTAGGCTTGAGTCTGATTTGTCATTGAAACTGTCTTTTGCACTTTGACTAGAGTCACTCTTGTTAACAGTACTGTTGTCAGACTTATCGACCATGCTATTGTCAGATTTATCGTTAAAGCTATCCTTCGCTGTATTACTAGCATCGTTTTTAGTTACGGTGCTGTTGTCAGATTTATCGTTGTAGCTATCAGTATGATTGGCACTATCTTCCCATTGATTGTTGCCATTACCATCATCGACATAATTATCTACATGAATGTCATCAGATGCGCCGTGGTGTTTATAACCACCTCTATCTGCCAATGCATTACCACCAAACAACATTGCAGCTAGAGCAATAGCTAAACTTGTCTTGTTCAGAGTCATAATATGTACTCCAGGTTCCTAACTTTTACGATTTAGAAAATTACAAAAACTAACCTTCCACCCCTGCCAACCTTGCAAGAGCATTTCGATTATAGGTAGGGAACTTTTCTTTATGTACGCCGTTCCAGACACATACTGTCACACAAGGTTCATAGTACAAAAAAATCCAATTAAAACAAAATATTGCAAGCAATTTCGAAGAAGTTGCTTGGAGTATGAAATAGCCCTAGATGAAAGGCTGAGGAAAGTATTATGGGAGGAAATTTATCTAGTCCCTAAGGGTTAGTTATCGCTAGTTGTTACAGTGGTTTTCAGCAAAAAATCAGCACCTTGCTACCAACAAGTATGAAAATAGTCTTAATTTTTGTTTTTCATTCTCATACTTTCACTCAGTATTTACCCTCCTTTACTGGCACTGAACTAAGGCCAGAAGCCCATGTAGAGAGAAGCTTTGCACTATAATTGATACATGGAAATTAATGCAGTGGTTCAGTTTAGTTGCGAAGATTTTGTTGTATCGTGTTATCCACTAAACGAAGAAAATTATGGAAACTCGACACCTTCTTATCCTTGCGGAAAAGAGTCTACAAACAAGCTTGATAGAGCGTCAGGTATCAGCCCTTTCTAACACGGAGGTACATAGATTCCTGCCTGTCGAGGCTGTCTTCAAAAGCCACAACTTCATCGCCGATCTTGTACTCATTGATTACGACTACCTTAACGACATGGAGCGTAAATTCCTCGTTCCTGACTTTGATATGCTTGGGTGGCCCCTTCTCATTCACAATGTTCCAGAAGAACATTTCAATGAAAAGCTTTTGCGCTGGAAGGTCCTCAAAGGACTGCTACTTCGCAACGCTCAAATTAAACACATCAACGAGAGCATCCAGTACATATTCAGCGGTGGTCTCTGGCTTCCTCGGCCCTATATGGAAAAGCTGTTGAACAGCTATCGTTCATCTGAGCTTCCAGTTAGTCACAGCAACTGCGAGCTGACATTTAGGGAGAGACAGATCCTCGAACTCCTTGCTTACGGTATCTCTAATCAACAGATTGCGACCAAATTATTCCTGTCCGAGAGCACGGTTAAGAGCCATATCTATAAGCTATACAAGAAGTTAGATGTGCACTCCCGCCATGATGCTATCAAGTACGCTCGCCGTGGCAATGGTTTAACCATCTAAGACCTGCTTCACATTTTTAAATCAAACCGCACGAATGACTAACAATTATTTGTGCAGAAATCATCCCCGACTCGCAATGTAGAAGATTAGATATACACTCACTTAATAGATTTCTAACTTGTGCTTGGAAAGGATGTCAGCCGATGAAAAAAATCCTGTTAGCCGCTCCACTTATGATGGCTATCTCTTCTACTTCAATTGCTGCCGAAAATGCCACCTTCTCTCACTTCTATGGTGGTGTAAAACTCGGTTCTTCAAACTTTGGCGACCTTGGCTCTGCAGTTACAGATGTAACTGGCGTGGATGATACCGTCTTCTCTTGGTCACTATTTGCAGGTATCCAAGCCTATGAATGGTTAGCCTTAGAAATTGGTTACCACGATCTGGGTGAAGCCGATCTTAAAGATGTGTCAGGTAGTTATGATGCCAAGGCTCTAACCTTTACTGCAAAAGCCTCCTATGAAGTCGCCGAAAAAGTCTCAATTTTTGGCAAACTAGGTACCCAAGCATACGAATGGGATGCAAATGGTGAAGGCGTCTTCGAAGACGACGATGGCTGGACCCCACACCTAGGTGCAGGCGTTGAATACCAGTTCCACCCAAACTGGTCAGGAGCCTTTGAATACACCTGGTACAACGATATCGGTGGCCCCGACATCAACTTCTTTGGTATCTCCGCCATGTACCATTGGAGATAAATGAAAAAGCGCACCAACTCAGGTGCGCTGTTTGTTTTACGCAACCGCTTCTTTATATGCGCTGACAAACGCACGAGCATTATCTCTGATTTCATCTAAGCTCATTGTTGGTTTATACAGGGCTGAACCTAGGCCAAAGCCATTGGCGCCCAAGTTTACAAATGGTTTTAAGCTCTCTTTATGAGCTGATACACCACCTACTGGCATGCACAGTGTCTCTGCTGGCAACACATCTTTTAGTGCTTTAAATCCATCTAGCCCAATACTCGATACCGGGAACAATTTAAGACCCGTTGCACCTGCTTCTAGTGCATCGAACGCCTCTGTTGGTGTTACAACACCTGGAAAGGTAACGCAACCTGCACTCCTAGCTAGGCGGATAACATCTTGGTTCACGTTTGGCGTGACCACAAGTTTAGCACCCGTCTCAATTACAGCGTGTGCTTTGTCAGGCGTTGTTACCGTGCCAGCGCCAATCAAGTATTCATCGCCGAATTTTTCTACCAAAATTTGGATGCTTTCTAGAGCTTTCGGTGAGTTCAAAGGCACCTCAATCATGGTGAAGCCTTCTTCAATCAGGATTTCTGCGACTTGAATACAGTTGTCTGGTGTTACACCACGAATGATGGCGATAAGTGGGAAGTGCTGCTGAATATTAAACTGGTTCATGTTGTGCTAAAGCCTCTTTAATTATTAACATGCCGACCAAAAAGCAGTCGTCACCGGATACGAATTGATTAGGTTTTTCTAAATAGTCACACGCTTGTGTGTAGCGCTCACAAAGCTTCTCTCCACCCACCAGATAGATGCCTACATCATCGAGCTGCCGCAGTTCCGAACCAATCAGTAAGCCCGATAGATATTCGTGAACTTCTACCTCTGGCAGGTTCTCAAATAAGCGGTGTGTACGTGTTTTAAATAGTTGATTAGTGAAGTGACCGTTATGACTCTCTTGAACACCCTTGAGGTATGAATCACTGGATTGAGATTGCTCCGGTAGACCTCGACCAAGAATAGTGTGCTCCGATAGAGCAGAAAAAAGCTCGCCCGTCATATAGGTTCTAAACGAGGTCAATCTGCCCTCTTCTACTCGAATATGCTTACTGTGTGTCCCAGGAAAGACTGCTTCAACCTCGCTTTGGCTTAACCTCTCGAGCAGGCCAAAAAGCTGCACCTCTTCACCGCGCATGACATCAAAACTCTCATCAATATCAGCATGGCTGATACCTGGAACTATGACCGCGTCTGCGCCCCAAGGTAGTGTGAAACGGTGTGACTCTCTTGCTAGTTCATTTACTGAAACTGGGGTTTCGACGTAAGGTACGTTTACCCAACCTTGAGCCGAACCCACCATGCCAGCCATGACGATAGGTAGTGACTGATATTCACCAAGCCATTCTTCGAGAACCAATTGCAAGGCTTCTGCGAAGCGCCCTTCATTGACTTGAAGAAGCCCCATTTTCTTTTCGATTTTTCCGACTAGCTCATTGCGACTGTTCATCGCAAAGGCTCGGAAATTTGTTGTTCCCCAGTCCAAGATCAACCAGGTTACTGTGCTGCTATTTTTCATTTCTTTCTTTTCCAGTCTGGTTAGGTCTTAGTTAACCTTATATTTTTCAATAACTTCTTCATTCACCTCTACACCGATGCCAGGTTTAGTTGGCACCTGCACCTTGCCATTTTTCATCTCAATACCATCAAAAATAAGGTCCGTTCTAAACGGATGAGAAGACTGGTCAAACTCTAGTAAAGGTTCTGTTGGATTTAGAGATAGTGGCGTAGAAGGCAGTGATGCTATGAATTGGATAGACGCTGCAATACCCACTCCAGAACCCCATACGTGCGGGATCATCTGGGTATGGTTTGCTTGGGCCAAAGCGGCTATCTTTTTACATTCGGTAATACCACCCGAGGAGCATAGATCTGGCTGGATAACATCTAATGCACGCTCAGCAAGCCATGGTTGAAAGCCCATCTTGCCGAACACCTGCTCTCCAGCAGCGATTAACGGCGTAGAGTGGGATTTCAGGGATTTATAACCTTTTAGGTTCTCTGGACTGAGCAACTCTTCGTAGAGATAAATATTTAATGACTCTGTTTCTCCGACGAGTTTACGAGCTGTCGCAAGATCATATGCTCCATTGGCATCAGCTAAGATCTTCACGTTTGGCCCTACTGATTCTCGAACGGCCGCAATCAAAGCGATATCTTCATCTACCCCAAACCCTATCTTTAGCTTGAACGCCTCAAAGCCTGACTCTAAGTAGGTATGAGCCTCGTCCACAGAAGCCATTGGATAGCTCTGAACTGCAGTGCGATAAAACCCTGTTGCATAGGGAGTAACTTCGGTTCTAAAGGCGCCACCTATTAGAGAATGAATAGGTTTGTTTAGCGCTCGACCAATCACATCCCAGATAGCGATATCCACACCACTAATGGCATTGACCGCGATACCGGCCTGACCATACGGACGGGTAAGGTTATACATCTCCTCCCAAAGCACCTCGACATCGAACGGAGAACGGCCTAATAAGAGTGGCTTTAGGCTGTGTTCAATCATGGCTGCCGCTACGTGTGGGCTCTGCAAACCGTGACATAAAGACTCACCATAACCAGTGATACCTTCGTCAGTTTGGATCTCGATGATCAAAGAGCTTCTTGCGTGGACCCAACCTTGAGAAAAGTAAAATGGCGTTTGTAACGGGACAGAGATTGCATGAGGTATGACATTTACAATTTTCATCTAATACAACCTTAGGCAATATAAATATTGCCCACTTAAATTAAAACTAAATTAATCCCTAAACCAAAGACATTCGATTATTTGTTTATGAGATTAAATAAGGACTGAAATAATATTAACTCAGTTAATAGCTCGCCCCAATCTATATCCTGTTTTCTGCAGGCTATTCCCATACTATGGAACAGTCAAAGTAGCTGGTATTTTTAGAGTAATTAACCAATCATTATTATTAGATAGATATCACAGAAATAAAAAGCCATGCACAAAGGCATGGCTAGTATTCACAGTCCTCAGCGCAGACTGCGCGTCGCACCGAACGCTACTGCACCAGTGGCTAAGGGTAAGTTGCAACAGTTGGGCTTAGGCTTACAAAAATGGCAAATAGATTAATTAAATTTTCTTTGTTACCAAAGGGGGAGCAATATAAGAAAATTACAATCAAGAAACATTTATTATTAGATTTGTACGTAATTTACCAGCTGCCGAACTAATATCTTTTCCAAATAATTTAGTTCAGACAGCAAACTGACATATAGCATACGCCTAATTGCGCATGCTATGTATTTTAAGAGCCTCTACAGTTGTCTCCATAAAGGCTTTTGCGAATTACCAGTTCTGTACGCTGCCATCTTCGCGAGTCAGGTGACCACACTCCCAGTCAGCAATTACCGCATTCTTGAGCATCTCTTCGTTCACTTCGACACCAAGACCTGGAACTTCTGGGATCTCATAGTAATTTCCTGCCAGTTTAGGTTGTACCGGGAACAATTCTGGGTTGTCAAAACCAAGGTTTTCTATTGGCGAGATACGACTCTCTAGGCTGTCAAAGTTTGGAATGGCAGCAGCAAAATGCACAGACGCCGCAGTACAAATTGGACCGAGCGGGTTGTGTAGCATGAGGTCGATATAATGAGTCTCACTCCAACCTGCGACCTTCATTGCTTCGGTAAAGCCACCTACGTTACAGATATCTAAGCGGTTATATTGGAAAATTCCGCGCTCAATATAGGGCATAAACTGCCACTTAGAGTGGAACTCTTCACCGATAGCAAATGGCACGTCGGTAAGGGTACGCAACTGCTCGTAAGCCTCTGGAGTCTCATCACGAATCGGCTCTTCAAGGAAGTCCAGCGTACCTCTTGGCATCTTCTGGCAGAAAGAAGCAGCTTGCGCCACAGATAAACGGTGATGGTACTCTAGACCAATCACTACGCTGTGACCTAGAGCTTCTCGAGCGTGAACTAGCATCTCAGCTGTTTTGGCGATAGATGGCAATGGTTCCCATACCATCTCACCTGCCTGCATGTAGTCATCGATACCATAACCAACGAAGCGAATAGTATCCCACCCAAGATCTTTGATCTTCTGTGCTTTCTCGATCATTACCTCGTTAGTGTCACAAGGAACTGTAGCAAATGCTTTAACCTTGTTGCGCTGTTTGCCACCCAGAAGTTGATACACAGGAACGCCTAAAGCTTTACCTTTAATATCGTGCAGTGCAATATCGATAGCAGAGATAGCCGCAGTGGTTACACGACCGCCCTCGAAGTAGTGAGAACGATAGCACTCTTGCCAGATTCGGCCCGTATTCATTGGGTCTTGGCCAATTAAGAAGCGCGAGAATTGCTTTAGCATTTCAGCTACGGTCTTTTCACGACTTGAGAAGCCCGATTCACCCCAACCATATATTCCAGCATCAGTTTCAACCTTAACCAATAGTTGGTCGCGGCTACCTACTTTAATCACGTATGGAGTAATATTTGTAATTTTCATTTTTATAAATCCTATTTTTATTATACTCGGTCTTCGATTCGTTCAATTTTTCCAACTAGGAAGATATAAGAAAGTGCCCCAATAAATCCTAGACAAACAATAAATAGCAATGGATAGAAGAAACTCGTTCCATCTGCAAGATAGCCAATAATAGCCGGTGTTATTACCGCAGAGAGGCCACCAACAAAGTTAAATACACCACCTGTTAAACCAATTAGTCGTTTTGGTGCTAGTGATGCTACCAATGACCAGGTAATAGATGCTAGGCCAGTAGCGAAAAATGCAATCGACATAAATACAACTACCATAGTGGTCGACTGGTAGAACTCAGCACCAATAATTGTACTTGTTAGGAGTAGACCCGTAATAATAGGGATCTTTCTTGCCGTTGCTAGTGAATAACCTTTTTTCAATAGATAATCAGAAGTAAATCCAGAGCAAAGCACACCTAGGAAACCACACAAGAAAGGTAGTGATGCCATGAAACCAGCTTTAACAAATGACAGGTTATGATATTCAACTAAATACGTTGGGAACCAGGTTAAGAAGAATATAGTTGCACTGCCTAGTGCGAACTGGCCAATACAAGTACCGATGATCTTACGACGAGTTACGATATATAGTAGGTCACCCCAGAAGTCCGTTTTACTCTCACTGTCTGTAACCTTCTTCTCTGCTACCTGCTCATCAAGCAGTGCGCCATTGTCCTTCAGATAATCTAGTTCAGATTGAGAGATACCAGGGAAATCTTTCGGTTCATTATATGCAAACAACCAGTAAATCGCCCACAAGATACCGACACCACCAGTGACGATAAACACCATTTGCCAGTTATAAGTCATTAGAATATAGCTGAGCACTGGCGCTAAGAACGCAAGGCCAACGAACTGAGCTGAGGTATAGATAGCGATAGAAGAAGCACGCTCACTCTCAGGAATCCAGTTGGTCACTATCTTACTGTTTATCGGGTAACTTGGTGCCTCAAACATACCTACGATAAAGCGAAGTGCAATGATAAGTAGGAAGTTGGATACGAAACCGATAATCACGGTTGCGATAGACCAAAGGATCAAAATGGTTGCTAAGAAGTACTTAGGCTTAAACTTATCAACTAACCAACCTGCAGGGATTTGAAAACATGCATAAGAAAGTCCCCAAGCAGAAAATATCCAACCAATTTGCTCTGTGGTTAGGTCTAGATCTCTCATCATTGCGGGAGCTGCAATAGATAAGTTGGCTCGGTCTAGATAATTGATTACAACAGTTACAAACAAAAGAAATACAATAAAAAATCGTTTCTTGGTTTGTTTTCCTGTCGATAAGTCTAAGCGTTCGACTTGAGACTGTGACATATAAAACTCCTATGTAGAATATAACTTTATAATTTAAATTGAAGTTCGATTAGTTATCTTCAATGCAGTTATATTATCTAAGATCCGAATATAAACATGTGATCAAGCCTACATAAAATTTTGGGTTATTATTGTTCCCACTCCATGGGAATTTATTAAAACAACCCTCTAAAACAAAAATATATCTCCGAGATATAAAGGCGCTAAATATACAGGTTATTTCGCCACCATATAGTGACATTCGTCACTGTATGAATGCCAAACATAAACTCCCACTATATGGAATGAACAAAGGCGCTACCTGTTGTGAGCGCCTTTTTATCTAGAGTTTAATACCAGTAACAAAAGCTTACGAAGTGCAACCTTTTGCGACAGCAATAGTAGACTTTACCTTGATATATAAAATTGGAATTATAAACATCAAGACTAGTCCGTTACCTATTAATATAGAGAAGTCTTGAATGTGCCACCCATATATAATCCAAAGGCTCACACCAATAAAAAACAATGTATACATAGGTAATGAAATACCAGAAGTATCTCGAGTTTTAATTGTCTGTATGGCCTGAGGAATAAAAGATACTGTGGTAAAGAAGGCTGCAATAAAACCTAGGCTTATCACTTTAATCTCCTATAGCGCTGATTCTAAGATCTTCTTCGACCAAACCAAGTCAACATCCTTAGTTTCAGTCAAAGCAGTCATGTCATGCTTTTCTAATAGGGTTAACACAGGCTCTACATCCGAGAACTGATAACCGTAATCAGAAAAACGTGTTTTCAAACCCAGTGAACGGAAGAAATCTTCGGTCTTCTGAATCGCAAGGTCGATCTTCTCGTCATCACTGCCTTCTGTGATATCCCAAACGCGTTCTGCGAACTGAACTAGTTTCGCTGCTTTCTGCTCTTTTCTCACTCTCCAAAGTGCAGGCATGATCATCACAAGGCTTGGCGCATGTGGAATATTGAACAGCGAAGTCACCTCATGACCAATCATGTGGGTAGCGAAATCTTGTGGAACGCCCGAACCAATCAGACCATTTAGCGCCATGGTTGAGCACCACATCAGGTTAGCGCGAGCATCATAATCTGTTGGGTCATTCAGTGTTTTCTCAGACACCTCGATCAAGGTACGCATGATGCCCTCTGCCGTGCGGTCTTGGAAACGTCCTTCAGCAGGATAAGTGACGTACTGCTCCGCGGTATGAATAAAACTATCTGCAATACCGTTAGCTACTTGGCCACGCGGAAGAGAATAAGTATAAGTTGGATCTAGTACTGAGAACTTTGGATACACGAATGGTGATGAGATACCCAGTTTGTCCTCACCATGGCTAATCACGGCATGTGGGTTCATCTCAGAGCCCGTCGCTGGTAGCGTCACCACTGTGCCGACCGGAATAGATTCGGTAATGCGATCATCGTCCATAGGTGTGATATGAAGGATCTCTGCTTCATTGCCGATAAACGCCTTGTTGTGAGACGCAATCGAAATGAACTTAGCACCATCCATGGTAGAGCCCCCACCTACTGCAAGGATAAAGTCTAGGCCTTGCTCACGAACCATCTCTACCGCTTCCATCAGGATCTCAAACTTTGGATTAGATTGGATCTTGTCAAACTTAATCACTTGGTTTGGAACCTTGGCCAATACCTTATCTAAAATGCCGATCTGTTCGATAATTGAATCGTAAACCACCAGTACCTTAGCCTCTGCTGGAATGTACTTAGCCATTTTATCTACTGAACCCTCACCAAATAGGATGCGAGTCGGATTGCAAAAATCAAAGTTATACATCTTAAGTTCCTTGTTATTGAGGGCTTCCCCTCTTCGCTGTATGCCACTCTCTAACCAAAGTACCCTCACCTCATCAAGGTATTAATAGGTCGAACCCTTTGGCTAAGAAATGCATGGGTAATATTATTAGCTAATAAAACATGGTTATTTTGGTGGCAAAAGCATTAACCGCTAAATCTCACTAGATTCCCACGAGATGAAACTTTTTCGTTTATTTTCAGGCTGATATCTCACAATGTGGGAAATTCCACTCAAGGGGCTAAATTCCGTAATCTGGGAGCTTTATTTCAATCAGTAGAACGTGGTTTAAGGTCACAAAATCCTGAGAGAGGAAGCTATAAGGTAGCGCTCATTAACGAACAATATTGCATGAGCACTAATCATTATGAACAAGCTAAATATGTATATCGGTGGAAAAGCAATCGAGAGCGAAGACCTCTTTACAGTAGTCTGCCCCGCAACCGACTTAGAAGTCGGCTCGGTTTACATCGCAAACCAAAGCATTGCCGAGCAAACCTTACAAGCCGCCAAACGAGCAGAAACATCTTGGGGTTCACTACCGCTTTCTGAGCGTATTGCTTGGATGAAAAAGCTCCGAGCGGCGTTAGCCGAACAAGAAGAAGCGCTTCGTCAAGCTGTACATATAGAAACGGGTAAAACCTGGGCGGGAACCAAAGAAGACTTTGACTCATTAATAGCTAGCCTCGACTTTTATTCTGAAGAGATAAAAAGGTACACCCCACCTACCATCTCGGACATAGAAGGCACACACGCTCATACCCTTAATCACAAACCTATTGGGGTTGTGGTTGCTTACCTATCGTGGAACTTCCCTCTACTTAACCTAGGTTTTAAGCTAGGACCTGCAATGGCAAGTGGTAGCCCGATTATTCTAAAACCAAGTCTAAAGGCTCCCCTGTCCGCTTACTTAATTGGTGAGACCTGCAAGCAAATTGGACTACCTGAAGGCGTAGTCAACGTGATTGCGGGAGACGATAACCTAGTGGGTAACTACCTTTCTTCGTCAACGATTCCGCGAATGCTGACTCTTATCGGTTCTATCGCCACCGGCGTTAAGGTGATGCAAGCAGGCGCAACCAGTATCAAGCACTACTCTATGGAGCTTGGCGGCAACACTCCATTTATCGTTTGCCAAGATGCCGATCTACACCTAGCAGCTGATATTCTAACTGCACTTAAATTTGGCAATAGCGGACAGATATGTGTCGCACCTAACCGCGTATTTGTGCACGCCGATGTAAAAAAAGCGTTTACTGAAAAGGTCTTACAGCGTGCCAATAAAACTAAACTTGGTTTTGATCGTGACGGTGACATCGACATGGGGCCAGTCATCGACAAAGGATCCCGAAAACGAATCCATGACCTAGTTATAGACGCCGTTGATAAAGGTGCAAACATGCTAACGGGTGGCGAAATAACGTCAGGCAAGCCAGGCGCTTTTTATCCACCTACGATTATCGATCGAGTAACTCCATCTATGGAGATCTACCAAGAAGAAATATTTGGTCCAGTGATCAGCATTATGGAATATCAAGACCAAGACGAGATGCTAGAACTTGTAAACGCTACCGATACTGGCCTTGCCTCCTACGTATTCTCGCAGGATATGAATCGATCTAGCCTCATAGCTTCGCGACTCGAGTTTGGTGAAGTACAAATCAATGGGGTTAAATATGGAATTAACCTACCGCACCTTGGTATCAAGCAATCTGGTCTTGGGTGCGATTGTTCTCGCTACGCGCTCGATGATTACTTTTATCTAACCCGTACCACCCGAGCTCTATAGGGTTCGTGCCCCTTTTAAGTTAGAGAGGTATTAGTTTGCCTCTCACTTTTCCCACATTATGGCACTCTTTCTCCGCCATAAGGAATTGTGATTCTAATCACCTCCAGTTGCATAGATTTACGATAGTTTAGCCACATCAATCATTCTCCGAGTAAATACATGAGCAGTAACCAAGGCAATCAAGCCCTATACAAAGCCTTTGCCGTTATCGATTCCATCGCCAATGGACACCGCCAACTAAAGGCTATCTGTGAAGATACTGAACTACCGAAATCTACGGTACATCGCATTTTGCAAGGCTTGATAAATGAGCGATATATTCGCGAGGTCAAGGGAATAGGTCTGGTGTTAGGAACCAAGATGATCCAACTTGGAAACCGCGCGCAGACAGATATGCCTCTTAAGGAAATTGCTCATCCATTCTTGTGTGAACTAGCAGAAGAGACCAAAGAAACGGTTCACCTTGGCATCAAAGATGAAGACCATATTTTTTATCTAGACAAAGTATCTGGCTCGCGGCCAATCGAGTTGAGATCTCGCATTGGTGACCGCCTTTCTCTGGCTGGCACTGGCATAGGAAAATCCCTAATGCTCGATATGCCCAAAATGGAATGGCAACGCCTTATTAAGAAAGAAAAACATCTCGACCTGAACGAAATGCTAGGACGTATGCAAGAATACTCCAAGGGTGACTACAGCTACGACCTTGAAGACAACGAAGAGCTAGTGCGCTGTGTCGCTGTGCCAATTCGCAACAAGTACAACAACATTATTGCCGCTATATCAGTCACCAGTATTGCCCCTTTCATGCCAGATGAACGCATGCTTGAACTGCAAGAGACACTAAAAAAATACAGTCAGATGATATCAGAGAGCTTATAAAGCAAAAGAGCAACCTAGGGTGCTCTTTCTGATCTTGCTATCTAACCTCAACGATTTCTCTACCATCGTCGAGAATTTCCCCTTCCTCAGCCCCATCTAACATCTCACCAAGTGGAGATTGAGGGGTGATCACAACCACCTTGCCCGAGTCGAGTTTGATACCTCCGCATACAGGGAGAAACCAACAAGTCATCTTGGTATCAAGTGTCACTA
This sequence comes from Vibrio ishigakensis, assembly GCF_024347675.1. Taxonomy (NCBI): domain Bacteria; kingdom Pseudomonadati; phylum Pseudomonadota; class Gammaproteobacteria; order Vibrionales; family Vibrionaceae; genus Vibrio; species Vibrio ishigakensis. The sequence continues at coordinate 1,320,177 of NZ_AP024882.1, read as the reverse complement.
GTGCACCTAAAACAATCTCATCTTCTGACTCAAAGTCTCTTAGGCTAAGCGCCTTGATGCGATTTATCATCATGTCGCAATCGGCCACTCGCTGTGATTGACCATGCGCGAGGTACGCGGCCTCAAGTCCAACGGTATCGTACTGAGTCTCTGCTACGCTCTGTTCATGAGTCGCGTCATCATGAGCACTATCAGCAGCGGCAAGTGCATTTTGACGTTGCGTTGTAAGGATTTCGATAAGCTCTGAGCGAAGTTGTTCTTTGTAAGTCATGCGAGTGATAAGCGATGGAAAAACATTATGTTAACTAACTCTAGCTCTGGATGCGAATTTACCAAAGATGCTTGAAAAGCACTCAGCAACTGATTATTCTAGCGCCAACATTCCCCAAGGAGACTGCGCCACGATGAACAACTAATGCCTGTTATCAAACTCTCACATTTTATTTGATACACAGGGTTAGTAGGCGTAGCTTCTCGACCTTATACAACTTATTTACAAGAATTTCGGACACATGTGTCCGCTATCTAGCTATGCCTAGCTGCCCCTGAATAACAGGAGGTAACTATGCCTGCACTTCACGCACACAATATCAGCTATCACTTCGCAAACGGTGAAACCTTATTTGAGAGAATCTCGTGCTCTCTGCATGCGCGTAAAACCGGCCTTGTCGGTCGCAACGGAACCGGAAAATCAATTTTAGGATCAATTCTAATTGGAGACCTAACACCTACGATAGGCAGTGTCACAACCGACGCCACAATTGCAAGTTATAAGCAGTTGCAATCCGAACTCATAGAGGGTGAGCTCAGTATCGCTGAGTTTCTAAAAGTGAACGAGACTCTAGAAGCAATCAGCATGATTGAATCTGGTGAATACGACCCTAAATGGTTCGATATCATTGGAGATGATTGGGATATTGAAGCTAGGCTACATGAAGAGCTTAACCGCCAAGGCTTACCAAAGGACTTGGACCTTCAGTGTAAATATCTGAGCGGTGGCGAGCTCTCAAGACTGCAGCTTTGGGTCTTGTTTAATAAAAATCCCGACATCCTTCTACTAGACGAGCCTTCGAACCATCTAGATACCAAGGGTAAAGCTTGGCTGAAGGAAAAGATTAACCACTTCGAAGGCAAAGTCTTGTTGATCAGCCACGACAGAGAACTACTGAGGCAGATGGAGCAAATTTGGGAACTCTCTAGCCTGGGGCTGACTCAATATGGAGGAAACTTTGACTTCTTTACAAAGCAAAAATCTCTGCAAACGGTCGCAGTCGAAAAACAGCTAAAAAACATTACCAATCAACAAGCCCAACTCGAAAGACAAGCCCAAAGAAACAGGGAAAAAGCACAGCAACGACAATCCCAAGGCAATAAAATCAGAGCCCGCGGCGGACAACCAAAGATCCTACTAAATGCTATGCGTAGTGGTGCGGAATCTTCAGCTGCGACCCGAGTTAAGAATGAAAACAGCCGCCGTGACCTACTCTCCCAAGAAAAACAAAATCTTGCGACAAGACATGAGGAATTAAAGGCTCAAAAGTTACATTTAGACAGTATTACTCAGGTAAATAAATGCCTGATTCAGATAAGTGAGGGGCGATTGCCTTTCGGTACCACCGAACCAATCAACCTAACCTTAGATAGCAAAAGCAAGCTCCATCTTAGCGGCCAAAATGGAAGTGGCAAATCAACGCTGTTAAACGTACTGTTAGGAAAACAAAAGTTGCGCTCGGGAGAGGTAAGACTTAACACCTCGGTTTATTATCTGGATCAACACTTCAGTCTATTGATACCTAATAAAACTCTACTGCAAAACCTCATTGTGCTATGTACTGGGATGCGACAAGAAGATGCCAGAACCTTGTTAGCAGGTATTGGATTTAGGAGAGAGTCAGTGTATCGAAAGGCCAACGAGTTAAGTGGCGGAGAAAAGATGAAACTGGCTGTCCTGATAGTTAGCCACCAACCAGAGCAGTCTCTGTTGCTACTAGATGAGCCTGACAACCACTTAGATTTAGACTCAAAACTGTTGTTGGCTTCTGTACTCAAAAGCTACCGAGGCGCGTTTATTTTGATAAGCCATGATATTGAATTTGTAGCCGACGCCGGCGTCACCCATACACTTCAACTTTCCAACGCTTAAAAAAAAGCCCCGGTTCACTTTCGGGGCTGTCTCAAACGTCCAACAAAATTAAGAAATGAGACTAAGGGATTTACAAGTAAATCCACCAGGTTACAAAAACTTAAAACAGCTTTTAGGCTCAGGCGTAGATTAAACCCGAACATAAGGATTCCATACTCGCTTATGATGGATCAAATCCTTCAAAATTATTTTCATACTCCATATGACCTGACGAAATCTATCCATAGATTTACTTATGATGGGAATGATCCGACAAAAGCGATTAATTAAATTTCATGCCTTAAGTTAAGTTAAGCGCATGAATGCGTGCGCCCACATTTCCAAAACAATTATCGTTAAGCTGCTTTCTGGTTTGCTTATGCTCCTATCAAGCTCTGTCTTAAGTGCAGAGTTTGTGATTGTTGGCGTCCCCAAAAAACTTGAACAAAACCTTCAAGCTCACCTTGCCCCATTGGAAAACGTTGCAGTTAGAGACATTAAATCCAACCAAGTTCAGACTCTAATAAACTCAGCCATGATGCCTTTTGGTTACTATCATTCCGCCTCTAAAATCACCGCCAAAAGCACCAGTAAACTCACCTTAGAAATCACTAAAGGCGAACGTGTCACAATCGCTCACACAGACATAGTGATCAGTGGGTCGGCCACAACAGATCCTGAGTTTAATAAGCTAATCAAACAGCGCTCACTAGCGGAAGGCGAAGGACTGGATCACCAAGCCTATGAAGACTTCAAAAGTCGACTACACAACCTGTCTAATCAAAGAGGTTATCTAGATGCCAAGATTACAAAAAGCCGTCTTGAGGTCGCGCCGAGTGACAACAGTGCCAATGTGATAATCCATTTTGATAGTGGTCCAAGATACAAGTTTGGCGAAGTCAGCTTTGTTAATAGCCCTATTGATGAAAAGCGCATGCACTCTCTCGAGACTTTCAAAAAAGGAAGTTATCTTGATAGTAAACAACTTGGTGAATTTCATTCCAAGCTACTTGAAACCAACTGGTTCAAGGGTGTTGTTATTACCCCTAGACAAGATCAGGCTAATTCCGATCTTGAAGTGCCAATTGAGGTGATAGTTGAGCCTAAAGCAAAGAAGATCGTAGAGGTCGGCGGCGGATATGCCACGGATATTGGCCTGCGAGCTTCACTTAATTGGAGCCAACCTTGGTACAACAGCCACGGGCATAGCTTTGATGCCAAAGTAAAGCTCTCCAAACCAGAACAAGCGCTGTCATTGGGATACACCATCCCTACAGAAAACGTGTTGGACGAATACTATGGGGTTCAGTTTGAAACAACGCATGTAGACTATCGCGACACCCAAAGTCTGGCGAATAACCTTACTTTTGAACGCCACTGGAAACTTGGTGAAGAATGGCAAACGACTGTTTATCTGCGCTACCTTAATGAAAAGTATCAGCAAGCCTCGGACGAGGATCACTCTAAGCTTCTAATGCCCGGAATTGCGTTCTCTATGCTGGAACAAAGCGAGCATTGGCATGATATTGAACAGAAGCACTTTTACTCTTTGGAATACTCTGATACCCAACTGTTCTCTGATGCGCAGATATTAAGGTTACGTGGCAATACTGCCTTTTCATGGTCAATTACAGATTCGCAAAAATTCCACTTTCGCTCGAACATAGGCATGAATATCACGGACTCTCTGAGCGAAGTGCCGTCATCGTTGCGTTTCTTTGCAGGTGGAGATGGCAGTGTTCGAGGATACGGCTACGAAGCAATATCTCCAAAAAATGAAGCAGGTGAATTGACCGGCGGACGCTACCTATTTACAGCCGGATTCGAGTACCAATATAGAATCTTGGAGCCCTTTTGGCTGGGTGCATTTTTCGATGTTGGTGACGCCTTCGATAAAGAGTTCGATGCCAAGCGTGGCACTGGAGTAAGCCTAGTATGGAAGTCTAAGTATGTACCTATCAAACTTGACCTAGCCTATGCCCTTGATGAGCCAGCAAAAGATGAGTTTCGTGTTCACTTTTCCATTGGCACTCAGTTCTAGCTATATTAGTACTCAGTTTGTCGCCACCTATATCCTTTACTAAACTCTGCGCATCAAACCCTTCGGCGGTTGTATCGATTTTGCGGTCCGATGAAAGTACGCCCTACCACGGTAAGGAACTGATCTATGGCCAACATCATTATTTGCGCAGATGGCACCTGGAATCGCCCCGAAAAAGACATAAAAAAAGACACTCCTACCAATGTACTTAGGCTTGCACGAGCCATCACACCCGAGAAAGATGAGATAACACAACATGTTTTCTATGACTGGGGAATTGGTTCCTATCATGACAATATGTCTGCTGGCATCACTGGCGCTGGCCTGCACAAAAACATTAAAGATGGATATCGATACCTAGTTCAAAACTACAATAAAGACGACAATATCTACTTATTCGGGTTTAGTCGTGGGGCCTACACGGTTCGAGCACTGTGTGGACTTATCAATAATTGTGGCATCTTAAACCGCAAAGATGCCAACCGTATTGAGCAAGCTTGGAACATGTATAAGAGCGAAGAGATTGCCGATGCCCCCAAAGGAGAAAGCGCCCTCGCTTTTAAACAAAAGTACAGCCATGCCAGCAATCGAGTTCATTTTGTTGGTGTCTGGGATACGGTGGGCGCGTTGGGCATCCCTTTTAGTTTCTTAGGATTTTTCGATAGGAAAGATGAGTTTTACGACACCAAGATGGGCTCTAACGTCACTATCGCTCGACATGCACTAGCAATAGACGAAAAGCGTGTGGATTTCGAACCAACCATTTGGAAACCCCGTTCAGGAACGGACCTCAAACAGGTTTGGTTTAGTGGCGTTCACTGTGACGTTGGCGGTTCCTATGCTCCCGATAAAGGTAGAAAATTGATGGCCTCAAATACTCCACTCTCTTGGATGATGAAAGAGGCTCAAGCACATGGCTTAATTTTAGATGCTCATCTTATAAGGCAACTCAAGCAAGCCGATTCTGCCACCGAACTAGCTGAACTTCACGAATCGAGAAACCATATCTATCGTGCCAAGAAAGCCAAAGCCAGAAACCTCTCCGCAAATGGTAAAACCTTACTGATTCATCCTAGCGTCAAAGCGCGTTACCTAGCCGATTCAAGTTACCGCCCTGAGAAACTCGTAGACTTCGTGAATAAAAAAGGCTGGGATGGCTATGTGGGCGAATAGTTCTTTATTGATTTGGGGTAGCATAAAAACTCTTACCCACTCTACTGAGATCATTAACCTTTGGTTATCTATAGAGTAACCAACATTAGGCTATAGGTTATCGCTGTCCTCACCGACAATATGCACAACGAAGCATTGCAAGCTATCTAATTTACATGGATAGCTTTGCTCAATATTTCTCTGCTAAATGATAGGGTTGGTCATCATGATGAAAAAACAAATTCGCGCTCTTATTCTCAGCTTATTTTTTATGGCTACCGCAGTACATGCAAACAATGATCTAACCACTCTGAGTGAAACATACGATGCAAAAGCTCGCTATGAAATGAGTGAAAATGATGTGAAAAGTTTTGTTTATCAGTGGTTTGCTGCATTTGACCATCAACGTGAATCTGGTTACTTCGTTAATCGCATTGCACTGCCAGTTAAGATGCAATATCCAGATACCACACCTATCACATCGATTGAGGACTTTCTCGCTTGGTATCAAGGTGTAACTGACAACATCATTTGGAATAGCCACAGCATCACCAGTATGGACGTTCAAGGTAACCAAAAGTCAGGCTGGACTGTTTCTTACGTTGTGAACTGGAAAGCTAAGTCCAAAACCAACGAAAACTTCGATGTTATGGTGAAGCAAGAGCTTAAAGTGATTCGCATAGGTGATGCACTAAAACTAGCCGAATTGAACGCGAGCATTGTCAAATAAGCTGAATTTCAAATCTATTAGCTCTCCGAGTAGCCAAGAGTTTTCACGATTAAGGAAACCTTGGTTACTCTCAGATTTGAAGTTGTTTTTAAAAGTCACTGCAGCCTGCTTTTAGGATTTATCACTTACAAACTCGCAGGCATCCTCATACAACTGGCATAGTAACTTGTTGTGGCAGGCCAATCAGAAAACACGCCTATCACACCTACATCTTCAGCCAGTACATGTAATAACTCTACTTGATCACCCTCATTATTGATAACCTCAGTGATGGTTCGGTAATACCAACCGCCGCCGTCCTTTAAAGGCCCTGAGCGCTCTAGTGTCCACGCAATCAGTTCTAAGCCTGCTGCTTTAGCCATTTTTGTGTAGATCGAGGGAACGATATTATTGGCTTTATCTAAAGTCACTAGCATCCACAGTGGCGGAGCGACAACCTTAATGCCGCTGTCTGCCAATTGCTCCATTGATGGGTTCCAAGTTTCTGGCTGATCGTATTTGAAGTTTGGGTCGCTATATCGTCCCTCTAAATAGACCGCCTGCTCTCCAAAATCTGGATGATGCTCAATCCAGTATTCAACATCAGCCAAATTAAATGATTGCGGCCACACATCGCCAGGAACCACACCAGCCTCAACATATTCATCAATCAACTTTTTGGTATAGTCTTGCTGGGTAAATCCTTTGTATGGCATAGATACTTGCGGCGACTTCAGCTCTGGGATCATTTTTGTGCCAAGTTTTTGAAACAAAGCGATGCTCTCCGCGTGAGTCATCAAAGTGCCGTTTGAGGCATTTAGATCAGTTCGCCAATTCGGCGTTCCACCCATAAAATCTTCAACATTCTTTGCTTGCCAATTGGCTCCATCCATCTTGCCTTGCAGAGTTTTAAACTCCGCCAAGGTAATGTCATTGGTACAGCACTTGGCTTGTGCTCGCGTTCCTTTTTCTAAATCAGCGGGCATGAAAGGCACAGAGCATTTACTCGCCAATTCTGTAGCTAGGATATTGGTGGTTGTATGCAAGTCACATTGCGAGTGACGACAAACCAACTCTTTATCGGCTGTAAAGGTGACATCGCACTCAAGCATCCCCGCCCCCATTCTTGCGGCGGCAATATAGGACTCTCGTGTATGCTCTGGATACTGAAGTGGCGCGCCACGGTGGCCAATGGAAAAGTCAGTACGATAAAATGGACCATCAGCACACTGCTCGAGCGCCGTCTTGAGAACGCCCTCATCCATATCATCAATCAAGAAATATGGACGTGTACCTAGCTGAATATTTGGGGCTCCACCTTCCGCTACAGGAACCACAACAGGCACCTCTATGACACGTTCATCAAAGTAATTGTAAACCAGACTTAGCGTTAGAAGGCCTAAGAGGAGGGCAATAAAAGAAGGTTTCATATAAAGTAAGACTCAATACAGGTTGACGCTAAATCGTTATCAATTAAGCGGAGTTCAAGGCTGTGAACAAATGATAGAACACGCTAACGCCCTTCGAGGTCTTTCATTTACTTCACCTCTTTTAGCCCTAAAAGGAATGCCGCCAGTATCAAGCAACTCCCTGAAACCTTATCTAAACTATTTCGCATGCTGGGAACGGCCTTTTGGCTTATCCATACCGCAAACTTTCCATAGCAACACAAAAACAACCCATCCATGAGTAGGTAGGTGCTACTCAATACGCCAAATTGGAGTAACAAGTTTCCCTCTGTATTGATGAACTGTGGAAACAGTGCCGCAAAAAAGATTACGGCTTTTGGGTTAGCAGCGGAGGTAATAAAGCCTTGCCAATAAAGAGATGTTTTAGACTTCTGCGCCCCTTTGCCAAGTGCACTTTTGCCGCGACTGAATATCCGACTAAGTCCCAAGTAGACAAGATAGGCTACACCGCCCCATTTCACGACAGTAAAAAACTCTTGCGAGTTGGCTATAACGCTGACAAGGCCTACCGAGGCTATAATCATCTGGATAAAATTCGCCGTCAGGTCACCGGCGGCAGTATAGAGTGAACGACTAAAACCATTCCCCATACTATTTGAAAGCATAAGGATCTGACTGGGACCTGGGGTACTTATTAATACTAAGACTGTTGCCACATAAGCCAGCCAGATTGTCATGTCCATACATGCTCCCCTTATAATTTTTGTTTTAACTTCGTCATTTAAACAATCAGAAACATTCAACGAGTTCCGAAATAGGCATTTTTGATGACTGTAGAAAGTGTAGTTTGAGCTCCGAGCATGGTAAGAAATAAGCTCACCCAACTTAATCAAAGCAGATTATCCAAAGACTAACTCTGCACTGAGCCTAAGACAGAACGTGCCCCCTACTCCTAAAGAATCCACCACCCACAATTATTCTATTTACGCATAATCTAGTATGAATATAAGTCGTTTCATTTCTATTTCTTCAATGGGTATTCTCTCTCGAACAGTTGAGCTACTGACATTCACTAGCTTGACTGTTCAAAACACTCGTAACCGAAATACTCAGATGTTCGAGTTAGCGGGCGGTTCACGGATTTGAACAACCAATGCCTTCTTGAAGTGATTGGACTCTATCACTCATCGCCTTTGATTCTTGGAAGTGTTCTAAAACTTGGAACGGACCATAACAGCAGGCGAATTAATGAAATTGAAGCTTAAAAGGTCAACCACATGAAACTGCACACTATTGCTACCGCAATTACCGCTACATTACTTTCAACGTCAGTGCTCGCAAAAGTCTATGAAGCCGACGTACCGCAATCAATCATCACCCCAGATAGCGTAGAGTCTATTTATGTTGGTGACCTAGAATATAAAGACGGTGTTCCTACCCAAGAAACTATTCAAAAAGCTGAAGACTTTGCTGATGTAGCAACCGCTTTTCGTGTGTTCAAATCAGGTATTCCAGTTGCGTCGATTCAAGGTCTACTAACCGGACATGAAAGGATCGGCATTGAGCCAAACCGCACTATCGGTATTTCTGACAATCTGCTTAACGCACACTCTATTTGGCTAACGGCAAACACCACCACCCCTTATGTTACCGGTGAGATTGACGTTAAAAATGGCCCTGTAGTGCTAAACATTGGCACACCTCTTCTAGGCTTACTAGATGATGCTGCGTTCAAATTTGTTGGCAACATCGGCGTGACCAACCCAGAAGATCAGGGTACAGGCGGTAAGTACTTTATCTACCACACTAGCTACAAAGGCGAGCTACCTGAGGGTTACATTCACATTGAGACCAAGGGTTATCAGCACTGGTTACTTGCTCGTGTAATCACAACTCCAGAGAACCTAGATAAAGATGTTCAGGCTCTAAAAGATACCATTACGCTACACCCATACGGTGAGAAGCCAAATACCAACTTCATCAACATGACAGACGTGAAATACAACACTGTTCACGCAATGAACCATGAGTTCTATGATGAGATCAATACCTTGATCCAGTACGAGCCAACCGAGGTATTTGACCCAGAATGGCTATCTATGGCTCAAGCAATCGGCATTGAGAAAGGCAAAGAGTTTAACCCAGATGAGCGTATGCAACGCATCCTTGAAGAAGCGGCTAAGATTGCGACTGCGGATATCCGCTCTGCGTATCATGACCCTAACAAGACGCGTCCTCGCTGGGATGATCGCAACTACTTCACTCCGCTGGTCGATGGCCACGAATTTAAGAATGAGAACGGCGTTATTCACGAAGAGAACCGCGCTATCTTCCACTTCATGGCAACGGGTATTACACCTGCAATGAAGACGACAACCGCGGGTCGTGGTTCCGACTACCTAGTTGGCGCTCGTGATATCAATGGTGACTCACTAGATGGTAATAAGACCTATAAGGTAATCATTCCATCCATGAAGATTGCTGAGAAGTTCTGGTCATTCATGATTTATGACAACCAGACACGCTCAATGCTAGAAACAGAGCAACGTAAAGCTGGCGTAGACGGCCTACAAAAAGGACTGCGAGTAAACAAAGATGGTACAACAACCATCTATTTCTCAGCAGAAGCGCCAAAAGGTTGGGAAAACAACTGGGTACAGACACGCGAAGGCAAAGGCTTCAACATCTTGTTCCGTACCTACTCTCCGACTCAGGAATGGCTTGATGACGACCCACGTGCTCGTATCACAGACTTCATTCCAGTAGACCCAGAGACTGAGTTCAAGTAAGTCTACTCACTTAGGAAAATGCCCCGACAATGTTCGGGGCATTTGTTTATTAAAGCTCAAACTCACCATTCATCTTTCTAAAGATGCTATCAGGAAGTTTATTCCAGCTACTGTAGTTAGGATTTTTGGTTCGAACCTCATCTCCACTTTGCCACTCGGTATCACCTTGTTCATTATGAGAAACACTCCAGAAAAGCTGCTCCTTTTCACTGAGTAGGTAAGCCTCAACTTGCTTTGCAAACTCTTCACTTTGCACGAACAAACCAAACTCGATGTTCAGGAAGTCCGATCTTGGGTCAAAGTTTGATGAACCGATAAATGTCAGCTTGTTATCTATGATCAGCGTCTTATTGTGATAGTAGGTATCAACATGGAAGTAGTGATCCTTGTTTTTAGCGGAATCACGGTACTCGTAGATGTTGACCCCTTTGTTTAACAAAGTCTGCCTGTGCTTCTCATAGTAAGCAGGAATAAAACCTGAATCATTCGAAGCCGATGAGTTAGTCAGCAGTGTTACATTACTGCCCTGCTCTCTAAGCCTATCTATCACATGAAACTCGCCGTCATGTGGCACAACATAAGGTGTTGAGATGATCACCTCATTCGCCTTTGAAAGTTCATTCTCTACTGTTTGCTCCGCTCGGGTTCTAAAGTACGGCTTGTTGTCGTTCAGCTTCTCTATCGAATCGAACACAGGCGTTGCCTCGGTATGGATGAACTCTGGCTCAGCTAACTGCGCAACCTTTCGCTCCACACGCTTTACGATGTCAGACTCATCTAGTTTTGCTTTCTTGAGCGCCTTATCAAACGCACCATCTTTAGACTTTACCAAGTCTTGCATTGGGACTAGATGTTCACTGTTCCAAAGAGACTCATAGTTCAGATGGAATGCCTCGATTACCTCACCTTTAAACAGCACATCCATATCAAAGAAGTTTGCTTGTTTGCTATAGCCAAAGTAGTCATCACCTATGTTACGGCCGCCCAAAATCATGTATTGATGATCGACATTGAAATACTTCTCATGCAGTCGATTATCTAGGTCTTTCTGGTTTGATAAGAAGTCACCAGCGCGTCCTATCCAGCCCATTTTTCGCGAATTAAACGGGTTAAAGATCTTCACCTCGATATTTTCATGGGTGCTGATTTCCGATAACCACTTATCATTGAATACAAGCAGGTCATCCAAGGTTAGACGTACATGAACCCCACGATCAGCTGCGTGCTTGAGTTCGTTAAACAGCATCAGACCTAATGTGTCCTTTTCCCAAGAAAAGTAGGTCATATCGACACTGCTTTTTGCATTACGTACCAGTTGAACACGGCGCGCAATAGCCTCATTTGAGTCTGGGATTAAATACACATCTGCCTGATAGTCTTGGCTTTGCCAGTTGGATTCAAAACCAGCTTCAATTTCCGGATATGGTTGGGCACAACCAGCTAGGGCAATAGCCGCCAATAAGGCGCAAAAACCCTTAAAATTAGTCATTTTCATCTTAATTATCTCGAGACAAAAAAGGCCAGTTTCCTGGCCTGATTATTAAGAATTGCTATCCATGTAGTGAAGAAGTAGCTCTAGGTCGTTTAGACCGTGCAAGCGACCGTCGCGAAGCTGAGGATCTATACCAGGATTATGGTTAAGGTCCCAATCCGACTGCATCTGCATATTGCCGTCAGAGTCGATGACTAGTGCGTCATCTGATGCTTGCTCATAGCGATATCCATCAAACAGTTCTTGGCTAAACCACACGCGAGACATCTTGTTCATCAATGCGCGGTCGTTAGAGCCAGGGAATGACTCTGTACCATCTAGCTTGTATGCCTTGTTAAATACGAATGGCAGTTCCGAACCGTTACATGCACCGCTGATGCAGCTGATCGTTTTCAGCAGGTCGCCCACATCTAAATCACGCTCTTGACCTTTAGTGTTGTAAGTCCAAACGTTAGTCCAAGGCGAATAGTCAAAGCGATAAAGCGTTGCTTGCTGAGCACTGTTTCGCACCTTCTGGTGTGCAGGGCCGGTAAACAACATATCGTTGAGTATGGTTCTAAACTGCCCCATGTTAGCGATAGCACCACCAAGGTCGGTTTCATCGTTGCGGTAGTAATCAGTCAGGCTAAGTAGCTCGCTGTTTGTTTCTAGGTTCCCCAAACCGAAGAATAGTTGTGTTACCGCTTCATAAGCACTAAGCGATAGACCTGCATTCTCCTCGTTCACAATAGCCTCTAACCTTTCCGGTGAGGCCATAAGCTGATTCATCTCACTTTCTAGTTGTGCTCGTAGCATGTCATCAGCAAAAACCTTTGCCATTGCTACAGCCCATGCTTCAGGATCATTGTTGTTAGCAAGTTCTGGCTCAGCATCAAGGATCACTTTCAATATCGTTGGGATAAGGAAAGTCAGGCTTGGTGTCATCGCAAAGGTATTTGAATCTTTTTTGTTTGAACCGATTACCGTTGGTACTGCAAAATCTGTTGTTGCCGGTTGCTGAACACTAGTAAATCCGCAAAGATCTGGTAGTAAAGCATCGCACTCCATATACGGCGCAAACGGCATAAACTCGGCCATTCCTGTTTTGTCTGCAGAAAGCATGTAATTAAGCTTTCGGCTCAAATAATCGATAATATCACCTAACTCTAGGTCAACCGTGGCTTGTTCAACATTGGCTTTACCGGAAAAAAGATCTGGGAACAAAGCCTTCCCTGCACCACCAATATTTCTCAATACCCAATTCTCTATCTTTGAAACTGGGCTTAATATTTGGCGCTGCTTATCTAAAATAACGTCAAGGTCACCCTCAAGTGGGAGCTTATCTAGTTCGAGTTCCTCAAATCGAGCTTTACGAGCGGTAAAACTTGCATATTCAAACCCTAGTGGGTTACTTTGCATAATTGCTCGTTGAAAATAGCTTGAATCCAAGTCTTCATTTGTCATTTGATGTTGGAGGATACCAACAGACATAGCTCCAGCACCTTGACCCATTACCGTCACATTTCCCGGGTTGCCACCAAACTTCGCAATATTGTCTTGCACCCACTTCAGTGCAGTCTTCTGATCGCCAAGACCATAGTTGCCGTTCTTCTTTGTACTATTTACGAAACGGGTGCCAAGCAAGCCAAGACGATAGTTAAAGGTCACCACAATAACTGGCTCATCGCTATCACCGCTTTGTGCGGCAACCATGTCACCGTGGATCAAAGGTTCAGAACCGGCACCATACTCAAAGTCACCACCGTGAATGAATACGTAAACTGGTAGATCATCACCTTGAGTGGTGTCAGCTGGACGCCAGATATTCAGGTTTAGACAATCTTCTTTTTGTGGCTGTGAAGTCGCCTTCAGCTGAGGACACGCTGAGCCAAAATTAATAGCTCTAACATACTCATCGAGTTCCAAAGGTGTGCTGTGTTCGAAACGAACCGGATCCGCATAAGTAATGCCCTTGAAAGAATCAACCCAAGCCAGCTTCTCATTACCTTCTAGGTCAGTAATAACCAAAGATTCTTTGGTCGCTTTGATGATGGAATCACCCACCTCATAATCCTGAACAATCGGATTGTCTGGCTGAAGCGGCTCTGGCTTAAATGGAACGGTAGACTCTGAGTCGGTATCACAAGCAGCTAGTGTGCTAGTAACGAAAAGAGCAAGTAGTGAACGGCGTAATAAAGTCATTGGTATATCCAGTAGTCGTTTTGGTTTGAAACCAAATAGGCTGTAGACAGCATCAAACACGCCATTCCCTTGACTCTTTGTCCGTGATGTTGTGCGTCTGATGAACTCAATATGGAAGTATTGTAAGGGGGCATCTGGCGATCTTTTAATCACATTTGATGGATGCCACCCTACATAGATTTTTAGAAGCGATAACCGAAGTTCAGTGTGTAGGATTCGCGGGTTTCGCCCTTGTTGTACAGGAAGCTGAGGTTGTAGTTCTTACCGATCTGCTTGTTAAAGCCGGTCAAGAATGCCCATTGGTTAAGGTCTACACCTATGTCGTAGTCAAACTCAATGTCACCGGTTTTAACTGTACCCTGCATACGAGAGTCCAGACCTTGGTATTCAGCACCTACAAACAGTTGAGTACGGTAGTCCACCAGCTGATAACCCAGCATTGGCTGTACAGTCACGATGCCATCACCCCAATCTTCTAGACCCTTCATACGCGTCTGTGAGTAAGTACCTGTAACAGACGCGAAGAACTCTTTGTAACCCACAGACAAGGTAGTACCCACGCCACGAAGGTCGTATTCAAGGTGCAGTGGAACGCTCAGTCCGCCGCGGTTACACAGCGCTGCCACGCTTTCACACACTTGATTACCAAGACCTGGCATCTTGTCGTTTAGCTTGTCGCGAATGGTCTCACCTGCACCCCCTGTATAGGCGGCATCAACCATGGCATCAACGTTGATCTTGCCGAAGTAACCAAACACGTTCCAAAACGGAAGTATGTTTACATCACCGCGAAGTGTAAGGCTTTCGGCGGTTACTACACCCACTGAATCTTCAGGATCAAACAGATCATTCAGGCGCACACCTGCGATGGTGAAATCATTAAACGGGATATTCATATCTTGGTTTCGATACGCCACAGACACACCAAATGGTAGAGGCAAATCGATACCCTGACGGCGTACCATGTCGCCCATCAATGGGAAAACACGGTCAAGCTTTACGCTCTCTTCACGCATGCGTGGATCAGACACCTCTTGTAGTAGCGTATCATCTAGGATCTGTACGCCATCATCATCTTCATACAGAGCGACAGGAACCACAGAGCTCACCATCTTTAGAGGTTTTTTCTTCTTCTCGCCAGTGATCTCGGTTTTCTTCTTAGCAAGCACCAATTTGCCTGAAGGTAGGCGTTGGAATTCAATCACCTGCTTGTAGTCATCTACCTTGTATTTGCCATGCGTAAACGGCTTTTGGTTGGAGATGATCATGCGTTTAGGCTCGAAATCTTCAATCTCGATCTCAACGCTTAGAAAGCGGAAATAAGCGATATCCTGAGGTAGACCATACTTTGAGTACTTGAAGCTAATGACCACATCGCCATTCTCTTTCTCTATCGCTCGTACCGAAGATGAATCAAAACTTTCTGCGTAGTTGCGCAAGCGATACTCAGTGCGAGTAAAAGACTCGATGTCATCAATAATGTCTTCGTGCTCATCCAACTCTTCTGGGTTGTACTTGATGCGCAGGTCGATATTGCCTTTTTCATCAGTATTCTTTACTAGGAATACCGATGAATCGCGAACCTCATCGCCAATTTGGATCATCCGGTGGGCGTGTTCTACAAGGTGATCACCCAAAGTTAGCGAGCTCATCGCAAGCTTAGGTAGGTCTTTGTCGATGCCATACTTATCAAAAAGTTGCTTACCTTTGAGTTCAGCTTGAGCGTAATTTGGTTGTACTTCTGTTTCAGCAAAGCTTAGAGGTGTAGCAAGGAGTGCTCCAATCAGAATTGGAAGAACTCGCATCTGTTTAACGGCATGGTTCGCGTTATTAAAAATCATGTCATTTCCCACTCGCAAAGCCCCAAAGCTATGGCGCTCATGCAGATAGTTTTGATTCGACGCCCTGTCGAAATCGATAGTGAACTTTTAAAAGAGCCTGCAGAGTTTTCAGCTCTGCTTAGCAAGTGGGAGGAAGTTTAAAGATGGGTTCAAAAATTCAACAATCGCTTAAGGAGGATGAAACCCTCACTTAAACAAGTTGAGGTAAACATATGAATTTACGCATAAAAAAGGCAGCCCCCTATGGCTGCCACCTAAAAAATGGGCAGGGAAAAAGCCCCGTCCTGCCCAAACTAGGAAAAACTTTAAAATTATTGGAACGCAAACTCACCATTTTCGGTAAATAGCTTTTGCTTTAGGGCCGAATCAACCGAGCACTTACCTGCACCAGCGATGGTGAAATAGAGGAAGATAGAGAACAGACACCATTGATACTCAAGACCACCTTGCAGAGAGTTAAGGCCCGCAGAGAACCCGCCAAGTGTGATAATGGCAACCGTCATGCATACCAGCAGGCCAAGTGATGCCAAACGCGTAACCACGCCAAGCATGAGTGCAATACCACCCAAGAACTCGGTGTAGGCCGCTAGATACGCACCCAATAGCGGAAATGGAATTGAGTTAGCTTCTAGAAAAGGCACTAACGCTGCTGGATTCATTACTTTGCCAAAGCCGTGATAAGCCATGATAAAGCCAAACATTAGACGGAAGATAAGCTCTAGTTTGCCGTTGTCAGATGTAGCCAATAGCGTTGAAATGTATTTTGAATAGTTAGACATGGTTTACCTCAAAGTTAGAAAAAGTACTCTAGGCCAAGAACATGGGTGTCCTCGATGGTGTTGCTGTCACCACCATTTGAGAAACGCCCTTCAGACAGAACTAACAGACTGTTAGTAAGGAAATACTGCACGCCATAGCCGACAAAGCGCTCGTTTTCAGCTCCCCAGTTGCCATAAACCTGCGCATAATGAAGGATAAACTTAAGATCACTGCTGTAGGTGTACTCGCCAACCACATCATAGGTGTAGTCGTTTAGCCCAGTAGCTTTGCCGTGGTTATTCAGGTCAGACTTTGCAACCGTGCCACCGATGTACCAAGCACCGTAGCGATAGTTCATACCAATATTGTGGGTGGCATCGCCCTTATCTTTGTAGAGCTCACCCATAGCGCCATATAGGCCTGCATCGTGGTAGCTATAACCAATACCAAACCCATCCCCGTAAAACGGTGATGCGCCGTAGGAAAACGTAAAAGCCGAGCCGTCCGTCGTAAAAGCGTCATCGTCGTAATCAAAACTGCGCTCTGAATCAGACAACTGAGTAGAGACCACAAATGTCCAATCTTGAATTTGGTTTTTATAAAGAAGCGTATCGCTGTTGCGCCAGGTTGCTTGCCCTGCAGCTACGTCCTGGAAGCCAAGATAGGCTTGCTTCAGAATTGGCATATGGGCGTAAGTCGCTCCCCAATCCTTCCCATACCAAACCTTACCCAGCACATCATGTTCGACACCCACGTACTCATAGCGCTTACGCAGCTTGCCGTTTTTGATGTCGGTTCCTTCTTTCAAGTTAAGAAAGTTGAGGTCATATTCCATTCGACCAAAGATATTCCAGCGTTCACCAACTGGTACGCCTGCGGTTAAGTTGGCACGTACCTTAGCTTCTATGGGACGCCCTTCTTTCGAGCCCTCAACCAAGGTTCCACCATTGGTTTGATAAGCCCCCACTAAGCCGTTTAAAGCAAAGTAATCCTGAATTTCAAGCGCACACAACTGGCTCGCAGGGAGCAAAAGTCCCAATGCAAGAGTCTTCTTCATCGTTTTACCTATTTGGAGATTTTTACAACTTCAGAGGCTGGCACCTCTAACAAAAATCCTAACTAGTTGCTCTCAAGCATGCGTATCAAGGTACGCTTCAAAGCCAGTTCGTCATCAATGCCTAGGCTAGAGAGCCATTGCTGTTGAGTGGCGGTGACGATCTGATTACCACTAGTGTGTACCTCACGCCCTTTGGCGCTCAGCGTTATGAGTTTTACTTTGAGGTTGGTTGGATGAGGAATAAATTCGACTAACTCACGCTTGTGCATGTTATCCACTAAGCGCTTCACCGTGCTTCGCTCTTTCATGAGTTTGTCAGCGAGGGCTTGCTGAGGCAATTCTTGGTGATAACTCAAGATCTCTAGCGCCTTCTGCATTTCGATTGTGATGTCGTGCTGCTCAAGTAACTGCTCTTGCGCTTCATTCCTGAAACGCCGATGAACCACGCCCATTAGAAAGAATATTGACTCATTCAGGAGCGGAGTAGCATCCTGATCAGATTCAAACTTGTTCAATTTCATAGGGTGACCTCGGTTTTACTTTTACCTCAAAAGTAGTAGCACGAATGGTAGGGACTTTATGTTGTAGCTACAACATAAATTATAGCGATATTTATATGACGTATCACTTATTCACCTTTTGATACTTGAAGACAAAAGTAGCATTAGTTTTGAAACACCCCTAGCTAACGGGTGTAAAAAAGCCCTCACTAGAGGGCTTAAACGGTTCGCTTGAATAGATCGGCAAATAGCTTGCCTAGCATCAATACAATGACTAGATACACCACCATCATTAAAGGCGTGGTGATTGAGTAACTTGGAGTGAGGCTCAATGCACTAGCAGTCAGTACCACCAGCATATTCACACCGAGAATCCGCTGCATTATCAAGGCGGGTGTATTAAATACCTTCCACACTACAACGACATTAATGAAGTAAAATACGGCCAACTCCCAAAGTTCAGTCATCATGGGCATAACAAATACGTACTCTGTGATGTACACAGCGCCAAATCCTAGAACACCCCAGAACGCTTGCTTTAATGCTGCCGCAGGCATCGTTGGGAGCATGGCTGATAGGTTTGCCGCTAGCATAGGGAAAATATAGCCACCCGGAACAGGTAGATAGATCCACAACGCAACGGCGGCCAAGAACATGGAAACGCCCTGCACTACTCGCCATATTCTGGCGTCAAACTCAGCCAGTTTATTCTTCTCCGGCCAGCTTTGATGCATTTCTAGGTAACTAGAGAACTTATCCGAGATCAGCTCTGTATCAGGCTGATGTTTATCAAAGCTAAGAAGCCTTTCGTAAAGTTCGGCATAAGAGGCTCTATCGCTATCAACATCTGCATCCTTCAAGTGATGAGCAATCAACTTAAGCTCCTGCATTCGAGACTGCCAAAGCACTTTGTGTTCTTTAAGTTCAAAACTGCCTGTTAAAGGTAAATCCAAGATTTGCTCAGCTTTACCCAGCTTGGCTTCAACACCCTTGAGGTCTCCTTTGCCATTTAGTTTCTCAAACAGTGCATCTTGCACGCCATCGATAAGCTGATAAAACACCTTCTCGGTATTCATCGGCCATAACAGCCTAAACACATAGCTAAACACCAACACGCCCAATAGCGTTTCTTGGAATCTGAGCACTGCGAAGTGGAAGGTCATTTCACTGTCGAAACTGCCCATGCACGAGACGATAGCGCACACAACGAAGCCAATAGAAAAGATGTAGCCATGTTTCTCATTGCTGGACATATACAGGCTCAGCGCCATAAACAGGGTAAAGAAAAAGATAAACAGAAATCTTTGCTGCGAGAACATGGCTATCAAAAAGAAGGCGTAGGTGGTTCCCAACAAAGTTCCTAAGATCCTGTTCTTACCCTTTTGTATCGAGTGTGCAAAGCTCTCGTTAACTGCCATTACCACAACCGCTATAGCCGCCCAGTAAGGCTTTTCCCAGCCAAACCACAATGCTAGACATATGGAGATTGCGATAGACAGGCCGACCTTGATCGCCTCTTTAGTGGTTAGACTCAACATAGCCAAGCCTACTTAACAATCTGGATAGAGGCGGTCATGCCAACGCGTAACTGAAGATCCTCTGGAATATCAGTCAGCTTGATCTTCACTGGAATACGCTGCGCCAGACGAATCCATTGGAAGTTTGGGTTTACGTTAGGCAGTAAGTCATTACCTGTACTGCCGTCAGACTTTGCAATGCCGTAACCAATGCTTTTGATCTCACCTGCTAGGGTCATTCGATGATCCATAAGCAGAGTAACAAACGCCTTATCCTCTGGGCTTACACCTACAAGGTCTGTTTCCTTGAAATAGCCCTCTATCCAAAAGCTATTTTCATCGATAAGCGCAACCACAGGGGCATTCGCCACCACTTGTGAGCCGACACGCAGGTTTAGGTTGGTGATATAGCCATCAGTAGGCGCATATACCTTGGTGTATTTAAGGTTGAGCTTTGCCTCTTCAACATTTGCCTTGGCTAAATCAAGATTCGCCGCCGCAGACTCAACTTCATTGGTTAAGTTATTCAATGTCAGTGTCGGCACCGCACCATGCATACGCTTTTCAAGTTCAGACGTGCGTTGTAAGTTGTTGCGCGCCTTAGAGAGCAAAGCTTGCGCTTGACCCTGTGTTGCCACAGCTTTGTGGTAAGCCGCAGAATAGATAGCAGGATCAATCTCAAACAAGAGATCACCCTTCTCTACTCGTGAGTTATCGTCTACGTACACCTCGGTCACCTGTCCAGTCACCCTTGGCGTTATAGAAACAATATAAGCGCTCACTTGGCCATCTCTTGTCCAGGGTGAGTCAGAGTAGGTTTCGTAATAATTGAAGATCACTGCGCCAGCGCCCACCACAAGTAGCAGAGTGATAAAATAACGTTTAATCACAATAAGTTACCTCAGAAAATTGGTATAAATTGGCCGATGACGCCAGTTAAGATCACTATCAAGCACAGTTCAGCCAGTGCCGGATGAGCAATATATTTATGTAGCCCCAAACGGCTAGACACACTTCCAAGCACTAAAGTAAGCGCATAGGCAATTGCGACAACTAATAAAAGAGGAGGAAAATATATTTCTCCCCAAATTAATTCATGTGGCACTGAATTCATTATCTATATCTCAATAGTTTCAACACGGCGCAGTCTATCTATATAAGGCAGATTCTTACAATCACGTTTGTAGGATGAAATCCACGCATCCAATTCTTTATAACTCCAAATAGAATTTCTTTAGTTGACCGCTAACTAATTAGAGTTATTTTGAAAATAGTTAAACTTTCACAACATCGAATTAAAGCAAATTAAATCAGATACTTAAATCACCAAAACAAAACTATCAGCACCTAAAAACCCCACTTGAGGATTTGATCCATCAACCGAGATTACTTACTGCACCCGAATATTCATATTATTCATCCCGTAGCGAAAACCACGCTCACAAATTACAACGAGATGATTAATCTCTTCTCTCTTATATAAACAACTTAATTAATAGTACGAGTAAATTGGTTATGGACCTTATTTCTAATCTTTTTGAAATGGCACCTTTTATTGCACTATTTATTACCCTTTCTCTAGGTTACATGGTGGGTAAAATCACTATTGGCCGCTTCGTTCTTGGCGGTGTAGCCGGTACGCTTCTGATGGGTGTAATAATTGGTCAATTCGGTGTGAATATTGACCCAGGTGTTAAAAGCATCTTCTTCGCCCTGTTCATCTACGCAGTAGGTTATCAAGGCGGTGCAAAATTCTTTAAAGCACTGAACTTCAGAACCATCAATATCCTGCTTTCTGCAGTGGTAATGACTGTGTCTGGTCTGCTTTGTGTGTTGGCAGCAGCCTATATGTTCGATCTTGACCGTGGTACAGCGGCAGGTCTAGCGGCTGGTGGTCTAACTCAGTCTGCAATTATCGGTACTGCAGGTGATGCTATTGCTCGCCTAGGTATATCGGAAGAAGCTCAGCACATAATGCAAACCAACGTAGCGGTAGGTTACGCGGTAACTTACATCTTTGGTTCTCTAGGTCCAATCCTAATGGTGACTTGGGTATTCCCAACGCTAATGAAGTGGGACATCCGCGCTGAAGCAATCAAGCTTGAAAAAGAAAGCTCTGACGGTAGACACGAGTTGGCACCCGGTGAATTCAATGCCCTAACCTCTCTTGTGACTCGTGCTTACAGCATCACAAAAGACAGCTCTATCAATGGCAAAACCATTGGTCAGCTCAACCAGAATTCTCTACAAGCCTGCATTGAACTGGCTGAGCGTGACGGTAAACCACTTGAGCTAGACAAGTTCACTGCCCTTCGTGAAGGCGACTTAATCATAATCACTGGCCGCCGTAATGCCGTGCATGAGATCCAACAGCAAAACATTGGTGCAGAGGTTTCTCTACCTGAGAACTACGAAATCATTGAAGAGAACCGTCAGCTTATCGCAGACAACCACTCAATCATTGGCAAATCAGTTCGTCAGATCAAAGAAGAGACCAACAAAGATACCTATCGCGGCGTTTACGTAACCGAGTACATCCGTGAGGGCGCACCAATCGAGGTAACTCCGGATCTTATCGTTAAGAAAAACGACGTTATCCAACTCACTGGTACCGCTGAAGACATCAACCGCGTTGAGAACAACATAGGTAAACGCCTAGGTTCTGCAACCATCACAGACTTCATCATCTTTGGCCTAGGTATGGTCGCTGGCTTCTTGATTGGTCTTATTAACTTCAAGATTGCAGGTATCCCAGTAACCATCGGCTCTGGTGCAGGTTGTCTGGTATCAGGTCTGGTTGTTGGTTGGCTACGCAGCAAGAACCCACATGTGGCTCAGTTCCCTGAGGGTGCAGCAAACTTCATCCGTGACTTTGGTCTAGCAGCATTCGTAGGCATCGTTGGTCTACAAGCGGGTCCTCAAGCAGTTGAGACCATCAAAGAACACGGCATGACTCTACTGTTCTTGGGTATGGCAGTAACCATCATCCCTCAGATCATTTCGTTCTTCTTCTCTTACTTTGTTTTGAGAATCAAGAACCCAATCGAGGCCCTTGGTTGTGTAACTGGCGGACGTAGCGCAAACCCTGCATTCGCAGCACTGATGGAAAAAACTGGCAACGCAACTCCAGTGTTCTCATTCACAGTGACCTACGCAGTAGCAAACGTACTGCTCACCCTTTGGGGCCCAATCATCGTTGGCGTAATCACTCTTAACGCTGGCATGTAACAACGAATAAATAGTCGCCTCACCCAGGTGAGGCGCTCATCAGTTTAAAACTAAATAATTGGTAAATATTATGACTACTTCAATCGACTTTTCTAAATACGCTGACCTAAGCCCATTTGAGCTAAAAGACAAACTAATCGAAGTTGCACAAACTGTGCCTGACCGCGCTCTACTTGACGCTGGCCGTGGTAACCCTAACTTCCTAGCAACGCTTCCACGTAAAGCATTCATCCGCCTTGGTGAGTTTGCTGTAAACGAAGCAGAGCGTAACTACTCTTACCTAGATGCTGGTTTTGGTGGTATCCCAGATGGTGTTGGCATTGTTGAGCGTTTCGATACGTTCGCAGCGGACAACAAAGCAGACAAAGGCGTTCAGTTCCTTGAGAAGTCTCTAAGCTATGCAAAAGACCGTCTAGGCATCGAAAAGCAAGCGTTCCTAAACGAGCTAGTTAACGCATACCTTGCATGTAACTACCCTGTGCCACCACGCATGCTGACTAACATCGAATCTGTTGTAAAACAGTACATTGCAGAAGAGATGTACGGCCCAATGCCAATGACTACAGACTTCGATCTGTTCGCGACCGAAGGCGGCACTGCGTCTATGACCTACAGCTTCCAGACTATGTTCCACAACGGTCTATTGAAGAAAGGTGACAAGGTTGCACTTATCACTCCAATCTTCACTCCATACCTAGAAATCCCTGAGCTTTCTGAGTACGAACTGGAGATCGTTGAGCTTCGTCTAGACGAAACCACTTGGCAGCTACCTATGTCAGAGATTGAAAAACTGGCTGACACAGATATCAAACTGCTTTGCGTAGTTAACCCAGCAAACCCAGCTTCTGTTAAGTTCTCTGATGAGACTCTAGATAACCTAACAAACTTTGTTAACGAGCAGCGTAGTGACCTATTCATCATCACAGATGACGTATACGGCACATTTGCAGATGATTTTGTATCTCTATTCGCAAAACTGCCATACAACACTCTTTGTGTTTACTCGTTCTCTAAATACTTCGGTGCTACAGGCTGGCGTCTAGGTACTATTGCAATCCAACACAAAAATGTGTTCGACGATGCAATGCGTGCAAAAACTGAAGAAGAACAACGTCTACTGGACGATCGTTACAAAACACTGACTCCAGAACCACGCGAGATCAAGTTCATTGACCGTATCGTTGCTGACAGCCGTAGCGTTGCTCTAAACCACACTGCTGGTCTATCTCTACCTCAACAAGTTCAAATGGCTCTGTTCTCTCTAAACTGCCTAATGGACTCTGAAGAGAACTACAAAGCAGCATGTAAACGCATCATCCGCGATCGCTACAGAACTCTATACAGCAACATGGGTGTTGAAGTTGAAGAGAACAAAGACCGCGTTGACTACTACACACTTCTAGAGCTAGACACTCTAGGCGGCAAGCTATACGGCGAAGAGTTCGTACAGTGGTTCAAAGAGAACCAAAAAGGCAAATTCTTCCTATTCCGCCTAGCTCAAGAAACCGGTGTGATCCTTCTACCAGGTAACGGCTTCGACGTAGTACACGCTTCTGTTCGTGTGTCTCTAGCTAACCTTACTCACCACGAGTATGAGCTAATCGGCCGCGCTACTCGCAAAGTGCTAGACGAGTACTTCGCTGAGTTCCAAGGCTAAGCCTCTGAATTTGAAATAGCAGTATCCAAGCCTCGGTATACCGAGGCTTGTTTTTTCAAAAGGAGGAGAAACCAATGAGCACATTCTCATTTAACGCAACTATCTCATTTGCTATCGCGATTGCGGTTCTATTTCTAGGCCTAGCAATCCTAAAGCGAGTCAAATTGCTGGCTAAATACCACATTCCAGCGCCGATTATCGGTGGGATCGCCGTAGCTCTGCTGACAACAGCCTGTCACCTACACGGCATTGACCTTGTATTTGATCTGCCGTTAAAGACGACCTTGATGTTGATGTTCTTTGCCAGTGTTGGCTACTCAGCCAATCTAGCACTGCTTCGACATGGTGGTAAGGCTCTGTTCGCATTCTTGTTTTGCGCCACGCTATTCATCGTGTTTCAAGACGTGGTCGGTCTTGCTTTAGCTAAGGTGCTTAACCTTGACCCTATGCTCGGCTTGCTCGCTGGCTCCATCACTTTGTCTGGTGGACATGGTACTGGTGCTGCCTGGGCATCCATCTTTGCGGAACAGTTCCACATCGATGACGCATTAGAGATAGCCATGGCGTGTGCCACTTTTGGTTTGGTTGTGGGCGGGATCTTCGGTGGTCCTCTTGGGAAAAAGCTGATTCAGAACAACGAGCTGGCCTCGTTTGATGAAACTGAGCACAGCAAGTACATCCCAAAACAGCAGCGCCATGGTCAAACCAAAGGTACATCACCTGCGAAATGGCTAACGTCAGGAGCACTGCTACTTGTTAGTTCTCTATGTGCACAGCAGCTACATCAACTGCTCAGTAGCTACGAGCTGTTTAAGTTTGTTCCTAATTTTGTGTATGCCATTGCCCTTGGGGTAATTGTTGGAAATATCTCTGGGATTCAAAAGGCTTTGGACAAATCCCGCAGTGAATTAAACCAGGTCGGTAACCTAACCCTAGGACTGTTCCTGTCGATGGCTCTAATGGAGCTCAAACTGTGGAATCTGCTCGATCTAGCCCTACCGCTTCTAGCGATCTTAATGGCTCAGATTCTGTTCACCCTACTGTTTGTCTACTGGGTGACCTTCAGAGTCATGGGGCGAAGTTACGATGCCGCAGTAATGTCAGCAGGCCATGTGGGTTTTGGAATGGGCGCGACACCAACGGCGATGATGAATCTTAATGCCATCACCTCGCACTACGGCCCATCGACACAGGCCTATTTTGTGGTGCCGTTAGTTGGCGCATTTTTTATCGACATAGTGAATCTGGCGATCATCCAAACCTATATCGCCCTACTGAATTAACCCAAAAATTTAAAACGAGAAACAATTATGGACGGAATAATTTCAATCCAATCGCATGTTGTATACGGACATGCAGGAAACAGCTCTGCCGTATTTCCAATCCAAAGAATGGGCATTGAAGCCTGGCCAATCCACACGGTGCAATACTCGAATCACACCCAATACGATGAAGGCTGGACCGGGCACAAATTCTGCGCCGAAGAGATTCGTAACCTCACCAAGGGCCTAGATAACATTGGCAAACTGAAAGACTGCCAAGCAGTTATCTCAGGCTACTTGGGCAGCCCTGAACAGTGCCAAGCTGTCGCAGATACAGTAAACCAAGTAAAAGAGTCTAACCACAGAGCCTTTTACGTGTGTGATCCAGTGATGGGCGACCCAGAAAAAGGCTGCATTGTGCCTGAGGGTGTAACAGAAGAGCTGACCAAAACACTGATGCCTATGGCCGATGTGATCGTGCCTAACCAGTTCGAGCTTACTCAATTCACCGGTGTAGAGATCCACTCTCTTTACGATGCAGTAACCGCATGTAAAAAGGCCCTAGAGCTAGGCCCAAGACTGGTATTGGTTAAACATCTGCATTCGTTAGCCGAGGGAACCTTTACCGCTATGTTAGCCACCCCAAAGGCATGCTACCTAGTGCAGCGACCTGAGCTGGATTTTGAAAAAGCACCTGTAGGTGTAGGCGATCTGATCACCGCTATCTTTACCGCGTGCATCACTAAGCAGATGTCGCCAGTGGCGGCTTTCCGTCATACCAACAACGCCGTATATGGCGTGCTTGAGGTGACCCAAGACCAAGATACATGGGAGTTGCAAACCATTGCAGGTCAATATGAGTTTATTGAACCTACCCATGACTTCGAACCAAAGAAAATCGCTTAACCCAATAAGGCAGTGATCAGAGCCTAGCTCTGGTCGCCTGAATTGGATGGGTTTCATCCTACTAAAGCGATTAATCAACTATACGCATAAGCCGTAAACTTCCCAGCACTTAATCAACCGCTTTCGAGGATAAGAAAGCACAGCGTCACCGGCACAGAGGGTGGCAATGACAGAGGAAAATCATGAAATCTCTTAAAACCACTCTGGCAGTCGTTTCACTCTCACTTTTGGTGACCGCCTGCTCGACACCGCACAAGCTAGACAAGCGAGTTGACGCGCACAATTACACCCAAGTCACTCTGCCTATGGAGTCTTCAACACAAGAAGCAGAGCCTCTACGCACTTGGCTTGGAGAGGATATCTCTTACCTTTACTCAGAAGACAATCACACTACCCCAATCCGTGTGAATGGCGACCAACTCAATGTTTTGGTGCTATCTGGTGGTGGCGCTAAAGGTTCATTTGGCGCAGGTGTTATCAAGGGTTTACATGATTCAAACACATTGCCTGACTACTCCATCATCACTGGCGTGAGTGCCGGCGCTCTACTTGCTCCATTTGTATTTGTTGG
This sequence comes from Vibrio ishigakensis, assembly GCF_024347675.1. Lineage (NCBI taxonomy): Bacteria > Pseudomonadati > Pseudomonadota > Gammaproteobacteria > Vibrionales > Vibrionaceae > Vibrio > Vibrio ishigakensis. Next base: position 1,292,984 of record NZ_AP024882.1, on the reverse strand, counting down.
TGGCGAAGAGATCGACCGTCTAGAAGAAGTCATGCTGGGTCTTAACGACAAGATGATTCTTGGTAAACGTAACTTTCTCAACACCATCTTTAAAGACGCCTTTACCGACGGAGAAGACCTTTTCTCTTTCATAGAACAAACCTACAGCGATGAAATGATTGAACAGGTTGCTCAGCAACATCGCAACGGTCGTCGCCTGCTAATTGGTACTACCCACTTTGATTCTGAGCAAATGGTGGTGTGGAACCTAGGTGAAATTGCAGCAAGCGAGAATCCAGACAAAGCTCGACTTTTCCATCAGGTATTGGTGGCCAGCGCTTCTATTCCTGGTGTATTTCCACCGCAGTTTATCGATGTTGAGCTAAACGGTCAGCCTCTAGAAGAGATGCATGTGGACGGTGGCCTATCTGCTCAAATGTTCCTTCAGGCAAGCAACATCGACTTCAAGAAGATCAACCAAGCACTTGGTCTTGAAAAATCACCAAAGATTCAGGTTATCCGCAATGGCGTTCTAAAGATGCCTTATCAACAAGTGAAAGACAAAGGCATGGACCTACTTACGCAGAGCGTGAAGTCACTGACCTTGCAACAAACCCGCGGCGACTTGTATCGCATGATGTATTTCAGTGAGGTCCAAGACCTCGAACTCGAGTTTACCTATATCGACGATAGGTTTACTCCCCAAGCACAATCAAAGCAGATGTTTGACAGCACTTATATGAAGGCCCTCTACAACTATGGCTACAACAAGGCGACCAAGCATCAACTTTGGACCACAGACGTTCCCTATTAATAAGGTACCCCCAATGAAAAAATCACTTATTGCACTGAGCCTTTTGGCCGTTACTACCTCTGCTTTCGCAGCTCACACACCGAGCAAAGAGGTTCAGCAACTTGACCAAAACATGGCTCAACTTGAGACTGTTACTGACGCAGAAATGCTAGTAAACATCGACACAGACCCTAACTTTGAGCAAGTTGAAGTGTCAGGCATTATCGTAGCCGAACACCATGAGATGTATATTTCTCGTAAGCTTGCGAAAAAGATGGACTTGGAGAAAGTTCGCAAGTTTTTTGTTTATGACATGCACGACCTAGACACTCTGAGCGTTAAAATCGCAGAACGCATCGATGCCGATCAACCGGATTACTTCTCTGTAGACTTGTACAAAAATTACATCGGTGATTCAGGCGTATACCACTACGTTGCTCGTGTATACGAGTACAAATAAGCATATAATTTTTAAAGAAAAATGTTAGCTCGCTGTTCATCAGCGAGCTTTTTGTCTATTACTTAATGAGGCTAAAGGAATGCCCAAGTTTTAAGAATCACACAAGGCAAGCACACTCTATGAATTTTAGCTTTGAACAACTTCTCGCTTTCGTGACCGTTTATAACGAACGCTCTTTCAGCAAAGCAGCAGTTAAACTCAACAAACACAGAACCACCATAGGCCAGGTGGTAACAAACCTTGAAGACCAGTTAGCCGTTTCATTGTTTGAGCGCATCGGTCGCTCAGTGGAGCCAACCGAAGATGGCGAACTTCTTTATCACTATGCCAAACAGACCATTGAGCAGGCTCGCACCTTCGATAAGGTAGCACTTAGCCTCTCTTATGGCGGTCTAGAAAATATCACTATCGCCTACTCAAGCGTAATACCTCACAAGGCACTATCTGACATCAGGCTTCAACTGGCCAAAGATTTTCCTATGATGCGGGTAAACTTTATCGTTAGGAATAAGAGCCAAATCAAACAAGGATTACAAAGTGGTGAGATACACTTTGGCTTAGTAAACGTGCATGACAGCCGTGCTATACACAGCCTAGATGCCACCTTCCTTGGACACCTCGAATTCTTAGCCTTTGTGCAAAAAGGCGGAGTGCTATCCAAACTCAAGTCAGACAAAGCCATCGCCACTCTCAGTCGTGAAAGGCAGTTCGTACTTCGCTCTCTAGTAGAGGAAGGCATGAGAGATAAGGTTGTATTAAGCTCAGAACATGAAGAAGTTGACCAACTAGCTCTGATCATCAAGATGGTCGGTTTGGGACTTGGATGGACGTTGCTACCAAAAAGTATCGTAAGGTCTAAACACGTTAGTGAAGATGTCGAAATCTTGAAAGTCGATCAAATGATAGAAGGCTTCAAATTTGGTATGGCGCTATGGTGTCCTCACTCTAAACAGATAAGTGACATCAAGAAGACGATATTGAAAGCAGTACACACCTTCATTGATGAATCAGCTGCCGCAGCCGCTGCAGCGGCTAAATAGTACAACTGTCGTGTCCCTAAACTAACTATCTTTTTTTACCACTTTAAAGCCAAGGACACGGTTTTGATTGCCTTAAACGACTGATACCCTCAGTCGTTTATTTTTTCTGACACACCAAAGAATTGCTCCGGCTCTTTCTCTTTGCCATTATCAATCACATAGCTAAGCTCTTTTGCCAGTCTTGGGTTCATTTTATTTAGACGAGCTAGATCCTCTTGCGCCATTGCTTCATTACCCATCTGAACGTACAAAACGCCTCGGTACATGTAGGGTTCTGATAGCTTCGGATTAATTTCGATGGCCTTGTTGTAGTGAAAAAGCGCTGTGTTGTAATGAATCTCACCCTGCTTTCTCAAAACGTAAGCAAGATTGTTATGTGCTTCCGCCCAGTCCTTGTCTCGTTTCAAGGCGTCTCTAAACTTGCGCTCCGCCTCACGAAACTCATTGTCACGCATCAGTTCCACGCCTTGATTGTAGAGCTTTTCAGACTTCGTCAAACTGCTAAAACTTGAACCAGAACCTGCGGCATATGCACCTACAGACAGAATGGTTAGAAGAGAAAATAAGAATAGCCTTTGCATAAACGATTCCTTGTTTTTGTATGACTCAAATAAGGTTTACGCATTGAGCTCTGCTGTTGTTCATTCCTATAGTTTTCTTTCATTGAAATTTTGCGTACTTAATACCATTAATGTATGATATGTTCACTTTTCAACTGTGAGAACCAAAATGAAATCGCTACCAAAGAACAAAACTCAACTCGCCGAGATCATGGGGATAGATCTCCAACAAGGCACAGATGTGTATACATGGGATTTGGAAACAGAAGATGTCATTGTCTTTCTTGTGGCTCAAGACGAATTAAAAGAAATGCAGGAATTGGTAGAGCTGATGTATCGCGTAGAACCTGGTTCAAACCATGTTCGAAAACAAAATTGTGAAGATAGACTGGCTCGAGTGAATAAGGTTTTATTCAAGGAAAAGCGCGGATATATATTGGTTCGAGCAGATAGCTTGCCGGCAGAAACCAGAGACAGCCATCAGTGGAAATTGGTGAACGGTTTAACCGTATATCCGATAAAAAGTAGTTCAGTCACCATGGGGCCAGATAACCGAGGCGAAAACTGGGTCGGATGGCTAGAGTTCGACTACATCAATGGAACCCATCTTACAAATATCCTTTAAAAGGCGATGAAAGCAGTGCTTTGAAACAACGCTGCTTTCAATACCTATCTTCATTTTGCTATCCAATTAGCGGTCTACTTTGTTCTTGTGTTTCAAGTGGAAATCTGGAAGTGAATCTACAGGTACAGACCAGCCTATTGCACCTGGTAGGTCATCGTGATTAGGGTCGATAATTTGAGCTGTGTTATCTACGCGCTCTACTTTCTTGTGCTTTTTGAAAGTGAAGTTTGGTAGAGAATCTGCACCAGCAGTAAGCCCAATACCTGCTTCTGGAAGCGCGGTCTGCTCGTTTGCGGTTTGGCTAGTGTCACGAGCGAAAGTAGAAGTGCTCATTACAGCTGCAACAATAAAGGTAAGTGCGGTTTTGTTTTTAAGCGACATGGTCGTCTCCGGTTTGTTCAAAATACGCGCACATCTTAATGTTCAAACCGAAACTCAATAACTCACTTTAGACTGATCTCATCCGTCAAAACGAAAAAGGGTGAGCACCATGCTCACCCTTTCACGCTAAACCAATTCAGTGGGAGGTTGACCCTCTTTTTGCTCCCTAAAATCAGCGCTCCGGAGATCTAGGGTTTGACTGTGTAACTCATAAGCGTCGTAGCGACATTCTCCAATTTCATGTCTTGGACAAACTCCAATGCCGTTGCGAGAGACGAATTCACTGTAACAAGATGGGCAAACTTTCATAGTTCCTCCTTAAGATGTTCACAGCACAGTCAGTGCTAAAAAATAGACTCTAACCCTCCTTTTCAACCTTATACTTAACTTACGCTAACGCGATATGGTGACAGTAATATGACTACCACTTTGTGGGTATACGGGTAAGTTTGATGCTAAGATCATATTAGAAAATTTCTTATAAAAACCCAGCGTCACCTTATTGATATAAGCACCTGATATAAATAAGAAATAGCTGAATTGCAACAATAAGAATTTTTGAGCATTTTAGCTGCGTTTGAACCCATATGGAGGTGAAGATAAAATGAACGAATCAGTGTAAACAAGAGCCTCGACAGGCGTTGTACTTGTTCCTAATCAACCTGCTTTGACACTTAGGAGGTAGGAATGAAAAAGTTTAAGAACATACTTTACGTCAGCCACGGACTGAAGAGCCACAGTGACTCCATAGGACAGGCATTAAGACTGTCTCACAATAATAATGCTCCCGTTCAGGGTTTGTTGTTTTGCCCATCACTACCATCTAATCTCTCCGAATATCAGGCCAGTTACGAAAACTCTTTGGTCCATTCCGTTAATCAACAGATACAAGAAAGCCGTTCAGTACATGACATTAACGAGGAGTCCGTTCCCTTCCCTCTGGATGTGGTATGCGGTGAAAACCCTGCGGTAGATGTTATTCAGGCCGTTCAGAATGCCTCACATGATTTGGTCATCAAAGACGCAGAGCCTATCGACGGAAAAGGTTTCAAAGCCATCGATATGACCTTACTTCGAAAATGCCCTTCAGCTGTGTGGTTAAATAGACTCACTCATCAACCAACAAGTAAGCGCAGAATCGCCGTAGCGGTCGACCCTATGATCACCGATGACGAGCACAAAGCTCTAAGCCTTCGCCTTCTTGAACTCTCAAGTTCAATCGCACACAGTTGTGGCAGTCGTTTGCATCTGCTCTCCTGTTGGGAGCACCAACTAGAGCGATATCTGCAAGACCATGCTTGGATCAAGATAGAGGACGGTGAGTTGGACAAAGAAATTGAAGCCGCCAAACAGACCCACCGAGAGGCGTTAGATCATCTCGTCACCGAATCAGGGATCTCTGGCGACATCGTTGTACATCACCTTCACGGAGAACCGGACGAGCTGATACCTGACTGGGTAGACGAGCACGAGATTGATGTTTTGGTGATGGGTACACTGGCTCGTACCGGTATCCCGGGAATCGTTATTGGCAATACGGCTGAGAACATCGTACAAGCGGTTAGTTGCTCTCTAGTCGCTCTTAAACCACCGGGGTTTGTCTCACCTGTTCGCTAGAGATAGCGCTTTGAAAACCAGGTGCGTCTAATTATCGTACTTTCCAACGGCACAAGAAGAGGAGCTACTACTATGCTCCTCTTTTAATTGATTGACCGCAATTCAACTTACTTTTTTCGTACCCAGATTCCTAATTTGAAGACCAAATTAGATAAAACATCGCCTCCTTGGAACTTATGCTCATTAAATCTTCGTATTTTCAAACTTATTACGACGATTTGGCATAAAACCTGCCGTTCCTATACAGTTTGTTCTACAATCTGCGACCGTTATTTTGGTTATGCTTTACGTGATCGTAGCCGTTTGATTTAGGAACACAACAATGTCATTTTCATCTCAAAACTTTTCTCCAGAAATTGTGAGAGCACTGTCTGAGTGCGGCTACGAAAAACTTACTCCTGTTCAGCAGAAAGCAATCCCACTCGCTCGCAAAGGATACGATATCCTAGCGAATGCTCAAACAGGGACTGGCAAAACCGCTGCATTCGCTCTGCCGATTATTCAGCAACTATTAGACAAGAATAAAGCTAATAACCATTTTCAAACGCGAGCATTGATTCTTGCGCCAACTCGTGAATTGGCGGCGCAGATAGCGCAAAGCATTGAAGATTATATCAAGTACACATCATTAAGTGTTTCTGCCATCTATGGTGGCGTGAAAATATCGTCTCAGATTCAACAGCTGAAGAACGGTGTCGACATTTTAGTTGCAACACCAGGTCGCTTAATAGAGCACCTAGACGAGAAAAGTGTTTCCCTACAGAACCTTGAATTCTTGGTTTTCGATGAAGCCGACCGTATGTTAGACATGGGCTTTATTTCATCTATTGAAACCATTATGTCTGGTGTTTCAACAAAGCCACAGACTATGCTCTTCTCGGCAACGTTCTCTCCGCAAATGAACAAACTAGCGGCCAAAATGTTGAGCCAACCGAAAAGAGTATCCGTGACTCAAGAAAACGCGACGGCAGACACTGTCGCACATGTTGTCTATCCGGTGGACCAAGAAAGAAAGAATGAAATGCTATCTGAACTTATTGGTCGCAAGAATTGGAAACAAGTATTGGTCTTTGTGAACTACAAAGAAACGGCCAACATGTTATTGAAAGAACTCAAACTGGACGGTATTAAAGCAGTGCTATGTCACGGTGATAAAGCACAGAGTGCCCGCCGTAGAGCGCTCAGCGAGTTTAAAGAAGGCAAGGCACGTGTGATGATTGCAACCGATGTGGCTGCTCGCGGTTTAGATATTAAAGGCCTTCCACACGTAGTGAATTTCGATATGCCATTTTTGGCTGAGGATTATGTTCACCGTATTGGACGAACAGGTCGAGCTGGCCAAAAAGGACACGCTGTATCTTTTGTCAGCCGTGAAGAAGAACTGACGTTACAACAAGTAGAGTCGTTGATCGGTCACACGATTCGACGCGTAGAGCAAGCAGGGTACGAGCCAAAAAACCGTGATGCCCTATTGCGAAAAATGCACAGTAAGCCAGCCTTCAAAAACCGCAAAACCCGTACGAACAACCCGTCTGATACCAGTCAGGGCTCTGCTGAGAGAAGCGCTCGAATACGTAATATGGTGAGAAATAAAGCGGCAGGCAGTAAGAAGTAAGCGCATCAACGCACTCTCAACGCCTGTAATGCAAATCAATCGGCGTTGAGATTTCATTCTTCGGATGCAATGACCGTCGGTTCAGTATTGCTTTTATCTAGGGCAAAAATTCAGAAATACTTTCTCAGTTCAATGAGTAGACATAACAGGTTTAAAGTATCGAGCTATACAATTTGGACTAGGGAAATGCTCTAAGATTTCTTCGAAAAGAGGTTCATTAAACACAAATTTAGTCCCTTTATCCCCTTCAAGTTCAAGAAAGGTAATACCTAGACGACTCAACTCCTGACGGATTGCGTCTTTTGTTTTAGGGGCTACAGTTTCTGCAATTGGTATACTCTGATAAATCACTCTCAGCACCTTATAATTTCGTAAAAACCTATGCTAGTTGCATGTTGCTTTCTTGCTCTTAGTTTTTTCGCATTCAACACCACATGCTTTTGCGAATCGCCTTGAGTTCTGTCTTACAATCAGGAAAAGTAATGATTTGAGCGTAGAATCCTCCACGCTCAAACCAATTAAACTACCTAGCGCTTGGCACCCTTGCTCGAGATGACTGGATACGTTTGTAGTTGATTCAGTCTTCAACCTGTGGAGTAGTCTATGTGCACAAAGCGACAATCAAAAAGTAGTAAGTATTAACATATTTAATAGGTGTATTTGAGGTGCGGGAAAGATGGTTCGTTCCGGTCGAAAACAGCCTACCTCGGACTGAAACGCCAAAACGGAAATGCCGCATTCAAGCTACCCCAGTATCGACAAGCATCTGCTACTAATTTCTATGCGTATAATGTTTAATAGCCACACAATTGCTCATAACATGCTGATTTAAATGATCTGGATAATCATAATACTCATAGTCGCGACAGTCGTTTTCCTACCGAGTTTGTGGGTCAAGCACGTAATGGAAAAGTACAGACAGCCGGCAGATCGCTACCGCAATAAGGGAAGCGGCAGTGAGCTTGCTCGGCACCTACTTGACAGCTTCGGCTTGGACAACATCAAGGTAGAGGAGACCTCTGCCGGTGACCACTATGATCCGGCCGACAAAGCTGTACGTCTGACACCAGACAACTACTCGGGCTACTCACTGACTGCAGTGACCGTGGCTGCTCATGAAGTGGGACATGCCATTCAGGATTCACGTTCAGAGCCCTTGTTTCTGGCGAGACAAAAACTCGTGAAGACCGCAATAGTGGGCGAGCGCATTGCAGGAATGATGCTAGTGGCTGCTCCGATCCTCCTAGTGCTAACCCGCGTTCCGCAGGCAGGAGCGCTGACTATGCTGATCGGTGTTGTTTCAATGGCACTGAGTACCCTTGTACACCTGTTGACACTACCCGTGGAGTTCGATGCCAGCTATGGTAAAGCTCTACCAATCCTAGAGAAAGGTGGCTACCTGCATGATGGTGACCTAAAGCATGCGGAGAAAATTCTCAAGGCAGCGGCTCTAACCTATGTCGCGGCTTCGCTAACCAGCTTATTAAACTTGGGAAGGTGGATTGCGGTGCTTCGTCGTTAATGGCTGCTTAAGTTCAGAGGTTTAGTAAACGAATAACCTATCCCTGCTCCACTACTTTTCTTTCCGCCAAATCTTATAACCGGTCTGCTTCATAGCTAGGCCCAAAATATGTGCGGCCACAGGCGCAGTTAAGAACACAAATAGAATCGTACCCAGCACTCGTGAGATAACGCTGATTTCAGGAATGGCGAATGCTAGTGCTAGGAGCAGTAAGCTCAACCCGACCGTGCCGGCCTTGGTGGCACTGTGCATTCGGGTATAAAGGTCTGGCATTCTAACTATGCCTACACTGGCTATAACCACGAAAAAGGAGCCGAGAAGCAAAAGCACCATAATCAAAAAGTCCATCACTCCTCCCCCGCATCTTTAATTTTTGCGATGTAGCGAGCAAAGGCTATGGTGCCTAGAAAAGCCACTAGCCCCAGTGTAATTGCGATATCCAGCAAGGCTTTTTGTCCACTGTACAAGGTATATAGGGCGATAAAGCCAATGGTAATAAAGGAAATCAGGTCCAGTGCCACCACTCTATCGGCTAGAGTTGGTCCTTTGATTAGTCGCACCAAGGCAAGTAACAAACTCAAAAACAGCGCGGTGGCGCTCACGGAGATGACCATCATTAAATATTCACTCACGGGTCACCTCCAATATCCTTCTCTCCAAGCCGTTTTTGATTTCGTCAATAACCGCCTGATGATCGGGAGCAAACATAGCATGTACAACAAGATGCGTTCTATCGTCTGTCACATCTAAGCTCAAGCTACCAGGAGTAAGAGAAACCATATTGGCAAGAAGCGCTATCTCAAGATCGCTCGAGACATCCAAGGGCACGTAAATGATATCGGGGTCACTTAGATGTGTCGGCGTTAATACATCCCAAGTTACCCTAAGAACGGAAATAACCATCTCATACACAAAGAACCCAATGAGTCCTATGATCCCTGCAAGGCGTTTGAAGTAACTAGAATTCAGTCCGAACGGCTGACTGAGCCTTAATGCAAAGAACCCTACCAGAAATCCCAGAGCGAAGTTTCCGATGTTATAGCTACCGTTAAGAAGCATCCAGGCAACGGCTAGGAACAGGTTTAATAAGAAATAAATCATGTCACCCTCCCTAACACCGCTTCCACATATCGAGTTGGGTTTAACAGTTGTTCAGCGGCCAGCACTGCAAATTGATAAAAAGGTTCGGCCCCTAAACCAATGATCAAACTGATCAAAGTAAAGCTAGTGATTGGAATGAGATATAAAGCGTTAGTTGTTTTGTCCAAGGTTTTAGGCTCAATAGCGTCATGGTTCGCCTTCCAAAATGCTTCACTCCAAATCTTAGTCATAGAGAATACGGTCAAAAGACCAACCAGTAAGGCAACGCCGGCAAGCAGGAAGTATTCGGTTTGAATACTGGCCTTAATTACTAAGAACTTACCCCAAAAGCCGGACAGAGGCGGAAACCCTGCCAGTGAAAATGCTGGCACTAAGAACATAAGCGCAAGATACGGCATGGCTTTATAAGCCCCGCCTAACTTCTCCAATTGGCTAGAGCCGTATCGTTTCTCTAGATAGCCTCCAATCAAAAACAGGTTCGCCTTCACTATGATGTGATGGATGATATAGAAGATAGCGCCGGCGATTGCGATTGGCGTAAAAATGGCTAGGCCCATGATCATATAGCCGATCTGGCTAATGATATGAAACGAGAGGATCTTTTTGATGTCGTACTGACTGGCCGCGCCCAGTACCCCAGTTAACATGGTCAAGCCTGCAATCCATATCAGAAGCGGCTGCCAACCACTGACATCGAGAGGGAAAATCAAGGTAAACACCCTAATAAGGGCATAAACACCCACCTTGGTCAGCAGGGCGGCAAACAAAGCCACTACTACGCTGGGCAATGTATGGTAGGAAGCAGGTAGCCACGCAAACAGAGGAAATAGCGCAGATTTGATGGCAAACGCAAACAACAATAACGCGCCTAGCACCGCTTGAGTATCTTTAGGTATCAGCACTGCTTTCACATGAAGATCTGCCATATTCAGCGTACCCGATGCCCCATACACCAAACCGATAGCGAGCAAGAATACCAAGGTAGAAATCAGGTTCAGTACCACATACTTAACCGCGCCATCTATTTGTACTTTTGGGGCATCCAGTACCATCAAGCCAAAAGAGGCTATCAGCATTACCTCAAACCAGACGTAGAGGTTGAACAAATCCCCAGTCAGGAACGCGCCGTAGACACCAGCAAGCAAGACGTGAAATAGCACGTGATAGAGGGTGTAAGAGCGTTTCTCTTTCAAATCAGCCATAGCGTAAATAACGATACCCAATCCTATGATAGCGGTGATAATCACCATGGCAGCTGAGGTGTTATCGGCAATAAACACTATGCCAAACGGAGCCATCCATTGCCCAAAGGCAACAGCTTGTGGGCCAAGCGCTGAAATATCCGAGAGCAAAAGCCCAGCCACTCCAAATAAAACGACAGCCCCACCAACACTCACCCATTCCACTGCCCTAGCCTTGCGACGTAGAAAGAACGCCAGCACAGCTATGCCAAGTGAAACAACGACAGGTAGGGTGAGAAGCACTGAGGTCATTTATCCTCCTCAGACGCTTTCATCTCATCAACATCCGCAGAGCCGGTTTCTACATTGGCCCGATACAGAAGCATGAGTGCGAATATCAACAGGCCAAAACCAATCACTATTGCAGTGAGTATCAAGGCCTGTGGCAAGGGGTTCGCCGCGCCTTCTGCGGGCAAAGAGCTTCCCAATTCAATCAGAGGTGGATTACCCGGGGTTAGTCGCCCAGCAGTGAAAATAGCGAGATTGATTGCACTGCTGATTAAGATCAGGCCATAAAGCAATCGAAGCACATGCCTTTCTAGCATCAGGTAGACACCAATAGCTACGAACACACCGACCACCAAACTCCATAACACTTCCATCAGTCCAACCCCTCATTCAAATGAAGCAGCATCCCCATTACCCCGCCGATAATCGCAAGGTAAATCCCCACATCAAAGAGCAAAGGTGTCCCTAGCGGCAGAATGTCTTTCCACCAAAGTCCAGTTAAGAAAGGCAGATTAAACAAAAGGGCTAATGCACCTGCAGTAAGGCTGAGCAGAACACCAAACATGGCAATACTAAACGGGGCATGATTTATCCTATTTCGCACATATCGAGGAGATTCGGCAAACATCAGTAGAGAGAGACCAATCACTGCAATCAAGGCTCCAATAAACCCGCCACCGGGTGCATTGTGCCCTCTGAGAAGTAGATAGAAAGAGAAGACCAGCATGAGCGCCGCAACGATATGAGAAGTGGTAGCAAAGATCAGCGAGTGAATACGGCTCGGCCTTTGCTTCTTAGTTTTAAGCAAACTGACGGCAGACAGGCCGGCAATCACTACAACTATCACTTCTCCTAAGGTGTCTATGGCTCGAAAGTCCACCAAGATGACGTTCACCACGTTTCGGCCATGACCGCCGGGCACACTATTCTGGGTAAAGAAGTCAGCAAGTTCTGTATCCAGCGGAGTTGACGTTATGGTGATTAGGATAGCGGTGACGGAAAAACCTATTACCCCAGCCACGACCATATGAAATGCGCGCCTACCAAGGCTATGTTTTGGAACTGAGCCAAGTGTTGGCATGTGCTTCAACACTAATACCACAAAGATAACCATCAGGGTTTCCACCAAGAGCAAGGTTTTGGCGACGTCTGGGGCGCTGTAGAGCATAAACACCAAGGTTGTCATAAAGCCCACTACACCAAGAGCGGCTACTGAAAGTAATCTATAGGTGGAAATAGCACACAAAAGTGCAGCACCAATTAAGATTGCCGCTAAACCAAATTCATACAAAGCAACCTGCTTGAGACCAAGAGACAGATGGTTGTAAACGGATAGAGGCTGGCTAAGCAGCAATACTGCCAACACGCTAAAGAAACCGAGCACATAGAGACTGAGACGCTTTTGTTGCAACAATCGAGTTTGCCACTTGGCTATCGCAAGCATGCCCTCAAGCAGCGCGTCAAACGCCTTATTGGCATCTGGAAAAGAGATTGCTTCAAATCTCTTGCTGAATGCCGTCATTGCTAGATATAAAACGATGCCCAGCACAGTAGTAATGACACTCAATAAAAGTGGCAGATTGAAACCTTGCCACAATTTAATGAGCTCTGGTGTCGTTGCGGGACTTATTGCCAGTGAACTCGGGCTAATCAAATGAGTATTAACCCAATTAAGGCCGTACTGCGGAAGCAATAAACTGGCGAAGGCCAAAAGAATTGGCGGCACCCACAAACCTATGTCTCTTTCAACCGGTTTGCTAACGACGCTTTCGGCCGGTTTTTGTAAGAAAGGTTTGATGACCAGAGCGAGCGCCAATGCCACCATAATCGCGTTGACCAAAAGCAGTAGTATGGCTATCCACAAGCCGGACTCTAAGCCCGCTTTGTACATGTACTCCTTGCTAATAAAGCCCATCATGGGCGGTACACCCGATTTTGAAAGTGCGGCTATGCCAGCGGCAACCAAGCTCAGAATGAGCAAAGACTTCAATCCACCCAGTATTCGAATATCTCGCGTGCCTGTCGCCTTATCGATATTACCAACCACCATGAACAAAGACGCTTTATAGAAGGAGTGCGCCACGATAAACAGCATCGCTGCTGCAATGGCAAGCTCCGTCCCGACACCGAGAAGCAAGGTGAGTTTACCCAAGGCCACATTAGTACTGTATGCCAGCATCAACTTGAGATCGGTCTGTTTGAGAGCAACCAAGGCGCACCATAGCGCGGTAACTCCCCCGAAAAGCATCAGAGTAACAACCCAAACCTCAGTGCCACTATAGATGGGCGACACCCTCGCTAACAGGTAGATACCTGCCTTAACCATGGTTGCAGAGTGAAGATAGGCACTGACCGGAGTCGGCGCGGCCATTGCGTTTGGTAACCAAAAGTGGAATGGAAATTGTGCTGATTTAGTAAACGCACCGAGAAGTATCAGCACAAGTGAAGGCATAAACAGCGAATGATCTTGGAAACCAGACGCCCTCTCAACAATCTCGCTCAGCTCATAGCTTTGCGCCATATGCCCAAGAATGATAAGTCCAGCCAGCAAGGCTAGCCCGCCGGAGCCGGTCACTATCAAAGACTGGAGGGCATTTTTTCTAGACTTGGGATTCTCATGATTGAAGCCAATCAAGAGATAAGAAGTAATGGTGGTTAACTCCCAAAACACAAACAGAAGCAGGATGTTGTCGCTCAGCACCACGCCAAGCATGGCGAGCATAAACAGAGTTAGATAGAGGTGGAACGAGAAACGAGACTTGGTGCCTTTCATATAAGACCAAGCGTAGGTCTGTATCAAGACACCCACACCACTGATTAGCGCGGCGAACAAAAAGGACAGTCCGTCTAGGTTGAAAGAGAGGTTAATACCAAGGCTAGGAACCCAATCGTACGTCCATCGGCTCCCTTGAGGTTGATACTCAAGCCACAAGAAAATGACGATGAGTAGAGGGAGCAATGCAAATACTAATAAACTAGGCTGACGACCACCTTCATACAGCGACTGATTACCTTGTGCCATCGGTTCCTTAAGATAGAAACTGTACTAAACCAGTAGGTGTAATACCGCACAAAATACACCCAGAGCGCATTCTTACGCATCAAGGCGTGGAAAAGTTTACCCCTAAAGTATTATTCACTGTAGACGCTAACTTCTATCAGGTTTCTATCTGGGTCGAGAAAGTAGACCGATTGTATTGGACCGACCGCACCTGAGCGCATTACTGGTCCCTCGTTGATCTCAATATTCTGCACTGTGAGATGTTTTACTATCTCATTCATGCTCCAATTCGAGATCAAACAGACATCTCCTGAACCCACACCTGCCTTATTTCTAGGCTCTTGCCCTAAAGTTTGCAAGTTGATCTTCTGGTTACCAAAGCGCAATGCCCTGCGACCATTGTTCATAGTGATGGCTTCCATTTGAAGAACGCGAGTATAAAACTCTACCGAAGCATCGATATCGGAAACGGTAAGAACGATATGATCAATATGGCTTATCAAAACAAACCCTCTCAAATAAACTCGAAAAACTCAGCCTCACATTAACGAGCCAAAATTACAATAATCTCAGTCTAATCAGCTAATTAGACTGAGATAAACGTCAAGATAACCCAGACTCTAGGTAATACCTTTCGAGTCTTTTAATATCACCACTGCAAAGAATTGGCATCGCACCTTTAAGCAACTCAAGAGGCCAATTCCACCATTGGATGCGTTCTAAGACCTCGATTAACTCATCGTCAAAACGCTTTTTCACCATATGGTTGTTCCCCACCACCACAGAATAAGGCTCAACATCCTTAGTAATCACAGAACGCGCGCCAATAACTGCGCCGTTGCCTATACGCACTCCCGGCATAATCATAGCTTCAGTACCAATCCAAACATCATTACCAATCACGGTATCACCGGCACGTTTGAAGCCACTTTTCACGCCATTACCAAACTCTGATGAATCGAAAGGAAAAGTAGAAATCCAATCAATGCGATGACCTTGGTTGCCCGCCATCATGAAGGTCGCACCGGATGCAATGGAGACAAACTTGCCAATGCGCAACTTATCCACTTCACCAAAAACACCGCTGTTCCATTCGTCCTGAGTTACGCCGTCACCTAACAAGTAACGAACGGCATGCTCTTCAAAGCTTTTATCGTGATAAAAACCGGAATAATAGCTGTGATCTCCAACCTCAATATTAGGGTTAACGACTTGCTCCTTAAGATTTTGCCCCGCTAACCAAGTTTCAAATTGCTTCATTTTGCTACTCTCTTTACTCAACTTGCTTGCAGTATAGATAGCCCCTATTCTTTCCAAAAGTATCAATTTAGAACAACAGAATTACCATATGGAAATAAAGTGGTTAAGCTATGTCCCGCTGTATATCGCCTTGTGTGAAGAAAAAAGCATCGCAAAAGCGGCAAACAGACTTGGCTTCTCAAATGCGCATGCCAGCAGACAACTGAAACAGCTCGAGGACATACTCAAGGTCCAACTGATACAAAGGACCACACGTCAGTTCAACCTCACCTATGACGGTTTGGCTTTCTATCAGAAAGTGAAAGCCCTCTATTTCGAGGCAGAATCCATAGATGCCCAGTTTGACTCACAGCAGGAAATTAAAGGAAGATTAAGAGTGGCGGCGTCGGCCTCTTTCGGTGCTTTTATGCTATCCAAACCGCTAGCCAGCTTTAAGCGACAATATCCTGAGATAGAACTTGAGGTGATGTTTACCGAAAAGCCTTTAGAGTTGATTGAAAACGGTTTTGATATCGCATTCTACCTGACCGAACTTCCACCTGCTGGCTATATTGGCAGACGAATAAGAGCCTTAAAATGTAAGCCGTATGTATCAGTGAACTATCCAAATTTAGAAGTGATCAATCATCCTAGGGAGCTGATCAATCACCGCCACATCTTATACAAAAATAGCGAGTTCACTTTAGACCAATGGATGTTTCAACATGTCCAAAACAGTGACAGGGTTGAGGTGTGCTTTGAGAACTCAATCAGCGTTAATCTGGTGAGTGCTATGGTGGACGCTCTTGTTGAGGGATGTGGTATCGCTATGCTTGACGAGTTTGCCCTCAGCCAGCTAAGTAAAGAGCAAAAGAGTGACATAATCGAGCTGCTTCCAGATTGGGAAACAGACTCCATCTTGCCACTCTATATGCTTTATCCGAAGCGGGAACACCTAGCCCCTAGGACTCGGTTATTCGTCGAGAGCTTCAAACAAGTGCTTGCCAGTTAAACGCCTTGCTCTACCCGTTTATCGAACTCTGATATACGCGCTGCGAACGAAGTTTTATCTTCTTCAGAGATTGAGCTTGCCATTGGCAGATCAGCTTTCATTGGGTCAACCGCACGGTTACGCACCAGTACCTCAAAATGCAGGTGAGGACCGGTAGAGCGTCCTGTATTGCCAGATAGAGCAATCTTTTGTCCACGCTCAACATAGTCGCCTCGCTTAACTAGGAACTTATGCAGGTGCAGATATCGAGTGGTATACACACTATTGTGTTCAATAACCAAGTACTTACCCGCAAATGGATGATTGCGCACCGCCACTACTCGGCCATCACCGGTTGAGTAAACTGGCGCTCCCGTAGGCGTAGCAAAGTCAGTACCATTGTGTGGGGATACGCGACCCGTGACTGGGTGCACACGTCTTGGGTTAAATGGTGAGGTGATACGTCGATATTGTGGATCGATAGGATAACGGTTAAATGCGCGCTCTAGGCTATTACCTTCTCGGTCATAAAAGCGACCATCATCGGCAAGAAATGCCGACACTTCACCGCGTCTGAGTTTAAATGAAATGCCTTGGATCTCTGTGTTGCCTGTTGGGTGATCACCCAGATATTGCTTCTTCACCAGCACATCAAACTTATCACCTGCTCGCAACTCACGAGCGAAGTTCACTTTGTCATAAAGCACTCGGGTAATGTTGGCGATTTGGTTGGAGTTCAAACCCAGTTTATAGGCAGACATAGAGAAACTGCCCTCAACCGTGCCTGAATAAAGGATTTCGCGCCACTCGCCCGGTTCTTCAATAAACTCGTAAACAAACTCCCCACCCTCAACTTGAGTATAGGTAGCGCGTTCAACTAGGCTGATGTGATAGGTAAGCTTTTCTATCTGTTTAGTGTCTGGGTCGATAACGAACTCTAGGTGATCCCCTGGCTTGATGGTATCCAGTTGAAGCGGAACCTCATCGGCTGACAAAACCTCTTGCATATTGCTATATGGAAGTTCCCATGCAGAAAAGATATCGCTGAGTGTATCTCCGACTTTAACGAAATAGTGAACCCGTACAGGTTGAGGCTCAACCTCTTGTAAAACAGGTGCAGGAGTAACAAGAATTTCAATTTCTTCGGCTTCTTTCGCTGGACTAGGAATCAAAAAGGCAAGTAAGAAGGCGACTACAGCGATGGCCAAAGCGATAAATTTAAAGTGTTTCATGGAAAAGATGTTGCGCTACAAGAGAAATGATATGTTATAACATTGCGAGATATTTAAACACCCTCAATATGAGCCTGAGAGCCTAATGCATGCACCCGAACTTGGGCAATGACATTACCTCTCATTCGCGTCAATATTGTGTAACTTTTTATTTTGGATCAATTTTCACATGGAAAAACTCAACAAGGTTCTACTGGTTGCAGGTACTCACGGCAATGAACTCTCTGGCATCTATCTGCAAAAACTCATCAAAGACAACCTATACCCAGCGGATAGAAGCAGCTTTTCCACCAGTTGCATATTGGGCAATCCAGAGGCGGTAAAAAGAAACGTACGTTTTGTTGAGTCAGACCTAAATCGCGAGTTTGGTGAAACTGGTTCAGATACTTTAGAGGGCAAACACGCTCAAACGCTGAAGCAGCAGCACGCTAGCACTAAAAATCAGCTTATCATCGACCTTCACAATACCACCAGCAATATGGGGGCAACTTTAATCCTGCTCTCTGGCTCAGATTTCCACAATAAGATGGGTGCCTATGTTAAACAGCGTATGCCGGAAGCCAACATCTTGTTCGAGGACCGAAAAGGGTGGAAGCAGCAACCTTACCTTTGCTCAATGGGAGATCATGGAATCATGATTGAAGTGGGCGCTCAAGCGCACGGCTCACTCAAATTCGAGACATTAGAGCTGATGAAGAAGATGCTAACCGCTGTATTGGATTTTGTAGAAACTCAAAATCTCAACAAACTAGAAGCCCTGCCGGCCTATGACGCCTTTTTCTATATCGAAGAAGTCGCAATCCCACTAGATCATGACGGTATGCGTGCAGCCACAGTGCACCCTACCATTTGTGGGCGTGACTTCGAGCCGGTTAAACAGGGCGAACCTCTGCTTGCTACCTTCGCTGGCTACGATGTGTATTGGGAAAAGAAACAGGATATCTACCCGCACTTTATCAATGAAGCAGCCTACAGCTCAGCAAATATTGCTATGGCTTTGGCGGAGAAAAAGCGCGTCTTGGCTGACTAGGAAATCACCTTGGTCGCCAAAAATATAACGAGGGATGTCAACGCATCCCTCATCAAAACCAAAATACACGAGTCACCTTTGACGCCAAAGCAACTCAACATACCACGAAGAATAAATCTCTAGTCCGCAGAACTATAACTGGGGAAAGTGGCTAACTAGAGCAGTCTCAATAAGTTGGTTTAAAACAATTTTTGCTTTCCTGACATTGAGACCATTCTCAATGTGAGTCGGCATTTGACTGAAGCGCTGCAACAAACTCCAGATTCCTTCGACTAACCGGGATACTTTCACCGTTATTCAGAATCAATTCACCTTGCCTTCCCTTTCGAACGAAAGATTTTGTTGCGTCGTTTGCGACCCAATAGGATCTGTGTGGTTGATAACCCATGCTCTCACCCATCTCACTAATCGCATCACTTAGGTTGTAGAGAATAAGGGACTTTCCCTTTGGTGTAACGACCAATAGATAGTGCAACTCTGATTTCAGATAAATGGGCCTGTCCTGGATACTTTCTGGTAGCAAATTCATAAATGGCCAGTCTAAATAGGCAGAAGTAGGTTCAAGACTGGTATTCGCTTTGATGTTCTGTCTTTCAACAGACTCATTCTCACTGATATTTTGGATAGCTCGACTCTGGAGGGTTTGAAGCCTCAGCCCTAGCACCCAAGGAGAGTTGATGGCTAGCCAGCAGATAACAGCCGGAGGAGCAACGTTTGACAGCTCATTTATCCAAGCGGTCAACAGGTTATCTGTAAACTTCTCTGCCATAAAAATGGTGTCGAGGCACAGTGCCACTGGAGAGAAAAACAGTGCCCCAAAAGCGCCGGAAATGAACAGTTTGAACCAAGGGTTGAGGGATTCGAACTTTGCCAATCTAGACAGAGCTAGGTGGCAAACTAATATCGTAGCCATTGGTCCTAGGGTCTGAAGTTGCCATTGAACGATACTCAGTCCAAACCCCCAAGCACTATCTGGGGAAGGTACGATAAAGGCGAACAGAAAACCAAGTAATGAGGCAATAGCAAAGAAATACTTTGATGGAGATACATCTCCAATATCAATCTGCCCTTTCATGTAAAACCTTGCCTATTGGTGCATTAGCGGTGACATTAGCTGATCTAGCGAAAGATCCTTTTCAGTATGACACACATACCGATAACAAAAGGAGTAACTGAAAATGATCAGGAAAATCACCACACTAATCTTAATGAGCTTAATAACGCATATCGCTGCAGCAAACGAAGCTGGAAATTGGTTTATTCGTCCCTTCGTGGGCTACAGCTTTATGTCAGATCCCAGTGCGAATAGTGAAGGTATCGGCGGTGCTAATGGGCCTTTGCAGGTAGAACTTGATAATGGTTTTAACGCAGGTACTGGCATCGGATATCGCTTCACTCGCAACTGGGCTGCTGAGATCGCATGGGAATATCGTAGCAATGACAGTAAGGTCATCACTGCAGACGGCCAGAGCTATGACGATGGTAACTACGCGTCCAATCTATTCTTTGTAAACGGTATCTATTTCTTCGATACGAAAAGCACTTGGAAACCCTATCTAGGAGCAGGTTTAATTTGGGCACAAGAGATCGATATTGACTTGGAAAACGCCGGACAAGAGCAATCATTTACAACCGATGGCGATATTGGTTATCAGCTTTTTGCAGGCGTAAACTACTCATTTGCACCGAACTGGTCACTTCAAGGCGAACTCAGATATGGCGCAGTCACTGGGTTAGATCTAGTGGGTGAAGGCAACGACGGTGTTATCAACAATATTGACTATAAAACCACAACCGTTCAGCTTGGCGTTGTTTATTATTTCTGACATCGATTAACTCAAACAAGAAAAGTGCCAAATGAAGTCTGGCACTTTTCATACTTCAGCTAAATCGATCAAATGGTTCTAATCTAGTCCCTCAAGATACTCAACAATATCGCTCTTACCCTCTGCGCGCGCTTTATCAAGCGGTGTATTGCCATCGAGCCCTTTTATGGACAGATCGCCACCGTTTTCGATAAGCAGTTTCAGTGCAGGTAGATTATCCGCCCATACCGCATCGTGCAGTGGAGTGTAGCCGTTTCTTGGCCCTACTGCGTTCACATCAAAACCTGCGTCAATCAAGAGCTTAACGATCTCTAGGTTTTTCTGGAACATAGCGGCATGCAGCGCAGTGCCACCATAAGAGTCTCGGGCGTCTGGATCAGGGTTATTTGCCAGTAACTCTACCACTTCCGCTTGGTTGCCATTATATGCAGCTAAATGGAGCTCATCGCTGCTCATTACCTTAAAAGCGAGCCCTAATGACGCGATAACGAGTAGAGATAAAGTGACGATCTTTTTCATAGTAAACAACCTAGAAGCCCGAGAATTAGGCATTCATACTAACCTGCACGCATATACATGGTAGTAGCCATTGGGTAATGCTTAAGATAACTTCAGGTTAATGATATTAGGGTCTGTTGACCTTAGTCCTTGAGCCAATCAACAGCATCGTCATAGCTTTGGAACGATTTCATCTCACCACTGATGAACCAGCCTCCAACCTTAGATGCCATCTCCTGCCAGTTTTTATCACCAAAGATAGCCACCTTCTCAATCTCAAAGCCGAGTTTCATTCCTAATCGAAAATCATCCCAAGCTGCTCTGAGCTCCCATCCAGAAAACTCAGACACGTCCACCAGCATCTTGATATGTTTAGGATCAACACCTTGTAAGGCAGACTCTAATACCTGCGTCATTGCTTGGTAGTCTTCATGGGTAAGCTTACCCGTGGCTTTAAACACCAACACAAATTCTGACTCTATCCGCTCTACCCCAAGGGAGATCCCATGTCGTTTTACAGTCATAGTGCTTTCCTCAAGTAACCTTAAACTACCTTTAGCTTAGGGGAACGACTGTAATCAAATTGAGAGCCAGTTATCAGATTTCACCGTTATTAAAATCAGATTGAAATACGCGTTGAGATTTACTGCCGCTAAAGCCTAATCCTTCATAAAACCGATGAGCTTCTGTTCGTTTTTCATTGCAGCGCACGCGAAAAATGCCTTTATGTTGCTCGCAAGCATACCGTACCAGAGCCTTGCCTAATCCCAGCCCTCGAACACTCGGTTTCACGACCAAACCTCCAATTTCATAGAAACTTGGCGAGGCTAACCGATTGGCACGAAAGATATGGATCCAACCTACCAGCTCTCCCTGATATTCACACACGTAAACTTGGTCAACACTCGACTCAATCAGAGTATGCAGCTTTTCAGCCGCCTCACCTTCTGTGAGAGCGTCATACCCAAGATGCTTTGATACGCGATTGATCTCCACGGCATCGTCAAGAACCGCTTCCCTTACTTTATGCACTCGCTTACCCCCTTTTTTGGGCAACGAGCAAACCATGATTGCTTGCACCCAACAAGCTTGGCTCTTTGCAGGTTTGTAGATGGTATTCAAGCCACGCTTGATATTGAGACGGAGTAAAGTCATTCACGCCAGCGGAGAGATAACGAGAGAAACCATCGGTTGCGGCATGCTCTAAAAGAGCAAAATCGCTGTCCGTGACTAACGTTTCTATTTCCTCAGGAGTAGCAAAATAACCAACCCTAAAAAATCGAGGCCAGTCTGGATGAGAGACAGTGCCATAGCGATGCAGCTCTTCTAGCACTCGAGCTGAAATGAGATTGGGGAACTTCTGCGCGAACATACCCGCAACGAAGAAACGAGAAATATAAGCCACGGCCAGTACTCCACCAGGCTTTAGAATTCGCTTCGCCTCAGCCATCACTTGCTCACGTTCAGACTTCTGTTTTAGGTGATATAGGGGCCCTAATACAACGCAGAGATCTTGCGAATTGGATTCGATAAAAGGCACCTCGCAGGCATTGCCTTCATGGATATCAAGCTCAAGGCCCAGCATTTGAGCCTTGTCTCTCATCATTGTGATTTGTTGAGGCACCAACTCTACCGCTGTGACTGTATGTCCATCACCAGCAAAGGTCAGTGAATAACGACCGGTTGCGGCCCCTAACTCGCACACGCGTTTCGGTGTCTGCAAGTACGGAGTCAAAAGGTGCATAGTGGTATCAAATTCCAGCTGAGCGATATATTGCCTTGTTAATCTGGCATCTTCGTCCCCGTCAGCATACTGCGCAATCAGTTCTTCCAATCTTCTATCCCCGTTTAGATTCCCTTACTAAAGGCTAATTTACGTCGGAAGATCAATTATTTACAGCAGAACCTTGAGTGAATGTGCACCACATCAAACTAGACAGCAGGCAGGCTAAAGCGTTGTTGATATTCGCTATCAGACGCTCTAGTTTCCAAGTGGCTATGATGAAGCATGAGTATGGACTGGACTATTTTCACCCCAACTCCCAAGGAGCCAGACTCTGAGTCTGCTTGAACGCGGTTGATGAAGGTAAAGTCTATGTCCCCTTCTTTTACTTCGGCTACGCATCTGATCTCAGAGTTATTAGGGCTGTGCCTGATGGCATTTTCGAACAAATTCAACACCAAGCGCTCCAGTAACCCTCTTTCGCCCACGGTTTGAAGCGGTTCAGTCAGTTCAAGACTCAACGTGAGACCTTTGCGATCCAGCTGAGTTTTCACCATTTCTGCGCACTCTTTCAGCATCGGTGCAAGCTCAACTAATTTAAACTCATAACTTGGCAAAGAAGTCTCTTGTCTGGCTTGATTGAGCAGTGATTGAAGTTGCTCGGACAATTTTACGCAGTTTCGAAAAGCGACATCGATCAGTGGATCAGACTTAGGATTTTGCAGTTGCCAGGTTTCAAGATAACCCAACACGCTCGAAAGAGGCGTTTTCAGGTCATGACTTAGTTGAAGTAGGCTCTGTCTTTGATGTGAGGACTGATACTCAAGATGCAAAAACTGCTGCTGAATATGCTTTGCCATCTCATGATAGGAATTAGCAATGGGCACCAACTCCGGCACTTGATGAACAAAATTAGGGTCTAACCGAAACTCATGCTCTGCCTGACTTTTTAGCTCTTCTGTGACTCTTTCAATTGGGCTTAGCAGGTTCTTTCTCACCAAAAGATAGGTACCGATGGCAAAGCTCAAAATGGACAGCAGAACTAGGCCGGCAAGGGCAACATAGGGAGTATCCACCTCAGCATCGGCTATTTCGCCGTGGCGCGTACTTCCTATCACCACATACAAATACCCCATGATGTTGTCGCCCTCTCTGAGCGCCGAGACTGAAAACACCTTCTTGTCGTCTGGATTCCGAGGGTCGTCCCCCAAAATAGGAAAAGGCTCGCCTGCTAGGTATCGGGTTATTGGGGCGACATCGACGCTCGGCTGCAACTCAGCACCTTCAGGAGACGCATGAGTGGTGATATTGCCATTGGCATCGAGGAAGTAGATCTCAAAATCAGGACCAAGCAGCATCAAGGTATGGAAGATAGATTTTAGAGCAACGGGGTTATAGTCCGCTCCAATCATTAAGGGATTATCTTCGCGCATATGTGTAGCGAGGTCTTTATGCAGATTTTGTTTGGTGCGAAGCTCAATGGTTTCCTTCTGCCAGTTATAGGTTACGGCAATCAAAGCAACCGCTAAGCAAAACCAAAGAGTGGTAAAGACTAATAATCTTGATTTAAAGCTCATCCCTAACTCCTTGGCTCTTATATTCTGGGTTGAAACTTATACCCTACGCCCCACACAGTTTGGATGAAGTGATGACTGGAATCCTTAACGCTCAATTTGCTTCTTAAACGATTGATGGTGCTACACACGGTGTGGTGGTATCCCGCATGATCCGTGTTCCACACATGGTCTAAAAGCTCATCCTTGCTGTATACACGACCCGGTTTAGTGGCGAGAAATTTGAGTAAAGTAAACTCGGTGGCGGTAAGGGTTACGTCTTTATCATGTAGCGAGACCTGATGCAGCTCAGGGTCGATGGTTAACTCTCCAAAACTAAGAGAGTTGGGTGTTGATATGGTTTCTTTCGAAGGACACGCTTGGCTTGCACGGCGCAGTATATTTCGCACCCTAGCCTGAAACTCTAAAACACTAAACGGCTTGGTGATGTAGTCGTCTACGCCGGCTTCTAGCCCTTCCACCTTATCCATTTCACCATCCCTCGCGGTCAACATAAGAACCGGCGTCCAATTGTTTTGTTTTCGAAGCTGGTAGCAAATATCTAAGCCGTCCCCATCGGGAAGTCCCCTATCCAACACCAAGAGATCAAACTCCTTCTCATCGACAAGTTCAGAAGCTGCTTGAAATGATGGTGTGGTATGGACATTTTGTCCTTGGAACTTAAGGTGCATCTCTACCAACTGTGCTAGGTCATGATCATCTTCTACCAATAAGATATTGGCGCTCGAGTTGTCTAATCCCATGATCCCATCCCTGCTATTTTCACCACAACTAGAGATGACCGCAGCAGGGAGGGATTAATTTCACTCAGTTCGAGTAATGGTGACTCGAGCTCCAGGGTTTAGAAACCTATGGGTGGCATCCAGCGCTGAGCTAGCCAGACCATCATCACTACTGATAACACCTGAGTGGAAAGTCACCACATCATCGTCATTACGGTCAGCGTTAAAGCCTTCGCCACCAGCGGCAGGGCCGGGAATGGTCGAAGCCAATTCATCATTTAGCTCAGTACCTGCATCCCACACGTTCATGTTCATCTGAAAACTCTCACCTACTTCCAAATCCTTGAGCGACAGGCCCGTTTCTCCCACAAAGGCGTCATTGGTGTTGACTAGCATAGAGGCAACAGATAGGTAGCCCTCTTCATCTACATCCAAAGAAATGGTGACTTCATCGCTGTTTCCCGGAAGCAATAACCCATTGCCAGCTATGCCCTGGATAACGTTCTCATCACTTTGCGAGAAGGCAATCAGCTCTGCATTGCTTCCCTCTTCGGCCAACTGCTCTAAGGCAACGGACGCGCTTTGTCCCACTTCAAACAGCATAAAGTTGCTATTGTGAGTCAAGACCGCCAGCGGAGACATGGGCTGATTCGGAGTCAGATTGGTTACAGAAACCGTGTAGCTTTGAGTGGTACTGTTGGTGGCATTGTTATCATCGTCGTCATCAGGACAACCCGCGAGCAAGCCAACAGATGCGGCAACTAATAAGATACGGTATTTCATAATTGCCTCCCTACTTCACAACAACTTTGATAGTGGCAACCGGATTCAACCAGCGATGAACACTGCTATCTAAATCACTCTTACCACCCGCACCATCGGCATCACCTAAGGTTCCGGGATGCACATGCACCATGGCATTAGAGATAGCCGTTTCAACACCGGTCGCGCTTGTCCCAAAGGTGATAAATGGTGGGTTTGGCATATTGGCTGCAATCTCATCATTGGCCTCGGTACCTGCGTCATAGCCGTTCAAGGATGCTCTGTAAGTACCAGCCTCAGACGGGATTTTCCAGCTATCTAGTCCAACAAAACCGTCATTAGTTGGCAATAGCATGGCTCCCAAAGACAAGTAGCCAAGATCACCACTGTCCATATTAAAAGTAATGCTATCCCCTGGGTCTAGAAAACCGCCAGCAGGATTTTCCACGACTACACCACCGGCATTACCGATTACGCCAGAGAGCCCAGCAATCGCGCCCTCTTCTGCCATAGATTTGAGCTCATCACTGGCTGCGGTCCCGGTTCTAAACATAAACAGATCTGAGTTATGCGCCGCCACAATCAAGGGAGTGAAATAGATGCCTTTGGTTGCGTTGGTGATGGTAATTTCGAGCTCTGCCGCCTGAGCACTGCCCATAGCTAAGGCTACAGATGAGATGAGAAGTCCAAGTTGGGTACGTTTTTTCATTGTGAGTCCATCCTTTTTGATTGTTGAGCGCTTGATTGCGTTCATGCCTTAAGGATGACGGGGAGATCTTTCAATAAGCTCCGCGAATTCTCACAAATGTCTCACAAGTTTTTCTCTAAACTAAATACACCAAGCCAGATTTGGAAGTAATGAAATGTTGGAGCTAAGACCGAACTGTGAATGCTGCGATAAAGACCTACCTGCTGACTCTTTGGAAGCCATGATTTGCACTTACGAATGCACCTTTTGTGTCACCTGTGTGGAGGACATTCTGAGTAATGTCTGCCCAAATTGTGGTGGCGGATTTACCCAGCGACCTATCAGGCCAAGTATTGAAAGGCGTCCAAATCTAAGCACAGAGCACCAACCTCCATCAACCAAGCGCATACATACCAAATACACAGAGGCAGAACTTAAAGCGTTCGCCAACCTTCATAAACACATACCTCCCAAAGATAGATAATCACTACCACGTAAAGAGGCGCTATACTTTGCGGTTCTTCTCGCATTCATCGTTTGAGTTTCAATGGCATCACTAAAGAAAGACATCACCCTCATTGGTGGGATCGGACAAATGTCCACCACCCTTCTTGGCACCGGCCTATTTATGGTTCCTGCTATTGCCGCCAATATTGCTGGCAAAGACCTTCTTTGGGCTTGGTGGATGCTGATCATCGCTGTATGCCCTATTGCAATGACCTTTGCCGCCTTGGGCAAGCGTTTCCCAAATGCCGGCGGTGCCTCTTATTTTGTGAAGCAGGCGTTTGGCTCTCGTTTAGAAAAGTCCGTTGCGCTGCTGTTTATCAGTGTGATTCCTGTAGGGGTGCCTGCGGCTATCGCTATTGCTGGCGGGTTTGCCCAACAATTACTACCAAGTTTTCTCGCAACACCGATAGTTTCTCAGCTTTTAATTGTGGCGCTTCTGATGGTGGTGAACTTCGCAGGAAGCAAGTCTTCAAGCAGACTGCAAACCGCTATCGCACTGGGTATCTTGGCCTTAGTTGGTTTGTTCTTATGGAAGGGCGAAGTAAATAGCTATGATTCCGTGCCTCATCATCTCGCTTCAATCGATATGGGAAATATTGGTAATGCGATTGCGGTGATGTTCTGGTGCTTTGTCGGTATAGAAGCCTTTGCCCATATGGGTGAAGAGTTTAAAAGACCAGATAGGGATTACCCCATTGCCATCTTAGTAGGTTGCTTGCTCGCAGGAGCAGTCTATTACTCCTTTTCCGTGGTGGTCTTGAAACATAACGCCTATGGCACACCTGAGCTCAACACCACGTCAGTTCCCTATCTCGCTAACCTGCTATTCGGTGCAAAAGCCAACTGGATTATTAGCTTAATGGGCTTTTTGGCCTGCTTTGCCACCATCAACCTCTACACCCAAAGCCTTTCCCGCATGATTTGGTCACTGGCTAGAGAATACAAACCGGAAAGCTCATTAGCCGCACTTTCAACAAGAGGCGTGCCTTCAAAAGCGACCGCAATTGTGGGTATCACCTTGGCTCTATCCTGCGTCTTTGGACAACTTTCTGGTATCGATATCGAGATCTTCCTGACATTGGCTAACGGCATCTTTGTAGTTATCTACCTATTCGCCATGTGGAGTGCAGTCAGACTTCTCGAAGGGACAGGAAAAGTGCTGGCGATGATTGCCATGGCACTTTGTATGATTGTGTTTGTATTTATTGGCCTCGCCATGGCCTATGCGGTGATTATGCTTGGTCTGATCTGGGTGGCTATTCCTAAGTTTCAGGCACGAAAAACACATGCAACTAAACAGTAGATTCTAAGTGGTAAAGCCAGCACCATAGAGTGTATGCCAAAAGGTTTAATTTCTTAGCCAACTATAACTAAGAGCGCTCTGAGTCACGTGCTCAGAGCGCCAGATTTTATAACTATTCCATACCCTTTTTAGTGTCGAAGAAAACGAAAGAGGCAGCCCTTGAGAGTCTATCATTCACCGCACTCCAATCTATATCTCTGGGTGGGGCCTCGACTTTTATCTCGGTTGTCTCAGAGTTATCCAACTCGTACAAAGAGAAGTACAAATGCTTCGCATACTTTGCTGGCGTAGATATCAGCTCTATTCTCCGATTTCTCGGCACCTTATTGCGATCAAGCGCTTCGATACACTCATCCGAATAGACCAGATAGCAAGTGCCCTGATTGTCACCTTCGTCAATATGTTTCATCAGAAGCGTTCGTGAGATTAAACTGACAGGAGTATCAGGTTGATAGTGTGCCGCGACGTTACCTGGGACAACAGTATCGTGTTTCTTGGGCTGGCTTACCGGTTGCTTGATGACCTCTTCAATGTCAGAAGCACTAATAGGCCCAGCGCGAAGCACTCTTGGTTGTTCACCTGTTACATCAAGTATGGTGGATTCGATCCCGTGTTCACATTTCCCACCATCAAGAATGGCTTTTATACGGCCATTAAGCTGCTGAAAAACCTGCTCTGAGCTTGTTGGGCTTAAGCCTTTATAACGGTTCGCTGACGGTGCGGCCAAACCAGTATCTAGCTCTTTTAGTAGACGTAAAAACAATGGCTGAGCTGGGATTCGCAATGCTATGGTTTTCAATCCCCCAGTCACCGGATTATCAAGACCCTCTTTAGCATTTAGGATTAAAGTCAGCGGGCCAGGCCAAAACGCTCCAGCCAGTTTTGCAACACAATCAGGCACGTCTTTGGCCCAATGCTCAATATGAGAGATATCAGGCACATGAACGATCAATGGATGATCAGTTGGTCGGCCTTTTAATTGGAATATTTTCAATACAGCATCTGGATTCTTGGCATCGGCAGCAAGTCCATAAACCGTTTCTGTAGGGACGGCTACGCATTCGCCATTTATCAGCATCTGTTTAGCGCGCTCGATGCCATTGTCGTGTAATAAAATTTCTGTCATTTGTTTCTATAGTTCGCTGAATTTACTGTTTAAGGGTTACAGCTCGGGCAAAAAGTGGGGTCTGCTGACTTTTGTTCTGCGGGTTTCTCTTCATTCGCCCCGCAGGTATCGCAATGATAAACATGAGCCTTTATTTGCAGTGTTGGAGCGCAACACAGACCGCATGAGAGTCCACTAACCGTTCTTTTTGCCACATAGTTTATGGCGTCACATTTAGGACAGTGTGATGACAAACGTGTAGCCAGATCTGTGGCTGCTCGTGCAATCATCTGCTGTCGACCAGGACTGTTCATCGCTCTGAGGTCAGGCTCAATTACACCGGCTTCAATTTTTCGGGATTGAATGCACAGCAGTAGATCATCTAAAGTTAAGCTTTTGTATATTTGAGACTCATGAGTCAACACCCACTTTTGACCGCAAAACTCTGATAGTGACTGCCTAACTGATTCAACGCTTATCCCCTTATCGAGCTTTAATGATGCGGTGTGGATAGGACCGGACGCTATCGCATAAATCGCTGAATCAGTTTTCTGGTCAAACAAACACAATAGCTCTGTGTTCCAGTTGATCAGTCCCGGATAAGGGCCTCCTCCAAAGCTCCCCTCGCTACCTAGCCCCAATCGAGTGTTACCCAAGAGGCAGGCTTGTTTTGCTTTTATTAGTGCCGCTTCTGACGCAGGCAATGTGCGAGTGACTTCTCCGCTAAACATGCCCAATGAATCTGTATCAAACTCGTCCGTTTCAGTCAGGTAATATCCTAACGGTCTTAAATGCGGCTCAATCCAACTCTTCTTTTGATGCTTAGTCGCAAGTGTTATTTTTTGCATTTGTTCTGTTCCGTGGAAATCGCATTGAGCTTAAAAATCGCCCACATATTGGCCAATGGCGATTAAGAAAGGCACATTGATTATGACGTTGAAGGGGAATGTAATTCCTAAAGAGGCGGTAATAGACATACCCGCATTGGCCTCGGGAAGGCTCTCTTTCATGGCTGCAGGTACTGCGATGTAAGAAGCGCTCGCCCCCAATACCGCCATTAGCGTAATACCTCCGGCACTCAAACCTAGACCTAGGCCAAGAGCAGTTCCAGCGACACCACCGATCATTGGCATCAGCATGGCAAAGCACACTAAAAACAAACTGTTCTCTTTAAGTGCAGATAATTGTTGTCCTGCAATCAATCCCATCTTTAGGAGGAAAAGAGCCAATACACCAGGGAATAGTTCGACAAAAAATGGGGTAAGTTTTTGTACACTTTGCCCACCTGCATAACCTATGAGCAAACCACCAACCATCAGCAAAATGCTAGGGTTCGCTACCAGCTCTTTCCTAACAAAATCTCGATTGATGAGTTTTAAGTTACCTTTCGCTAGCGCCAGTCCAACGATAATTGCTGGCATCTCTAACAAAACAACAAACAGAGGGAAATAGGCTTCATAACTGATGCCCCCAGCCTCAAGCAAAGCAACAGCAACGGCGTAAGTGGCAACACTTACCGAGCCATAGTGTGCAGCAATTGCACCTGCATCAACCTTGTCCAGCTGACCGAAATATCTGAGTAATGGGTAAGCGACTAATGGCAGCAACAAACCAAACGCAATTACGGCAAGTGACATAGCGATAAGGTCAGAATCGGTATGTTGCTGAAGTGCTAATCCTCCCTTGAGGCCAATTGAGATCATCAAAAAGATACTGAGCGCTTTGTACAGGCCGTCTGGAAATGGCAATTTGGCACCGACTAACTTGCATACGACGCCCAAAATAAAAAACGCAACTACCGCATCAATAGCCATAGGTTATTGACCCTCGATAGTGCGTTGCGTCGCCACACTGTTACTTTTGTTTGAGGCTAACTTGATCTTGTTTTGCACTGTAAAACAGATTACTACAACCGCTGCGGTTACAAACCCAAACGAATCATGGGCGATAAATGCACCTACAAAATAAAACACCATCAGTGCCGAAATAGTAATTGCTGAAAAAGCGACGTTTCTATGTGTCATAACAGACTCCCTGAATTTTGGGGCCATGTTATTCTTGATTTGGCATAGATTAAAATAGATGATATCGATGCTTTGGATAGATATTCATATATGTATAAATACTAATGAGGAGAATCATGGCGTCTAGATTACACGCTCATATCGGAACCTTTCGTCAGTTGGAAATTTTGCTCGCGGTTTATGAAGGCGGCAGTATAAAGAGTGCGTCAGAAGCATTGTTTTTGACCCAGCCAACGGTGTCCATGCAACTAAAAAAACTGACTGAAGCCATTGGTTTGCCCCTCTACCATCAAGTAGGAAGAAAGCTCAAATTCACCGACGCTGGACTAGCAACAGCTGAAACAGCCAAAAAAATACTTCTTGATTGTGAAGAGCTAGATATGCGTCTTTCTAGCCTAAGAGGATTGGAGTCAGGAACGCTCCGATTGGCGGTTACCACCACAGCCAAATACTTCATTCCACACTTGCTAGGGCCATTTTGTGAGCGCTATCCCGGGATCGACATTCAGCTGAAAATAGCAAACAGGCAGCAAGTTATTGAGCGCCTTGAAAACAGAGCTGATGACTTTTACGTGTTCAGTCATCTACCCGAAGAGTTAGACCTCGACGTAATAGAGTTCATGTCAAATGACCTTGTCGCGATTGCAGAATCGAATCATCCATTTGCAAAAAAGAAGAGCGTTTCGCTTGAAGAGTTTTGCCAAGAAGATTTTCTTATCCGAGAAGTCGGCTCAGGGACAAGGTATGCCACAGAAGCGTTTTTCAAAAAGCAGCAGCATCAACCAAACATAAAAATGACCATAGCCAGTAACGAAGCTATCATTCATTCAGTATTGTCTCGATTGGGTGTGTCGATTCTATCCGCTCATACTATCGCTTTCGGCAACATTAAAGACGTGAAAGTTGTGAACGTTGAGTCTTTACCGATAAGAACCACATGGTCTTTTTCCTGGACACCAAGTGTGCCTATGTCACCCATCGCGAAAGTTTTTCTGAACTACGTCGAGACAGAGGGCAGAGATGTTATGCAGCAAGTCGTGCGCCTTTAATGCTCTGTATCTGAAGTTATCTCAACCCTATTGAGATTTATGCTACCAAATGAGATGTGGAAAAACGCTTGATAAAAGAGAGTCTAAGGCTCAACTAATCAATGTTTAATAGAGCCTTGTTACCACGTGGTGAAAAAGCTAATCACGAGTTCAGCTTGAAATACTACCCTCCACTTCTTAGCTGCAAGATACGAAATTTCCCTTGGCAAAAATTGCCTGAGAATCAACCAAAAAATACTCGTACATAAACAGTGCCTCATACAAACTCTTGTATCTCCGAAAAAGTATCCTAACCTACCCAATATATGCGTATTACCAAGGATGGAGTATGTACAAGTACCTAATCGTTTTAGCATCAGCGCTTCTAATGGCTTGCTCTGAGCCGTCCAACGATATTAGCAAGCGTGATACGCCTATTTCGCTCTCCTTGATTACTGGAGTACAGCCAGGCTTTGGACTGGTAAAGGTGTCGCAAGAACAAGGCCTTTTTAAAAAAAATAATATTGAGTTGCATGTTATAGACCGACCTAGTGGCAAGCTCGCCCTCAAATCAGTTATTAACCAAGAAGTCGACCCTGATTTTATCCTTGTGGCAGATATTGCTTTCCTAGCCAACCAACACAGGCTGAGTAATTACCGCATTGTCGCTTCCGTGTTCGATTCAGACAATCAAAATGCTCTAGCATCGCTTTCTCCCATCAATGATTTGAGTGCGTTGAAAGGGAAAACAATGTGCACACAACACCAGTCGGCCTTGCATTTTTACGGTCAGTTACTGGTTGAGTATTCTGGAGAAAAAGATGTCACCTTTAAGTACCTTAACATTTCCGATTTAGTCACGGGCTTATATGAAGGGGAATGCGATTTTATTACCATTCGAGAGCCTTTCATAAGCCAGATAAAAAAAGCACCTCCCAAGCCTGTCTACATTCAACAATTCGCTGGCATCTACCTTCAGCATGAATTAATGCTCGCAAATGAACGAGTGAGTTCCAAAGATGTAGCGCGAGTTCTAACTACGCTCATTGAAGCAGAGAAATTGTTTATCAGCGACGAAGAGAAAGTCATATCGACACTTTCAAAGTCTCTAAGCGCCACACCCAAAAGCATGAAATCATTAAAAGAAGACAGTATGTGGGAAGTCTCTTTATACCGGCCGTTGGTGCCACTGCTGGAAAGACAAATGTCATGGCTTGTGGACCTTGGTATAGAGGAAGGAAGAGGATTTGTTCCTATGCTCGCATTGCGAACAGAGAGCCTTGAAAGCATCGCGCCTTTAAAACAGACGGTGGTTACCAATGAGGATTAGTATCAAACATGCCCTACTTTCAATACTTACTCTACTCGTGTTTTTCATCGTGTTGCTTATCTACATTTCTGATAAACAAAATCGTGTTCGAGAAGAGATCATTGAGGTCGGTCGACAAGCGCTAGACTTGAGTCAAAAAACGCATACCCTTGGAATGCTTGTCACGGACTACAGCAAGTCTAAATCAACCGATTCATTAACACGTTGGTTGAATACCATTGACCGCGTGGAGAAGAAGTATTCAGCTCTCATTCAATCATCAGGTCTGGGAGACTCCGTAATGATCGAGCGAGTATCGTCGGACATAACGCGGATCAGGACTCAATTTCATCTACTGCAAAATGTGAGTGGTGCTAAAAGCTACGATTGGATACTCAACACCCTAGATACTTACAACCAAAACTTGATCGCACATTTAGATATGTTGGTTAGGCAGGTTCAAGAACACTCTTATGACGAGCTTGAGCAACTAAATCTGGAACAAAAGATCGTCGTAGTTTCAGGGGTACTCCTAGTATGTCTTTTGTTTGCAATGATCTATGTGTCGCTAGTTACTCCAGTTCGTATTATCAGCGACGCCGTCAATATGACAGGTAGCAATCAAGGTAAGAGAAAATACAAATCCACGAGAATACATGAATGGTCAGTTCTTCAGTCAAAAATTGAGGAACTTCTTATATCTCTAAAGCAAACGACTGTTAGCAAGGTAGAACTTGAGGAAGAAGTACAACTACGTCAATTGGCTGAAGACAACGCCTTACAACAAGCACATACGGATTTTCTGACAGGTCTTCCCAACAGGCGTGCATTGAGCAACATGTTCAAAAACAGGCAAACACCTTCCACTTCGTTTGGCTTACTGTTCATTGATATGGATAACTTTAAATCAATCAATGACAACTTAGGCCATGAAGTTGGTGATAAACTCCTGATTCACATAGGCTCCCTTATTAGTCAGCTCCTAAACCAGAACGGTGTCGTTGCAAGGCTTGGAGGTGATGAGTTCGTCGCACTCTATTATGGCGACCAAGCTTCGACAGAGAGCTTTGCTAGGCATCTGCACGGAGCGCTAAACGAACCACTGGTTATTGCTGAAAATAAGTTAAAGATATCCTGCTCAATCGGAGTATCGCTTTACCCTAAACACGGAACGAATTTCGAAGAACTGCTCGCTAAAGCCGATACTGCAATGTTCTATTCTAAGAGCAACCCACTAGATTGTGGGGGTGTCAGTATATTTAGTGACAAACTGCAACAGGCGAGCTGGTACAAGTTCGACATCACTCAACACATTAAATTCGCTTGCGAAAATGATGCATTTGAAGTTTGGTTCCAACCGCAGATATCGACAGTTGATGGTCGCGTGGTTGGATTTGAGTCGCTACTGCGTCTCAACAAAGAGTACAACGGCAGATTGATTGGTCCAGATGAGTTTGTCCCAATCCTAGAGGAGACAAGCGACATCATTACCGTCGGTAAGACTGTGGTTGAAGAAGCCATCGCGTTTAGACAGGAATTAGAAGAGTTAGGCTTTGACGTTAATGTTTCAGTCAATGTATCAGCACTACAACTAGAGAATGACAGTCTCTTTAACCTTTTAAAAGAACATATCGACAGAGGAACAATCGATCCTCGCCACTTCCCTCTTGAACTGACTGAGACAGCCATCATCAAAAACAAGGAATCTGCCCTAACAGCCTTGCTAAAACTTCGAGAACTAGGGTTCTCACTTCAACTGGACGACTTTGGGACAGGCAACGCTTCTTTGGATCTGTTAATTAGTAAAGTGTTCGATACGGTGAAGATAGACAAATCTTTCACGCTAAATGTCGACCTAAAGTCTGATGCACATGCGGTAATTAAAGCTATTACGCAGCTTTCTTCAGCTCTCGGATTTTCCACAATACTCGAGGGCGTCGAACAACAAGAACACTTAGACTTGGCACGTGCCAACCAAATTGAGCTTTGCCAAGGGTTCCTGTTTTCCAGGGCAATGCCTAGAAAACAAGCCAAGGATTGGATATTGGAAAGACATAATGCTGTAGAGCTCAAAAACATAGGCCATAAATGAAAGTAGCCTCTGGTGGCTTCGTTGCGAGGCACTTACGACTTATGCTCTAAACGATAGTGGGGTATAGGCTTCTCAGTGCTTTGAAAAGCCTGCGGTTTGATTTCTAGCAATCTGTTTGCTCAGATAGTCTTAGAGCATCTTCCAACTCAACACCAAGATAGCGAATCGTACTGTCTAGCTTGGTATGTCCAAGTAAGATTTGCACTGCCCTGATATTCTTTGTCCAAGCATAGATGAGGGTGGCTTTCGTACGTCGCATAGAGTGTGCTCCATAGTTATCAGCATTCAAGCCTAGTTTACTTGCCCAGTTTCTTATTATGGAACGATAAAACGAGTAACTGATAGATTGTCCTTTACGACGTGAACTAGGGAAAAGATAGCAGGTTCCATCCAGTGAAGATGAGAATAGCCAGCGACCAATACTTTGCTGAGTCCTTGGCGTGATTTCAAAATGCACGTCAAAGCCCGTTTTTTGCTGCAAACACTGCACTCGTTCGTGAACAACACCTTCAGACGAAACATCATATACCCGAAGTTTTAGTAAATCACTTGACCTTAATTTACTATCAATAGCCAAATTTAATAATGCAAGTTGCATAAGGTCATTTTCTAACTCCAATAGAGTTCTAATTCGCCAGATTTCCTCCAGTTTAAATGGTCTTTTTATACCACTACCTATTCTAGTTAATTGCATTTTCATGTTGGCCTCCTTCGAATTATTGACCAACAACGATTTTAGAAAAGCAATACTGATGTCCTCAGCAAGATAGTCATGGATAAAATTGTGTTAGTTCCTTTTTGCAATTTTCTTCGACTCCCTCATTGGAACTTTTAATTCAGCTATAAACTTTTAAGTAAGTAATCTTGAATTTTCTTACATCTATCCTTTCTTACTGGATAGCAAGTTCAATTTCCAAGATACGTTAAAAATGATTATAAAACGGATTTTAATCACCACCTTTGTAATGTTCATCGCTATTGGCTCTCGCGCAGACGAGGAGGTATTCAAAATCTATTTGGATGCTGATCGGACTAGTTACTTTGCTTCTGCTCGGTCTATAGAAATGGGGTTCAAAGTGGCCTTTGATGAAGTGAATAATCGAATAGGCGACAGTAAGATAGAGTTCATAACCCTTGACCATAGAGGGAATGTTAAACGAAGTCTGAAAAACATGCGCATGTTCAAAAATGACCCAGAGGGGTTAGCATATGTTGGCGGACTCCACTCTCCCCCATTAATCAAGTACAGAGACTTTTTAAACGAATCACAAATACTAACACTTGTGCCTTGGGCGGCAGGAGGCCCGATTACACGCCACCCAAGCGCTGAAAATAACTATATATTTAGACTTTCAGTTGATGACTCAAAAGTAGGCCCAATCCTTATAAAGCAAGCCATCGACGCACAATGTCAAAACATACACCTACTTCTTGAAAATACAGGATGGGGCAAGTCCAACGATAGGGCTATGCGAGGCGCTCTCCCACATCAATTTAAAGGAACAGTAAAGTCAACTTGGTTCAATTGGGGGATTCAAGACAACAATGCTCGCCTTATGATTCGTGAACTGATAACCCAACAGGTAGATTGTGTCTTACTCGTATCGAATGCTCGAGAAGGTAGATTGCTCATTGAAGCCGTATCTGATGTGAATGCAGATTTTAAGGTGTTCAGTCATTGGGGAATAACCGGGGGAAATTTCCCACAGCAAGTCAGTAAAGAAAAGCGAGATAGAGTGAACCTTAAGTTTATTCAATCATGCTTCAATTTCTACAGCTCTCCACTTAATGAGCAGCAAAAGAAAGTTCTTGAGCGCGCCCGAAGCATGTTTCCTAATGAAATAAAAGATACCGACATCCAAGCGCCTGCTGGATTTATCCATGGTTACGATTTAGCTAGGATTTTCATCGTAGCAATGCAGCAAGTTACATTAACTCATGACAAAAATAAAAATAGCGAACAGTTAAAACTGGCGCTGGAATCATTGCATAGCCCAATCGAGGGTCTTATTAAAACCTATAACACTCCGTTCTCAGCATTCAGTAGAGACAACATAGACGCTCACGAAGCATTGGGTGCAAAAGACTTGTGTATGGCGACATTTGATGAACATAACGCCATTAAAATAGAGCCAAAATCAAATAATGAAATTGCAGGAAGACCATAATGAGATTTAATAAAAACAATGGCCTGCATTTTTTTTCGTTGTTCATTATTTTCGGTGCGCTTACGTTCGCGATTGTGAGCCTTGGTTTTATCAAGTTTCAATCTCAGAGGACCGCTAACGAAATTGTACAAGAGAGTAACGCTTCACGTTTCGCAAGTATGGAGCACTACTTTGTTGAGTTTCTCAAATTCCACCAGAAAACCTTGAATGAAATGGTTTCACTTTCATTAGTTCAAGCTACAGCTTTGGAAGGCGTGAGCGATGTAAACGCATTAAAGGACACATTAGCCACCATCAAGGTACCCAACCAAGAAGGACATTTCTGTATCTATGATGTCCTTGGGGAGAGTATTTATGGAGAAACCAAACGACCTCTAGCTTTAAAAGAACTGTTACAACAGGGCATTCACAATGAAAGTCTTTTGAATGAGCCAAGCTACACGTTCTTCCATGATGGGCAGAAAACGACACTAGTAGTAACCACACCTATTTCTTACAACGGCAGCCCAGAAGGTCTCGGCATCTATACGGTACCGCTGAGCGACAGTGACCTTCCACTGGGGAAAAATGAAGAAAATACCTATTGGTTTGGTCTCAGTCAAAGCCATTTTGATTGGAAAATGTCTGTTCCTGAAGGATGGGAATCCGAAACTCATCAAATACCAGGCACAGACTTGAGTGTCACTTTCGCCGTGTCCCCTACGGTCTTTTTAGACGCAGAGCACAAACTGTTCACCAGTCTATTTAAAGGCCTAAGCTTAGCCACATTCATCTCTATTGTCCTACTTTACTTTGTTGGTAAGAAATACATCGTCTCTCCTTATCAAGCCCTATATGAATCCCAATTAGCATTAGCCGAAAAAGAGCGGCAGTCTACTCGCTTAGCGCGAGTAGCGAGACATATGCGTGACGCAGTGATATTCACAGATACTGACATCAAAACCACATGGGTGAACCAAGCATTTGAACAGCTCTCTGGCTACAGTTCGGAAGAATTGATAGGGCAGAAGCCTGGTGACTTACTTCAAGGGGAGAAAACATCCTCTACAGTCAAAAAAGCAATTAGAGACGCAATCAATCAAGAGGTCCACGGGGATTTTGAACTTCTCAATTACCACAAAAACGGAAATCCATATTGGATCGAAGCAGCGATAACACCTCTATATAGTGAAACTGGTCAATTAGAAGGCTTTATGGCGGTAGAGCGTGATATAACCGATAGAGTTAAGTTAGAGAACGAACTTAAACAAAAAGCCATTCAAGCTGAAGCTGCAAACACTGCCAAATCTCGATTCTTGGCAACAATGAGTCATGAACTTAGAACACCTATGAATGGAATATTGGGCATGGGCGAGTTGCTTGAAGAAACGAACTTGAACCAAGAGCAAGCAGAATGTGTCAGCATTCAAATGCAGTCAGGTCGACATATGCTGTCTGTGCTCAACGACATACTTGATTTCTCTAAAATCGAGTCATCTGAGATTCAAATTAACAATGTCATGTTCCCTTTGAAAAGCATAACTCAAGGAATAAAGAGCCTTTATGAGCCTCTTTGTCGGGAAAAAGGGATCCGTTTCTTATTCGATTCCAATGTGAATACAAATTCAGTCATGCTCATGAGCGATAACAAAAGACTGATGCAAGTCCTACAAAATCTCGTTGGTAACGCGCTGAAATTTACTTCAAAGGGTTATATATCACTTGCAACAGTCATCACTGGTAGTAACACAGAAGGCCAACTCACCTTAAAAATAGCGGATACTGGTGTCGGTATCGACGAGTCCAAAATCGACAAAATTTTCAAACCTTTCGTCCAGGCCGAAGATGATACAACCCGCAAATTTGGTGGAACAGGTTTAGGCTTGGCTATCACATCAGAAATAATCAAGGCAATGAACGGCTCGATTGAGGTTACCAGCGAAGTTGGAAAAGGCAGTGAGTTTATTGTCACATTACCAATTAATCATTTTGAAATGGCAGAACCTAATCAGAAACTACATGATGACACAAAAACCTTTGACGGCTCTGGATATCGGGCATTGATCGTCGAAGATAATTCAGTAAACGCAATCTTATTAAAAAGACATTTGGTTAATCGTCATTTCAGTTGCTTTTTGGCAACAGAAGGTGAATCTGGCTTGAAATTAGCTCTAGAGCAAAATTTTGATTGTATCTTCATGGACAATCATATGCCTATCAAAGATGGCATTGAAGTCACTAGATTGATACGACGAGCAAGCATACCTAAGCAACCTCTCATAGTTGGATATACAGCTGATGCCTTTGATGAAACGAGAAGAACGATGCTGGATAGTGGTTGTAATGAAGTTCTAACAAAACCCTGTGATACCAAAGCACTAGATAAAATCTTAACCAAGCACCTATCTGCTCACCATAGAGACAGCGAAATGCAAAAGGGATAGTGTTGAGGAAGAATATGCACAGGTACCTAGACAGTGAAAATAACATCTAGAGGCTTCGTTGAGTAACTTGGTGTAGCTACTTCAGAAATTTAGAGCTGATTGGCTGCATGAGTTAATCACTATATTCTGTGCCGAAGCCTCATAATAAAGTAACTAACTGAAAGAGTTACAGCAAAGCAAAGCCAAAATCAACCGTCATTCACTTGCTTTCTGAGTTGGTTAAGAAACCATGATCCTCTTATCGTAGTAGTTTGAGCTAACAAACTCAGTTGGTGTTGTCCGCCGTATTTCGAATTAGTTTAAGAAGGAAAAACCATATTTACATTACATATGACAGCTTATGCTCTAACTCTTATTGGGGCAAAAGTGTGTCAGAGGCACACTTATCTTGCACCTAATCGATTTTCATTTGTGATAATCTTCTTTTCAGTTCCTTCTGAAGTATGTTTGTGGCGTAAGGCTTCATGGTTTTCCATTTTTTGCATTCTTCCTGAGTTCTGCTACAACCCAAACACCATCCTTTAGAGTTTGAAAAATCACAAATATCGATACAGGGACTCTTTTGTTTCTTCATGTCGTTTATCTCTATCGTTTAAAAGCGTATTAAGTAACAAAGCTTCAACACTGACCTTTACCGTGTCTCGTAACTGATTTGCTTGCTTACGTTTTTTAGCTGTACCCCAACCTTATTAAATGCCTTTTGGATAGTTGATGAGATATGCTGCTGGCCTTCTCCAACTAAAAAGTTTGCTCTGTCTTGATTGGTTTCAAATACGCACACTATTTTTAAGCTTTGTGGAAAAGAAGAGAATTGAACTGTGTGAGTCACCCAAAGAAAACCATCGTATCCTTTCAATGTGTCTTCACATACTTCGGTCAGTACGTTCCTGATTAGATTCTCGATCTTTTTATCTGACTTATGCATTACGAAAACTTCCTATTTATAGATAATGAGTAAATCACGAGCGTACGGGACATCACCATCACTGACAAGTGTTTGAAAACAATAGACAAACAGCCTGCTAATTCGGTTATCGTCACGATAAAATGATTTCGTGGAGGTTTTCTAAATCTCATCGTCACTTGTGGCTAAAATAGCGCCAATTTTCTATTCGGATAGCCTCGATGAGCCTAGTTGAAAACCTGTTTATTATCATGGCGCTGATCTTAATCAGTTGCTTTTTTTCCATGTCAGAAATCTCGTTGGCCGCAGCGCGAAAAATTCGCCTGCGCCAGTTGGCAGACGATGGTGATGATCGAGCCACTTTGGTTCTTGGTCTGCAAACAAACCCGGGTGATTTCTTTACCGTTGTGCAAATTGGCCTAAACGCGGTTGCTATCATGGGCGGTATCGTCGGGGAGTCCGCATTTACCCCTTATATCGCAGCTATCCTTAGCCATTGGCTTCCTGCAAATTGGGTCGCGCAGACGAGTTTTGTGCTCTCCTTCACCCTAGTAACCAGTCTGTTTATCTTGATTGCCGACCTGATGCCTAAACGTATTGCTATGGCGATACCCGAAACCGTTGCTTTGACCCTAGTTAAGCCGTTATTGGTGTGCATCTTAGTCCTCAAGCCCTTCGTGTTGGTGTTTAACGGCTTGGCGAATCTAATTTTTCGTTTGCTTCGTGTGCCTGCCGAGCGTAATGACGACATCACCAGTGATGATATTTACGCGGTGATGGATGCCGGCGCGGAAGCAGGCGTGCTCGATACCAACGAGCAACAAATGATGGAAAGCGTCTTTCAAATGCAGTCTATTCCGATTACTTCAGCCATGACGCCGCGCGAAGACATTGCGTTTCTCTCACTTAGCGACGATGAAAATATGCTTAAGCGTAAAATCGCTGATAACCCGCATCACAAATTTCTGGTTTGCGACGGACATCTTGATGCGATTAAGGGCTTTGTCAATTCTACTGAGCTATTGATTCGACTCATTAATGATCAGACCTTGGATTTAAAAAGCAGCAGTGTTGTGCAAGCCTGCCCTATCATCCCTGATACATTGAGCCTGTCTGAAGCGTTGGAATATTTTAAGGCCAACCGCGTCGACTTCGCAGTGGTAATGAACGAATACGCGTTGGTGCTTGGCGTAGTGACATTTAATGATTTACAAAGCGCAGCCATGGGCAGTTGGGTGCTAGCCGAGGGTGAAGAGCAGATTGTGGCCCGTGATGAGCATTCTTGGTTGATCGATGGTGTAACCCCTATCACAGATGTGATGCGCATATTACAAATAGACGAACTGCCACACTCACAGAACTACGAGACTATCGCTGGTTTTATGATCTTTATGCTGAAAAAGATTCCGCGTCGCACCGATTCTGTTACCTTCTCTGGTTACAAGTTTGAGGTGGTCGACATCGATGACTACAAAGTGGATCAACTGCTGGTCACTAGGGTGGAGAGTAGAGATGAAGAGGATGGACGAATAGCGTAAACAAATTTGAGCTAGCGAAATTAGTTAGCTCGGTATTGGGATTTTGGTTTAGATGACTACATGTCTCGTAAGAGAGAGCCTCATCCTATTGTAGTCATCACTTCAAATGCCTACCGCCATCAAGATGCAAAGTTCGTCCGGTCATATAGCGACTAGCCAAGATGAATTTGATGCCGTCGATCACCTCTTCAAAGCCCGCCTCTGTTGGAATCAGCGCTTTTTGCAGAGCTTTAGCCTTGTAAGCCTCGTCATCGTGTTCATTGAATTTAAGCATGGCTGGGGCGACTGTGTTTACCTTTACCTTGGGAGCCATCATTGCTGAAAACGAAAGCGTGAGATTGTTAAGTGCGGCTTTACTCGCCGCATAAGCGATGTGTTTTTTACTGCCTTTTTCCGCAACGTAGTCACTGATGTGTATGACGTCTGACGTTTTGTCGCCAGATGTCAGTTGGTCTTTAAGGGTTAGGTTGACTAGGTAGGGCACGGTAGCGTGAACCGTCATCATCTGATTCATGATGGACACTGCATTATCACTAGGGTCTTTCTTGTTTTCCGGCTTCCAGTCAGAGGCGTTATGTATGATAGCTCTGAGCTCCCTGAACTCCTGACTAACGTAGTCAAGGAAGTTCGCCAAACTGCCTTCTTTACAAAAGTCCACTTGTTGTAAATCTGCCCCTCTATCGCGCAGAAGCTGCAGATGAGGGTAGTCACTGCGGTAGGTGCCGACCACTTTATATCCGTCCGTTAAGAGTTGCAGCGCCAAAGCAAACCCTAATCGCTTACCCACACCGGTAATTAGAATTGTCTCACTCATCGTAAAAACTCGGCTCTGGTTTGAGGGTTAGTTTTGAAAATGCCACCTAATGCAGTTGTGGTGGTCTCAGAGTTTGCATCCATAACGCCTCTTGATTTAACGCAATAGTGAGTCGCGGTAATAGTGACGGCAACGTTCTCGGTCTCCACCAGAGCCTGTATGGCAACGAGGATTTGCTGAGTGAGGCGCTCTTGAACCTGAGGTCGCTGAGCAAAGAATCGAACGATACGGTTTATCTTGGACAGCCCCAGAATCTTAGACTCAGGGATATAGGCGACCTGTGCTAACCCGTCGATGGTGATGAAGTGGTGTTCACATGTCGAGGTTAAGTCTATCTCTGACACCTTGACCATTTCATCAACGGACATTTTATTGTCGATGACGCTGATTTTTGGGAAGTTAGCGTAATCGAGTCCAGAAAAAATCTCATGTACATACATCTTGGCGATGCGATGAGGCGTTTCTGCGAGACTGTCATCAGTTAAATCCAGCCCGAGAGTACTAACGACCTCCGTTAACAACCCTTTGATACGGTTATATTTCTGGTCGCTGTTCATTTCGCTCGGTGTCATCGGAGTTTCAAGCCCCTTTGCCAGCAGTGCTTCTTTTACTATTTCAGCTTCTTTGCTCAACATTAGCTTGCTCCTTGTGAATTACTGTCGTGATCTGCTTCATAGCTCAGGGTGAGCGAGACGGAGTCTGCGAAACGCAATGCATGTGGCTTGTCTATTCTCACTTGAGCATATTTCACCCAGGGGTGGTCGACACAAATGCCGAGCACATCACTGGTGAGTTTTTCTAATAGTAGGAACCGGCCAACTTCGACGTGTTGGATAATTTTTTTGCAGATGTTTTTGTAATTAAGCGCAT
Organism: Vibrio ishigakensis; assembly: GCF_024347675.1. Classification (NCBI taxonomy): domain Bacteria; kingdom Pseudomonadati; phylum Pseudomonadota; class Gammaproteobacteria; order Vibrionales; family Vibrionaceae; genus Vibrio; species Vibrio ishigakensis. The sequence goes on along the minus strand of NZ_AP024882.1, from coordinate 1,248,451 downwards.
TGTCGACATCATCTGAGAGACAAAGGTTGTTAGCTGGATAATGGATTTCAGCATTGATAACGATGTCTTGCTGCTTAGTTTTCTCTTCTTCATTGAAACCTATATAGGTTCTCAATCTGAGATTTGTGATGGTGATAATTGCGTTGTGATTCATATCGATTTCCAATCCTTAGAGCGTGATGAAAATTACGTGGCTGCTAGAGGAAAAGATCAATACAGCTCAGGCGGTTAGCTGTTTTGTATACAGGAGAGCACTGACTAGCTGAAACTGTTCTCAAAAGATATGGGTTCGGTTTTCTGGCTCATCTGGTCGAAGTTATTCCAGATGTGTTGATACGAGATATTCAAGGTTGGGTGAAGTTTTTGCCCAGCGACATCGACTAAGGGTCTGAGCACAAAAGCGTATTCCGTGATTTCGCCTCTCGGAAGCTCTACCCCGTCGATAATGCCCGCTTTATTGTCGTAAAGGAGGATATCGATATCTAAAGTGCGTGAGGCCCACTCTTTATTCTCGCGCAGACGGCCACTATCCAATTCGATTTGCTGTAGAACCTTAGCCAACTCGCCCACTGGGAGACAGCATTCAAATCCGACGACTAAGTTGAGGAAATTGTCCCCTTCAAAACCTACAGGTTCACAATCGTAGAAATTAGAAATAGTCAAAGGTGCAAAGCGATTTTTTAATGCTTTGAGAGATTCCTTGACGTGGTGTTCACGATTAATGTTGCTTCCAACGCTTACGTAGACTGAGGCCATATAATTTTTCCTGCTTAAACGGCTTTTGCTACGGCTTAAATCGCTATGACGATCACCTACGTATCTCTTTTGTGTTTCGAAGAAATAGTGCCTGACTAACTCGGTACTGAGCAATGATAATTTGAGAAGCCACTATTATTAGCTTCTTACGATGGCAATACTTTAAAATAAGGAAGATAAATCAATGCAAACCATTTTTAACCAGAATGCATTATCAGAAATGGAAGATCGCTTTCGTGCGCGGTTTATTAATAGTCTGTCGGGTTTTAAAAGCGCCAACCTCATTGGCACCGTCGACTCTGAAGGACAAGAGAACTTGTCAATCGTCAGCTCTGTGTTTCACCTTGGAGCTAACCCACCACTGATGGGGTTTATTATTCGCCCCAGTAGCGTCGAAAGGCACACCTTAGAGAACATTCTTGCTACAGGTGTCTACACCATCAATTCAGTGACAAGACCAATTGCGAAACAAGCGCACCAAACTTCAGCGCGCTATCCGGCTGACGTATCCGAGTTTCGCCAAACTGGGCTTACACCCCAATACCTCGACAACCATCCTGCTCCATTTGTTGAGCAAAGCCCACTCAAAATAGCGATGCGACTGCGAGAGCATCAAACGTTAGCCATCAATGGAACCGAGCTGATCATTGGAGAAATAGAACGAGTCACATTGCCTTCGAATGCAGTGAGAAAAGACGGATATGTAGATGTAGAATCAATGCAAATCGTGTGTGTCTCTGGGCTAGATAGCTACCATAGAACAGATATGATACATCGCCTTTCTTATGCCAAACCGGACAAGGTGCCTCAAGTTTTAACTAGAGATGGGCAGCAAGAGTGCTAGCTTGGGTTAAGATGCGGCATCAGTATTAGTGCTCGACACCGCTTGTTCTGAGCGCGGTGAATGGTAGCGCATTTCGATTAGTTGATGCCCACCGACTACCTCGACTTCTTGGATAAAATCAAAACCGAACTTTTGGTAGTAGTTTCGAAGAAAACTATGTGCATGAATTTCGATGAAATCGACACTTTGTTGCTTCGCGTAATTCATCAGCGACGTCACAACTTTAGAGGCAATGCCATTACCACGATATGCCTCAAGAACTGCAACTCGCGCCATTACTGAAGAGCCATCTGGGTTTATCAATAAACGAGCGGTTGCTATCGCTTGGTTGCCATCCATAACCAGAGCATGAACAGAGGCGCTGTCTAGTCCATCAAAATCCAATTCATTTGGGATGCTCTGCTCAACGCTAAATACTTGAAATCGTATAGCCTGAGCTTGCTCGATAAGCTCTGGAGACGTTCCAATTGTCACTTCCATGCCAGTTTCCTTTTGAACGCCTAGCGCTCTTTCAAGGCCCTCAATCTAAAGCCCAAAACCAATCAATTAAAAATTAACTTACCACAAGGATCGATAGTATTTCAGCAATTGCAATGTATAAAAACATGTCTCAAGTTGACTTGGTGAATGTTCTGAATTGGTACACAATTCCGCTCTTTAGCGACTAAAACTCTACTAAGTCCTACCCTGATAGTGATAAGATCTCCAAATCAGATTTATCGAGAAATTCTATGTTTATCCATCGTGTTAACGACATCGACTGGCTGGTGATTACAGCTTTTGAAGAATTCAAAACTATGTTTATCGAAGACGCCGGTGCGATCCCCTCTTGCTTCTCTACCACCAGCGAGTTAAGCCTGATTGATCAAGCTAAGCGCACTTATGGATATTTGCCTAGACTCGACGGCGTGGTCACAGATACTGGCACATTTCAAAGTCAAAATAACAAAGAAGATTTGAACCCACAGCTTGCCTGTTTAGTTGAAGGGCGTGGTCGAGTGTTTATCTATCACGGCGGGTTTGTAGCTTTTGTGGATGACGAGCAGACTTTTATTACCCGATTGGACTGAGTCATTTGATAAGCTGAAATTGATGAATTGAATAAAGCCTTCTCCTAGCATAGAAGGGATATGTCTAGGGTAATGCGCCCACCTCGCTAGCACACAACGCAAAAAAGGAGCTCACTTTGAGCTCCTTTATGTTTATCAAACGAAGGCCTTTCGCTTTCCTAATGGGCCTTTCTAATCCTTGACCAGTCTTGCCTGACGCTGCTCAAGATTCGCTTCTGCAAACTTGGGCGCTTCAGCAAGAATATCTCGGCTTCCCTCTTCACTGGTTGCGTTGATCTTGATGGCGCTGATTTGCCAATTTTCATCCGACTTAACCAAAGCAAAATCATAACTTCCTGATACAGCCCAAAAGCCTTCACCCAAATAATGGCTTGCGGTGATGTCAGCCGTTGCCGTTGCTTTGTCACCGCTAACAGTCACCTGCACATTACTGAGGTCATGAAAGGTGGCATCAAACCCAGGTAGAAACCCTGCCCACTGTTTTAGCAAATCTTCCCTCTTTACCTTGGAAGTCTCACCACCAAACAAAGAGGTGTAGTCAACAGTCAGCTCTGGTGCAAACAAGCGTCCAAGATATTCGTAAGCTCCCTGGTCTGCAAAGGTAGAAAAGCCATTGATAGCCGAACGAACCTTGGCTTCATCAAGGGTCTGCGCACTTATCGACGCAGACACCAGACCTAGCATGATGAAAAGTAATCCTTTAAATGCTTTCATCACCCACTCCTTATAGAGTTACCGCAAAGTGCTCAGCAACAGCATCGCTTGCTAGGCCGACTGCCTTTGGTTGGTCGTAAAATTCGAACTGGGTGATATCTTCAAGCCATACCGCCTTCACGTTTTCACCAGAGTTATCAAGATACTGATGGGCACCAGCAGGCAATGCCATCGCCTCGGAGGCTACCATAAACACAGGTTTGTCTTGAGAGCTTGCACCCGCTTGAGCATCATAATTTAACCAACCAGTCCAAGAGGCCACGTTGAATTTGTTGTCGTACTCAGGGATCAAACCACGGTCGGTTTCTGTGTAATATGGCGCTTGGTACATCAGCGCACCGTCATTGGTGGTGCTAGCAGCTTCGATATAAACTGGAGTAGCAGAGTTAGCGGCTTGCTGAGCTGCTGCCAAAAGTCCCGCCGCAATTTCTTCACCACCATAGATAGCCGTTGCCATGGCTTTATCATGTAGCCAAGGAGCAACCACAGCCACCGAGCGTACCTTGTCATTGTGAGAGACTGCATCCAACATATAGCCTGCCGATGCACAGATGCCCAAACCCGCAATGCGATTGCCGTCTACCTGTTCTAGCAAGGCCACAGCGTCGATCACGGCGCGAATGTCTTCGGTTTTACGACTTGGGTCCTCTAGATAGTGAACCGAGTCTTCAGATTTGCCCCAGCCACGAAAATCAAAGGTCACTGCCGCGTAGCCATTTTGAGCTAGCTTTTGGGCATACACCGCCGGCATTTGTTCCTTAACCGTTGTCCACGCCCCAGTGACGATAACCACAGGCGGTCTTTCGACGCCAGTAGGCATATAGAGGTTTGCTTCTAATTGACCGACTCGAGTATCTAGTTGAATGGCTTGCATAAAGATCTCCTGTTTGGCGTTGACTGCGAATGCCGATGTCGCGGCTAGTAATAAGGTAATCAGTTTTCTAAACATTTGCTTACTCCCTTTCGTTGCTTGCTTAGATGGGTTTAGATTAGCGCTCGACCTATGAAAGGGATTGAACATTACTGCTCAAACTTTTGTACTTTATTGACGCGCGGATATAACTGCTTAAAAATAAACAAATTAGTAAGAGCAATCCTCGAGATATGAGTATGAAGTCCCATCTAGAATTCTTTGATTTTGAAACCCAACAAGCCTCCGATTGTGGCGAGGTGTTAGAGATAGAATTTTCAAACGCAAACCTAGAATGGAAAGGGGTAGTTTTAGAAAAAGGAAACTCGCCACACTTCTATCCGACTAACGTGTATACGCCTTATTTTTATTTCGCTATGGCGCTAGATAGAGACCTAAGTTGGAGCGCTGAAAAAGATGGCACCTTGTCGGCATTGAAGACCAGCCCGGGCAACATCTGGATTAACCCGCCGAAAACGCCTTTTACCCACGAAATCTCTGAGCCTTGCTACTTCTTGATTCTGGCTATTGAAGAGTCAGAATTCCTCTCTCACTGCCCTCTCGGGCTAGAAGGTTTAGAGCTCAACTTCCTGAATAACTACAACGTAATGGACGACACCATTAAAGGGATAATGGAGCTGTTTGTCCTAGAGACAAAGTCTAAGGGGAGGAATGGAAAAGCCTATCTGAATAACCTGATATCTCTGCTTTCCACGCACTACATTCAGAATTATTCCAACTACTTTGATCTTAAAAACGACCAACTGTCGGCATCTAAGTTCGACCAAGGACAAATGGCGAGAATAGATAGCTATATTGAACAGAATATTGGCAACAACATCTCGGTGGATGACTTAGCTGACCTGCTAAGATGCAGTAAGTTTTATTTTCTGCGCGAGTTTAAAAAGCTCACCGGCGCTACGCCTTATCAATACCTAATGGGTAAACGACTGGAACAAGCCAAAGCTCTGCTCTCTTCAGAGAATATTGCCGTAGTGGCGCACGAACTCGGGTTTAATGATCAGTCCCATTTTACTCGCGCATTTAAGAATCATTTTGGTTTAACGCCGGGTCAGTTTTTAAAGCAAACCAACTAAAGCATTTCTTTGGCAATCAGATGCAGCAGATAGGTCTCTCGCTGAATACTTAAGCCCTGCTTTTCGCTGTGCGCCATGGTCTTCTCGTTGTGTGCGATAGCATCATGGATGTTCACCCACTCGGCGCGCATGCCATTTTTAATCTCATATTCTTCAAAGTTTGGCTCGCCTAACTCTTTGTCCACATGGCAGGTGTAGCAATAAGAGTGCATGTGCATTACATCTGCGTCATCCTTGTACCAAGGGCGAAACTCTTCATATACACCGAAAGGCTTGATATCGCGGATATTCTGCGCGCCTGTCTCCTCTTGAAGCTCTCGCACCATGCCTTCAATCAGGTCCTCACCCAGATCTACCCCGCCACCGGGTAGCGAATAATCTTCATAACGCGCAGTGTAAAGAAGCAAGATCTTGTCGCCACGCACCGCTATGGCTCGGGTGGCTTGGCGCTGAACGATAGTTGCTGTATCTAGATGTTCTATGTCGGGGTGTTTGGCTGTATGAAGGTGTCGCATCGATTGGCCGTAATACTTCGTAATAATAGTGTGCGGAGTATATACTCAGTTCAGACGAGTTTCATCGTTAGCTATTGAATTAATTAGTATATCTCGTACACTGAAAGAGATAATTTGAAACATCTATGGTCTTTGGAGCCACAAGAATGAAAAAAAGCCTATTGTTGACCGTTGTTGCGGGTGCAGCCATCCTTGCAGGTTGTGCAAGCGAGCCTGATGAGTACACCGTTGAAGATTGGGATCCAATCACAAGTAAAGCGTCAATGTACTGCGTTCAGGAAGGCCATGACATCACTCGCGCGAACGAGAACGATCAGCGTGTGACCTATTGCGAAATCTCAGACGAAGAGAAAACTGAGATCTGGGAATACTACTACCAGAATCACGAAGACGAGCGTCCTGAGAATCAGCAAAAACAAGACGCAGAATCTTAAAAAAAATGCCCATCACTCGATGGGCATTTTTTGTTTTAAACGATTTCCCAGGTATGGGTCATTTCAACGCCCTTACCTATCATCAAACAAACTGAGCAATACTTCTCAAGAGAATCGGCACATACCTTAGCCACTAGTTCAGGGTCTAGGTTTTCACCTGATACTTCAAAGTGGATATTAATGGCAGTGAAGTACTTAGGCGCAACCTCACGACGTTCACTCGAAAGCTTTGCCACACAGCCAGTTACTGCTTGTTCAGCACTTTTCAGACCGTCAACTACATCAACAGAGCTGCAACCGCCCGCCGCAATCAGAACCATTTCCATCGGGCTTGGTGCAGTCTTGCCGCCACTGCCGTCCATCACTACAGAGTGACCAGATTGAGACTCGCCGATAAATTTAAAATCATCTACCCAAGATACAGTTGCTTGCATAATTAAATACCATCCTTATTTGTTTCCGACACTATACCCAATTATTTGTGCCACACAAAACAGTGCTGTTTTTTTGCACTCAAATGACAAATAAATAATCTTTGAAATATGATTATAAAAAATGCAGACAAGGTAACAGAAATGAAAATCTATACATAAAACAAATACTTGGGTCGTTGACTTATACAAGGATGTTCATAAACTGGCTTTCGAGGGCGAAAGAAGCCAACCCAATAAAGCTTCCCCCTTTTATTGGCTATATTTTTATTGTTAAGGAAAATCGACAATGTCAAACACAGTAACCGGCACCGTAAAATGGTTCAACGACACTAAAGGATTTGGTTTCATCCAACAGGAAAATGGACCAGATGTATTCGCACACTTCTCAGCAATCGTTGGTGACGGTTTCCGTTCCCTTTCTGAAGGTCAGAAAGTAGAATTTGTTGTAACTGACGGCCAAAAAGGCCCTCAAGCTGAACAAATCAAAGCACTGTAATTCTTAAGGGTCGACATTATGTCGGCCCTCTTCTTATTCCCCGCCTTTCTTTTTCATATCTGTGCCATACAAACTTCGTTATAATCTCGGCAAATTTCTTTTGTCAGGCATGACGTTGTGGCCTTAAAACCTACTATCTACAAATTCCGCGTGAATCTAGCGGATACTAATCAAAATAAATTCGACGACTTCAACCTTACGGTAGCGCTACACCCTTCAGAGACCAAAGAGCGCATGTTGGCTCGTATGGTAGCCTTCGCCCTAAACTACACCCCGGAGCTTGCCTTTACCAAAGGACTTTCTGATCAAGAGCAGCCGGACATCTGGCAACACGATGATGCAGGCATTCTACAAACCTGGATTGAAGTGGGTGAACCAAGCGTCGATCGTTTGAAAAAGGCAGCCCGCTCTGGCGTTAAGGTTGCGGTCTATCCATTTGGCGATTCTAAATCTCAGATGTGGTTTACCAAGAACCAAGGCAAGCTATCTCAGCTAGACGTAACCATCGTCAAACTAAGCGGTGAAGCCATACAATCTCTAGAACAAGGTCTAGAGCGCACCAATGATTTCAGTGTGATGTGCAGTGAAGATAGTGTGTATCTTACTCTGGGTGAGGTTAGCACCGAGTTTCAGCTTGAGGTACTGCAAGGATAATTATCCGGGTCCATATATTGAAAAAGCCGCCAGCGTTTATACGCTCACGGCTTTTTTTCTCTCAGGCTATCTATTTACCTAGCCTAGCGTTTCTTATTGTTAGACTTTGACCAATCAAAATCGCTATCAACGCTTTCGTTCGAACCATCTGCGTAGCTCATTGTAGATTGGTTCGTATCGAGTAGGTGTTGACGGTTATCTTGACCTACTTTGTCTCCGTTTAAGCCTGCATGAGCTAGACCTGTTGCAAGCGAGAACAGCGTGGCCAGTGTGATTGCAATTACTTTTTTCATATTGCTTTACCCCTTGTTCCGAACATTGTGTTTTGGAGAACTACCTAATAAGTATGGCAACCTCACAGAAATTTGTATGAGAATAATTTGTTACATTACTTTTCTGAGGTAAATCTACGTCAAGAAAGGGTCAAAAAGATCACTGTTTTTCTATAGCAGCTCTTATTTTTAGTCTGAGTGCTTGATAAAACCGTCTGTCTGTTGACACTACTAGGCATAAAAATACCCGCAATGACGCGGGCATTTTAAAATTCGAAGTATTTTCACTCTTAATCGGAGTCGCTGTTTCTTTTATTTTCATCTATCTGACTCAAACCCGCACTCACTAGGCTTGAAACTAAGATAGCCAAATAGAACACCCCAGCTACCGCTTCAAAATAAGCGACAAAACGCGTCAAAGGCTCTGTGGGTGCAATTACCCCATAACCCACTGAGGTCATAGTGATAAAACTGAAATAGATCATGCGCGATAGATTATCTAGCCATGGACCATGCTCAATACCATTGAAACCGCCATCCAGAATTTCTAATAGAAGCAGTTGAACAAAGGCAAACCAAAGGCCCATCATCAAGTAGATACAGATAGAACCGACAATCTGGTTCTTATCTATTCTCGGTGCTTTCAATACAAGCTTTGTGGCATGTCTTAAATATTGGCCGATAAAGATTATAAGCGCTATCAGGGACACAACCGCTAAGTTGGCCGCTTGCAATATGGATGCGATGGAGGTGATTAGAACGGTTACCGTCAAGAAGCCAAACCAACCTCGAGTTAGTGACCTTTTCTTTTCAATTCCCAAGGTTGAAGCCGACATACAAAACAGCAAACCAATGAGCACTATGCCCTGCCCTGTATCAAAGAACTGCTCCATGATGGCACAGCCAGCAAGCAGCACCACCAAGGCTACAAACAAAAAAAGAAAGTTATCGCGTTCGGATATCTTCGCCATTATTCGCTCTCTTGTTTAGTTTGCTCAATCTGCTCGATATCTACTTCGGACTGAGCTAGCCAAGCAACAAACAAGCGATGCGTTACAGCAAGTACAACCGCACCTACGAATAGCCCCACAATGCCTGACATCGCCATACCACCGATAGCACCAAGCAGAATGACTAGCATAGGAATGTCAGTCCCACGTCCCATCAACATAGGTTTTAATACCGCGTCACTGGCGCTTACCAGCACACACCAGATAGTGAACAGACTCGCGACTAAGGTAGTGTCTGTGGTCCAGGCAAAGATAATGGCAGGAATAAGCGCAATGATAGGTGGAAGCTGGATTATCGCTACGATGAGTACGGCTACAACCCAAAGGCCAGCAAAAGGAATGCCCGCAAGATACAAACCGATAGCCGCCATAATCGCTTGGGTAATTGCAACGCCGATTACACCCTGCACCACGCTGCGTACTGTCGCTTTAGCAATATCAGTAAACTGAGCACCATACTCACCAGCAAGACGAACGGAGATCTGTTGGAACGCCTTTTGACACGCTTGTGCATTACTCATGAATACGCCAGAGATCAACAGCGAGATAATGAACTGCAGTATGCCACCAGCAAGTGAGCCAATAGATGAAGCGATTGTGCCTAGAACGCTTTTAACCTGATCAGCATACTCCGCTAACGCCTTCATTAGGTTGGCAGATAGGCCTAGCAAGGTAGCATAAACCTTCTCACCGACGACTGGCCAAGACTTCACAGATTCTGAAGGTGGTTTCAGCTCAAACGAGCCCTCTTGGATACCATCGTAAACATCGCTTGCCGTAGTGAATAGACTGTCCGAAACCAGATAAGTAGGAACAACCAGAACTAGCACACCACACAAGACCAATAACCAACTTGCCTTAGCTTGTGAGATTTTAAATTTTCCCTCAAGCATCTTAGCCACAGGGAAAAGAGCGGTAGCAATAATCGCGCCCCAGATCACCAATAACATAAATGGACTGAGGATTTCGTAGCACCAGTAAAGCAGAAGACCAATAATAACGATCTTAATAAAGGCATCGATGACTTGCTTGGAATAGTCGTGAGAGGAGTTCATATCTCATCCTTGTGATAAATATCTCTGCACAAGTCTAGTCAATGAGTTGCGTAAGTGTAAGAAAAGATTAAAGATTTAGGCTAAAAAAATGCCCAAAACCTAAGTCTTGGGCATTTCTCATTCAAACGATAGTTTTTATCAATCTATCGCTTCCATATTGATTGATACGCCACGTGATTTATTGATTCCGATAACCACTACCCCAACCACTAGCCATGCAAGGCCAAGCAGTTTTGCACTCTGATCCAGTGAGATCCATACATAAGATAAGATCGCGATGCCGCATAAAGGTGAGATAAGCTCAACAAACAAATTCTGACGCTTGTTCTTGATATTGCACCAAGAGATCACCGCTAAGTGCAGCAGGATAAAACCAGTCAAAGCGCCGAAGTTTACAAAGGACACAAATACATCCAAATGGTCTTCAAACAAGAATACCAATACCGCTGAAACCACACCTGACAGCAAGATAGCTACATGCGGTGTACGGAAGCGACCGTTGAGTGCAGATAGCGATTTAGGCAGAACGCCATCTTTCGCCATACCAAAGATCACACGTGATACTGCAGTTTGCGATGCAAGTGCGTTAGTAATACCCCACGAAAGCGCAGTCAGCAGTGCACATGCGGTCGATAGATAACCACCACCCACGATGCGAGCAACCACATACCAAGCGTTGCCACTGTTTTCTTGAAACGCATCAGCGTTTGGCAGAACCCAGGCAGCAAAAACAACTTGCGCTAGGAATAGCACCACTGCAATGCAAAGAGAGACAAATGGCACGTAATGAGTCTTAACTCCATCTTTGGCTTCTTCAGTCAGGGTAGATACGCCATCAAAACCTAGGAATGACATCACCGCAATAGATACCGCGCTGAACACGAGCCCAATGCTAAAGTGATCTTTTTGGAAGAACGGCGCCATAGTAAAGCCTTGGCTATTCGGGAATTCGCCCGCCACAAGGCCTCGATATGCAGTCACCACAAACACACCAATAAGAAGCAGCATAAAGCCAAGAAATACCTTGTTAACCTTTTCGGTAAAGTTAAGGCCGACTAATGCTGCAACCGTATTAAAGGCGATGAAGATTGCAGCCCAAACCAGAGCTGGCACCTCAGGTACAATTTCATGCATAGCAATCGTCGCCACGATATACAAAAGCGCGGGAATAATGATGTAGTCCAAAAGCATACACCAGCCACCAATAAAGCCCGCATTGGCACCTAGACCGCGCTTGGCATACTCATAAACAGAGCCAGATTTTCGGAACTCCTTCATCATTCGACCATAAGAGAGCGCGGTAAATACCATACCTACAAAACCTGTAAGGTAGACCATACCCACCATGCCGTGGCTGACATTAAATACATCGCCATAGATACCAAAAGGCGCAATAGGCACCATAAAGATGAGTGCGTATATCAGCAGGCCGCCAAAGCCCATGTTCTTTTTCAATTCCATTTTTCTACTCCTTGCGATTACTTAAGCCATGACAGGTCTACGGTCACTTTTGCGGTTTTAAGCGGGTTAACTATCTGAGACACACCCAAATCACCGCCAACGCTCAGCCAGCGAGAGGCAATGTGGTCAGTCATCTGATGCTCAGACATCAGATATTGGTGGGTCTTCTCGACCGCAGTAGTCGCGGCTTTATCGAGGTCCGGATCGGATGCGATAATGGTAAGGAGGTCATCGTTTAGTACCGAAGGCGTCGGTAATTTGGAGTTTTTAAGCACCTCTACCGACAGGGTTACCTTGCCTGGGATTTCAATGCCTGTTCCGGAGAGTTCGCCATCACCCATAGCCGCGTGCAAGTCGCCAAGCGATAACAAACCACCGTCATGGTTAACCGGCAAGTACACAACCGAGCCAAGTTTTATTTCCTTGGTATCCATGTTGCCGCCGTGCTCACCAGGACTGCCACATGCAATAGCACCCTCTGCAGGCGCTGTACCAATAACGCCTACCATTGGAGATAGTGGCACGCTTAGGTCTGGTGCGATCTCTGCTCTGTCACCTTGTATCTCAACAGGTTGTACAATCGAGCCGGAAAGTTTGTGTGAAAGGCTACCGAAAAGCTCAGATGAAACCATGGAGCCCTTTGCGGCAAGCTCGATGTCCAGAATGGTAACGGCAAGGGTATCCCCTACTTGCGCACCCTCAACAAACACTGGGCCAGTGGCTGGGTTTACCTTAGCAAAGTCGATCTCTTCGAGGATGTAGCCTGCATCTTCCATCTGATTGCGAAAGCAGTCGAAGGTGTCTAAAGAGAATGTTTGATTAGGCTTTACGCGAGCGACCGGAGCATTATCCTTGCTCATCGCATAAACATAATCTTTGGTGGTGATGTGAGTCATTGTTCTTATCCTGTCTATGAGCATTCCTATAAACGGTTAGAAATGCATTCATAAGTCAGTCTAATGAACCTTAAGTCTTATAGTATTACGAAATGAATGTTTGAATAAATGATAGGAACTCGCGACACACGGTGCTTTGAGCCATGCGTGGGTCTACTCAAAACGAGCAGACCTATGCGACATAGAATCGGAGTTATTCAAAGGCGTATCTCACGCCAAGAGCGGCATCGATACCAAAGTGGAAATTGTTTGGAATTACGACTTTGGGAGCCAAGGAGGCGTAGGTATCCCATTGCGGTGCAAACTTCCAATCTAAGCCTAAAGGTACCCTTAACCCATACTCATTGAAATAGTCGTCTTGATCGCCATAGTAATAATGGTGGTCATAGTAACAATTTACTGCCCCGTTGATGTCGCGGTCACACCGTTGTCGTCCATAACCATGCTCACCATGCCAAGTCTTATCGAACTCGTAAAAGCCACCGACACCAACAAAGTAACTAAACGGGATACTTGGTGTGAACTTTTTATCATTGAGCACCAAGTAATCGGCAGAGACGCCATCATTACCAATAAATGCATCAACTTGCTCAAACAGCTCAGCGCTAATACCTAGGCCCTGATCAAAACCGAGCCCCACTCTATAGTCAGAGTGATTGCTATAACTTCTTAATGACGAGTTATTCAATGTACCCGCGCTCGCATGGCTAGAGATAGAAGCCAAGGCTGAACATGCCACTACTAATGCTAGAAACTTTCTCATTTGTGTTCCTGAATATGTTGTAAATCTGGTATCCCCCCCAAATCCACGTGATCATTATCACAAATAAGGATTACTTAGTTCAATTAGTAATCAGGTGTTTGTTCCGTAAAAACAAATTGCATATATGAAAAAGGCAGAGCTCAATGCTCTGCCTTTATATGATTAGTATCTCTTGGCTTATTAGGTGCGCCACAGCGTTTTCACAATGTGCCAGCCGAACTTGGTTTTTACTAGGTGAGGCGTAATGGTCTCTTCTTTGAACACCACACGATCAAACTGAGGAACCATTTGACCTTGTTTGAACTCACCAAGGTCACCGCCCTTTTTACCTGATGGGCAGGTAGAGTATTTACGAGCTAGAGTCTGAAACTTCGCGCCCTTCTTGAGCTGTTTCATGATGTCTTCTGCTTTGTCTTTATTCTTCACTAGGATATGAAGAGCATGTGCGGTACGAGCCATAGCCTGATCTCAGTTAATTCAAATTTAGGCGCACCTTACCACAGCGGAAGAAAAATTCGTACTTTGGTTGCAATCAGTTTCGAACAGCAACGATATCGCCAATGACAGTTTCAGGCTCAAACTCGATCTTCTCAAGTTCAAAAATCCGGGTCGAACGAGTCAGTGGCTTAGACTTGGCCACCCCATTCTTATCTTCTCCGTCACGAACGCGACGCACGAAATAGATCTTCTTGTCTGCATCGAGTGCGGCTTTAATTTTCTCACGAAACTTCTCAGTGCGTTTCTTGCGATTCTCTATCTTGTTTGGGTCTTTAGTATCCATCCAGCCCATTTTTAGCATCAGAGCCTTTTTGGATTTTAGGTCCACATTCTTATCCCACCCTAGCCAAAAGAACTCGGTTTCATTCTCCGTGAACCAATCGTATTGATTGCCGATAGGCGCTTTAAGAACCGCCTCGCAGTAGGTAGTGATAGACATCGACATAGTGAATCCTAATATTGGTTAGTCTTCCAGCGTCTTACCGCAACACAAGCAAGTTGGTTGCAGGTCCGGTGGAAGCGTAATGATAAAGCCGCAGTGCGGACAAAGATCGCCCTGTGATAGATACATAGTTTTGTTTGTTTAGTTGTCGCTGTTCAAGCTGATCGCTTCACGCTCACAGCCAACAGCTTTATAGTTAGCCAACCGACGTTGTATGGCTCTCGCCGAGGAATTTGTCGTCGGGAATATGATGACAGGGGCGATTATAGATACTTAAAACGAAAAGTAAAGGGTATTTAATACGAATAGATATTGATAAAAACGCCGAATCGAAATTCAGCGCTTTAGAATTAGCGAGATGCTAGGCGAATCATAGTGCAGCCAAACAGCCACTCTAGCTCTTTCTTACTCTCTTCACCATAAAGGTCATTAAGCATAATGAAGAGACGATCGATGCCTTGTCTTGCAAATTGATGAGCGTTTTCTGTGGTCACTACATGGTGGAACAACAGACGCAGAATCGCTTGGAATTTTTCGTCTTCGAGGGATTTAATCCAGCTTTGAGAAAAACCAACTAGTCCTGAATTGAAATCAAGATACTCCATAAACATCTTGAAAATACGGCCATCCAGTGCCATTGCAAAATCGGTTTTCTTAGGGAAATGGTGGCTGATACCGGTGCGCGATACGCCGGTAGCTTGACTTAGGGTGGTATAAGACATCTTGTCGTAACCCAGCGTCAACAACTGCTCAACAACCGCATCCATAATCTTGTTGATGGTGATTTCAGTATCTTCTCTACTTCGCTTTGGCATTAAACGGGACCTTTACAATTTGCTCTTTAAAATCGATGTTAGTTGAGTGGATGTTATTGAATAACTAGCCCTTTTATTCCCCACTTCAACTCCCTCGTATGCTCGATTCTGGCGTGGCATTTTGAGGAAACTTATACTCATACAGCACACACGGTTTTGCAACAAATGTGAACTTATCCTGACATTCAAATGACATAATAGCCCGTACAGCATACCTCGAAAGATAATTTTGTCACTTTGTGCCATTGAATTTTGTAGATACCGCACAAATAGCTCTGTAAACTGACTGGAATTTAGTTGAGGAGATAATCATGTCACAACAATACAAAGAGCCTGAAGTTTGCGAAGCATGTGGCGTTGCAGGTGAAATGGGCTTTGTTATCAATGAAGGCAACGAAGTATCTGAGGTCTCTCTTTTTGCATCATCAAAAGAAGCTGTAGAAGCTGAATTTGAAAAATATTTGGCGCTAGCCAAGCAAGTGAATGACGCAGTACAACACCAAACTGAAATCACTGAGGGTGAGCAGTTTGAACTTCAAGCAAAGTTTAAGTTTGAAGTAAGTGCAGAAAAACTTATCTACGATCTTAAGTGTCGCTCTCTAGCACGCTAATCAATAGATCCTAAATAAACTTCATATAAACAAAGAGTCGGCAATTGCCGACTCTTTTTCGTTGTGCTTGAAGCGAAAAATTAAGCTGCTTCTTGCTTATCTTTAGACAGGTTATGAACTGGGTTCGCATAACCGTCAATCAGATACTGGCGAGCCCCCTCTTCTAAGCCTGATAATTTCTTCTCAAGTTCTTCACGAGTTTTAGCATCGATAGATGCATCGTCAATACCCGCAGCTAGCAGGTTGATCGGGAATAGCTTGTAGTTGGCATGGATCTGACGATCAATCTCTTCCGCTAGCGCATCAGGCGTTTCGATATCGTTTTCTATAACGTCACCAAAGCTCACCTGAATTCGGCCTTTGTAGCCGGTGATGCCTTTTACGATACTCTCGATATCTTCAAACTCAGACTTCTGGTACTCACCCTGTGTCGCCTTTTGATAAAGCTCATTCGCTTTGGCGAGATCACAAGGGTCATACTCGTAAGAGATGGCTACTGGCACTATCTTCAATGACTTAACATATTCAGAGAAAGCCATCTTGCGCTTACGCCCTTCAAGTTGAATCATCTTAATGATTGCAGGATCGGTGAAATCATTACCATCTTTAGCACGACCCTCTTTCTGGGCTATCCAGATAGAGTTGCTGGTCTCTAGAGAGTGCTTGATATAAGAAGAAAGCAAGCCTAACGCCTTCATCATCTCACGTGGTGCTTTAGCTGAACGTTTCACGATAAAACTCTTGTTGATCTTCATCAGTTCAGTGGCACATGGCTTACGAAGAAGGTTGTCACCAATGGCGATTCGCATGGTTTGATGCTGTGAATGGTGCAGACCATAGTTTACTAACGCCGGGTCCATCGCTATATCTCTGTGGTTAGAGATAAACAGGTATGACGTATTCTTTTCTAGCTTGTCTAAGCCTTCGAAGGTGACGCCGTCACTAGTAGTATCTAGCGCTTTATCAAGGTACTTCTCTACCTCAATCTGTACGGCATCCACTGAGTTCAGTTTGCCCCAGCGGTTTTTAAGAAACATTTTCACTAAAGGTGAAACTAGACCACGTAGCAAAGCTGGAAGATGAGAAAACTTGTGGCTCAAAATCGCAGAAATAAACTCTTCATCATCGATCAAACGTTGAATAGCAGGAGCAATCTCTGCATCGTTGTAAGGACGAATTTCTTGATAAATATCGTTCTCGGTAGACATATCTTTTTTCAGTATCACAAAATTACGCCGATTTTACGTGGTATTAGCACAATATACAGCACTTACCTTCAATATTTATTAAGGTCAGACCACGATTAAGTCCCCTTCTCATTTGGCTTATCCCAAAATACAGGCTACCCTATCGGAAAATTCCAACGCTAAGCCTTATATGCACCACGCCATAGACTTCCAATCTACTCATTTTGACTTTCTAAAACTGACTCCGCGCAAACCAACTCTTAAACATCAGTTGCTTTGTGTCGAGTCTGGCATGGTTACCATACGCTTAGGAAAGCAGGAATATGCGATAGATAAAGGTGAAATGTTCTGGGTACCAGCGAATTGCCTGACCTCACTTAGCTATTTCCCTGATACTAAGGTCTCAGTTGTTGAAGCATCGCAACGACTTGCTGATGCATTTCCTCACCAAGCGGGATACATCAAGCCATCTAACTTATTGAAAAGTCTTCTTAGCAAGCTAGAAGCGGTTAAATCCAAGTCTGAGCATACGCAAGTGCTTCTTAGCGCCGTGCGCTTTGAGCTATCAGAATTAAAACCAAAGCTAATCAGCACTCCATTAACCAAGAGCTTAAGCGATTGGCAGAGTAAAGATGGGCAACTATCTCCGCAAACCGTACTGGTATTAAAAGTGAGAGAAGCAGAGAAAATGCGTCTTTCAGGTGTGAAAGATGGGCAAATTGCAGAGAAGTGGTTTGCAGGAGAGCTGAGCGCTTATCAAGCAGCAACCCAAGCCGTGCTAGGAGAACGCTAGAAAGGAACTTCTACTTGGACATGGAAAACGTCTTCGTGACGTTCATGCCATTGATAATCGAGTCTAACTCTAGGCTCGTTTTTACGTTTCTCACCTATACCCACGCTCAATAGCACGCCGTAGGTCTTAATCATCTCTTCATAGGTCAGTTCATCGTCATTCAAAGTCATTTCTTCAGGACGATAAAAACCTAGGCCAAAATAGCCTTCGCTTACATGCTGAGTCAGAATCGGATCGTCGACGTTTTTCAGCATCCAATTAGACCAATAATCTAGATCGGTACGCTCATTTTCTTGCTTAATGTGGGTAGCAACGAGGAATCTATCGACAAGATGGTCAACGGAGTTAACCAGGTCTTCACAGAGTTCAAGAGTGGTCTCAACCATTACTAGAGATTCAGTTGGATCGCGGTCCTCGATACAAGCCGAGGCCCCTGCAGAAAATAGCGCACATCCTGTAAGCGCTGTTAGTGTGTGAAGACGGTTCACAAGCGTTCGATCCCTGAAACTGATTGAGTAATAGTTAATTTACAACGCTAAATATTGAGATATAAACCGTAATTTTGCAATAATTTTACAGTATTTTTACCAGTTAAATTGTTGATATCTTGACGATCCGCAATTTTTTGGCGGATTTCGGTGCTGCGAATATCGCGAGTTTGAGGACAGGCCAAAACGCTCCAACGTTGTAATATTTCTTCAGACTTGTAGAACTTGGAAAAGTTAAACAGGTTGTCTGGCCCCATAACGAAGGTAAATTCATCAGTTGGATTTTGCTTTTGAAGTTCTTCAAGCACCGCAAATGTAGTGACACCGCCCTCACCAGTAAACAACTGCTCTTCGATTTTACTTAGCTCAACATTGCTGCAGTCAATATCGCTAATGAATGCTTCAACTAGCTCACAACGCATTGAATAATCGAGCATTTGCTTACCCCATGCGTGGGCAATACTCGGCACCAAAAGAACCTTATCAAAATGAGCCAGTCGCTCGATTACACTCAAATGACCAAAGTGCGGAGGGTTAAAAGCACTGCCAAACAGGGCGATTTTTGCCATGGTTGAAATTCCTAGGGTATAGCATCGAAAGGAGAGTTAGGTATATGATATCAAAAACTTTCAGACTATATCTAAGCACTTTCAACAGACTTCAACCTTATTACGGTTCGTTTATCGTAAAAAGAATGTCTAGTGCCACTTTCAGGAATGGAAATCATGGAACAAGAAATTCGTCAGCTAATGCAGGTTCTGCCTGAAATCGATGCTGATTTCGAAATCGAGCGTCGCGTTAACTTCATCAAAGGCAAACTTAAAGAGTCAGGCTGTAAGGCTTTGGTACTTGGTATCAGCGGTGGTGTGGATTCAACAACCTGTGGTCGCCTTGCGCAATTAGCGGTAGAGCAACTTAGCGAAGAGACTGGTGACAAGTATCAATTCATCGCAGTGCGCCTACCGTATGGCGTTCAAAAGGATGAAGATGAAGCTCAATTGGCCCTTTCTTTTATCAAACCAACCCACTCTGTTTCAGTAAATATTGCTGACGGTGTAAATGGTTTGCACAAAGCAAGCCATGTAGCACTCGAAGGCACTGACCTACTTCCAACCGACAGCGCGAAGATCGACTTTGTAAAAGGTAATGTGAAAGCACGTGCGCGCATGGTTGCTCAATACGAGATTGCTGGTTACGTTGGCGGTCTGGTGCTGGGTACTGACCACTCGGCGGAAAATATCACCGGTTTCTACACCAAGTTTGGTGATGGCGCTTGTGACCTTGCACCTCTATTCGGTCTTAGCAAGCGTCAAGTTCGCCAGGTAGCAGCTAAGCTTGGCGCACCTGAGCTTCTAGTGAAAAAGGTTCCAACTGCGGACCTTGAAGAGCTAGACCCGCAGAAAGCGGACGAGAACGCACTGGGTGTGACCTATGATGACATCGACAACTTCCTAGAGGGCAAGCCTCTACCGGAAGAAGCGAAACAGAAAATCATCGCTATCTATAAGCGCACTCAACACAAACGCGATCCGATTCCGACTATCTACGATTAATCTCGATTCTATTGGAAAGGGGCTCATCTGAGCCCCTTTCTCTTTATGCTTTGTCTTGGTAATGGACAGGTTCCTGAGTCTCTAGAATCTCAATCTCATCACCTGCTCGTATCACACCCTCATTTAAGGCAATGACGTTCATGCCAAAATAGACGGCACCTTTCTCATCCGCGCGGAACGTAGACAGAGTTACTGTTGGCTCTTTGTTTTCCATACGCTCACCATCAGTTGGATTTACCGTGGTTAGAATACAGCGCTGACAAGGTTTTCTTACCTCAAACTCTACCTCACCAATCTTAAAGCGCTTCCAGCCATCCTCGGCAAAGGCTTCAACGCCACCTACAACCAGATTGGTTCTAAACTGCGCCATGGTTTGAGGCGAAGATGCTCGGCGATTAAGTTCATCCAGTGAACCTTGCGAGATCACAAGCAGCGGGTAGCCGTCGGCAAAGCTAACATTAGTCTCTAGTTTCTCGCGGTAGCGATTTGACTCTTCACCACAGTAAAGCAGCACCACCTCTTTACCGATAACCTCGGTTAGCCATTGGTTAGCCTCTTCGATGGTGGTGTAGGCATCGAAGCGGTCGCTCCAGATTTTGCATTCGAACTCTTTCATTTCGAAGTCTTGGTAGCGAATCTTAAGGCTGCTATGCCCTTTCGCACTGAGCAAGATGCCGTCTGAAAGCAGACAGCTTTCTATGGTCACCATCTTTGGAAACTTGCGCGCGGTAACCATACGGCCTTGAAGATCGGTTACCACGAAACGGCGGTCAAAGCTGATGCCCTGTTTCTCTACAAAAGCACGAGATTGGGAAATTCCGGCGGTGGACTTAATCGGATAGATATTAATTTCAGTTAATTGAGCTTTGACTGTCACTTTTCTTCCTTACTAACTGTCAATTTCTACGCTTTTTCGTTATGATTCGCGCGCATTTACGAAACCGATTGCGCCAAGGCATACAAGGCGACATCAATCGGTTGACTCAAACAATTTGGATTTTAGGCGGGAGCATACACAATGACCAGTTTAACCATTACACGCCCAGATGATTGGCACGTACATTTGCGCGATGGCGAGGTTCTGAAAGATACAGTTCGAGACATCAGTCGCTATAATGGTCGAGCGTTGATCATGCCAAACACAGTTCCGCCGACAACAAATACAGAGCAGGCTATAGCTTACCAAGCTCGCATCAACGAGCACAACCACTCAGATACCTTTAAGCCATTGATGTCGCTGTATTTAACCGACAACACTAGCAAAGAAGATATCCAGCAAGCTAAGGCTTCTGGTGCGGTTGTAGCGTGTAAGCTATATCCAGCTGGCGCGACCACCAACTCCGACTCTGGTGTAACTGACGCGAAGAAGATCTACCCTGTTCTTGAAGAAATGGAAAAGCAAGGCATCCTGCTTCTTATCCACGGTGAGGTAACGACTCACGATGTTGATATCTTCGACCGCGAGAAAGAGTTCCTAGATACGGTACTTGCGCCAATCGTTAACGACTTCCCTAACCTTAAGGTTGTTCTTGAGCACATCACTACAGCAGATGCAGTTGAGTTCGTTAAAAACGCTAATGAGAATGTGGCAGCAACCATCACTGCGCACCACCTAATGTATAACCGTAACCACATGCTGGTTGGTGGTATCCGTCCTCACTTCTACTGCCTACCTATCCTGAAGCGCAACACGCACCAGAAGGCACTAGTAGAAGCCGCAACCAGCGGTAACAAAAAGTTCTTCATCGGTACTGACTCTGCACCACACGCAAAAGGTCGTAAAGAGACTGCTTGTGGCTGTGCTGGTTCCTACACCGCGCACGCAGCAGTTGAGCTGTACGCTGAAGTATTTGAAGCAGAAGGCAAGCTAGAGAACCTAGAAGCATTTGCAAGCCACAATGGCCCAGACTTCTACGGTCAGCCTCGCAATACTGATACTGTTACTCTGACTAAGAAAGAGTGGCCTGTACCAGAAACAATGCCGTTTGGTAGCGACATTGTTGTGCCAATCAAAGGCGGTGAGAACATCACTTGGACTGTTGAATAAGGTCCTGGTTTGAAATGATAAGGGGTTGCTTCGGCAACCCTTTTTTTGTCCCGCACCACATTGGGCGATTAAGCAAAAAGACGCCGTAAATATATCCCTATAGGCTTGGGACTAGCTCCCTGCCAGCCACACTTTTTGCTCTTAATTCGCCCAATATGTCTTTCGCGTATTAATCTTCCTCGTTATGTAGATCACTCCACAGCTGAGCACACTTGATAGCACGCTTCCAGCCCGAATAGCGTCGCTCGCGCTTGGCTTGATCACACACTGGATTAAATCGAGTTTCAATTTCAGCAGTGGCATTTAGCTCGCTTAAGTCTTTCCAGTACTCTACTGCAAGTCCAGCAAGATAGGCTGCACCTAGCGCCGTCACCTCAGTGATCTTTGGTCTTTGAACTTCGCAATCCAGAATGTCCGATTGGAACTGCATCAAGAAGTTATTCTTCGCGGCTCCACCATCCACTCTTAAGCTTGCCATATCGATATTGGAATCGGCCTGCATCGCTCGAATTACATCGCAAGTTTGATAAGCAATGCTCTCAAGGGTGGCTCTTACGATATGCTCAGCACTAGTGCCTCGGGTCAACCCCACCATAGTGCCACGCGCATATGGGTCCCAATATGGTGCACCCAAACCGGTAAAGGCTGGAACGACATAAACGCCGTTAGAAGAATCCACCTTATTAGCGTAATACTCTGAGTCTTTAGCTTCACTGAGTAACCTAAGCTCATCGCGAAGCCACTGTATAGAGGCTCCAGCCATAAATACCGCTCCTTCTAGGGCATAGCTTGGATTACCCTTGGCATCACACGCCAATGTGGTTAGAAGCCCATGGGTTGAGGTCACCTTCTCTTGGCCTGTGTTCATCAACAAGAAACAGCCAGTGCCGTAGGTGTTTTTAGCCTCACCCGGGGAGACGCAGCGATGACCGAAAAGTGCCGCTTGTTGGTCACCTGCGATGCCTGCGATTGGGATCTTGAGCCCTTGGTCTTCGCCAATGCAGGTTTCACCATAAAGAGTGGAAGAGACCTTCACCTCAGGAAGCATGCTCTTTGGTATGTCGAGCTTCTCAAGGATTTTTTCATCCCATTCAAGGCTATTGATATTGAACATCATGGTGCGAGAAGCATTGGTGTAATCGGTAACGTGAACCTTACCGTGGGTCAATTTCCAAACCAGCCAGGTATCAACGGTGCCGAATAGAAGTTTGCCTTGATCTGCTAACTCTCTGGCACCTTCAACGTTATCTAAGATCCATTTGATTTTGGTGGCAGAGAAATAAGGGTCTAAGACTAGACCGGTAGATTCTTGAATATAGTCGCTCCACCCTTCTTCTCTTAGCTTGTCGCACATAGCGCTGGTACGGCGACACTGCCAAACAATGGCGTTATATACTGGCTTGCCGGTTTCCTTGTTCCAAACAATCGTGGTTTCACGCTGGTTGGTGATACCGATCGCGGCAACGTCTTCCGATTTCAGATGAAGCTTATCCAGTACCTCAACCAAAGTGGAACGCTGTGATGCATAAATCTCCAGCGGATCATGCTCAACCCAACCTGCTTCAGGGTAGTATTGAGTGAACTCGCGCTGAGCAGAAGAAACAATCTCAGCTTTCTGATTAAAAACAACGGCTCGGGAACTAGTGGTTCCCTGATCTAAAGCGACAATATACTTGCCCTGCTTCATGCATATTTCCTATCTAGGCTCTGATGTAATTAGGGTCTGTTGACCTTTTAAGTTCGTTTTTGTAGCGAGTTGTTGGGCTTTTATACAAAGCAGGCACTTTTAGGTGTAGTGGTTCTACATGAAAAGTGTCTAACGCGGTAGAAATGCCCAACAAACGCTACCCGAAGGGCTCGGCCAGAAACGATTTACTCTTTGTTGCCCCCCTTTTGCTTAGATGACTAGGCTACAAGGGCCTCGCCGCGATTAAATCGTTTCTGACTCGAGCAAAATTCAACCGAAAAAGGTCAACAGACCCTAGATTGACATACTCTGCATCAATTTGATGTGACGTCTTCTATAGGTTAGCCAATCCATTTCCAGGCGAACACATTGCACACAATTGGTGCGCACAAGCTAGCCATATTGGTGCACTGACGCGCATTTGCACACTATTGGTTAGCTCTCATTTCCCTTCATCAATACTAGTCACGCTAGGCAATTTAGTGCATAAATAGTCAATATAGAAACATGGAACAGTTATTGCAGAGTTTAATAATAGATAAAGCTCCCCCACTTATAACTAGACAAGGATATGCATTATGCATGAAACGTTGACCGTCATTTTGGCTGGAGGTATGGGTTCGCGCCTTGCTCCATTGACACAAGATAGGGCAAAGCCTGCCGTACCCTTCGGTGGTAAATACCGCATCATCGACTTTACCCTGAGCAACTGTCTCCACTCAGGCCTGCGACGTATCTTGGTATTAACCCAGTACAAGTCCCATTCGCTGCAAAAACACCTGCGTGATGGTTGGTCCATCTTCAACCCTGAGCTAGGTGAATACATTACCGCTGTTCCCCCACAGATGCGTAAAGGTGAGACCTGGTATGAAGGTACTGCCGATGCCATCTACCAGAACCTATGGCTACTTACTCGCAGTGAAGCGAAATATGTGGTGGTGCTGTCCGGCGACCATATCTATCGTATGGACTACAAGCCGATGCTTCAGCAACACAAAAAGACCGGTGCAGACTTAACTATCGCGTGTATGAAGGTGCCGGTAGAAGAGGCCTCTTCGTTCGGTGTTATGGATACCGATGAGTCTCGCAAGATTGTTTCTTTCCAAGAAAAGCCCGCACAGCCACCAACACTTGCTGATGATCCAGACAAGAGCCTTGCCTCTATGGGTATCTATATCTTCAGCATGGATGCACTGACTAAAGCGCTAGAAGACGATGCACTAAATGAACGCTCGTCGCACGACTTTGGGCACGACATCATCCCTCGTCTTATCGATGGAGAAAAGGTGTATGCATATCAGTTTGGTTCTGAAGAAGGACGAGTAAGCCAGGATGCCTACTGGCGAGATGTGGGTACTATTGATTCTTTCTATCAAGCGAATATGGACCTTCTAAATCCAGTTCCGCCTATCGACTTGTATCAAGAAGATTGGGGTATTCGTTCGTACGAGCGTCAGCGCCCACCTTCACGCACCGTTCCCTCTGCAACCGGCAATCAAGGTATATCTATCAACTCTATCGTGGCCAATGGCGTGGTGATCAGTGGCGGTTCTGTGCAGCACTCAATCCTCTCAGCGAACGTTAAGGTTGGAGATGGCGCTACTATCCAGAACTCTATCTTGTTTGATGAGGTTAAAGTCGGCGAACATTGCCAACTCAAGAACTGCATTATCGATAAGCACGTATCTGTACCAGACGGAACCACAATCGGTTTTGACGCTAAACTCGACCGAGAGCGCTTCACTATCTCAGACCAAGGTGTGGTAGTAGTGCCAGAGGGATATATCTTTAGTTAAAACTACCAAATAAGGCTATTAGGATCTTGCTCCACCTCTTTCATCAAGGCGTGGAGCTGATTCGACACCGATTCAGGGTAGCTATACCAACGTTCAAATACCTGATGCTTGTCTCGCTGGGCTAGCATTAGCTGCCAACTCTCTTCCAAGCGAATGATCTTAGCCACCAGCGAGCGATAGTCACACTGAGTAGAGTCTAGCTTGAAGTGAGCTTCAGAGAATTCAACGCCATTGTCTAAAATAGCGAAATCAGCTTTGCCAATCTCTACAGGAAGGTTATGGTTTCTGGCATTACATACCTGCAGTGCCAACTTCTGAACCTGATGTTTTTCTAATTCTGATAACTCCATCCATCCCTCATCCACAATTACTTATAACTACACTTAACAACAGTCATATTGTTCGTCACAATAATGTAAAAAACAGATGATACCCTCATGACAATTTTGTATCCCAAAATAGGAAAAAATAGAATGGTTAAAGTGGTTCTAACCGCTCTTCTTGTCGCAGTTACCGGCATCGCACACGCAGCGGAAATTAATATCAGTGGCTCAACATCTGTTGCACGTGTCATGGATATTTTAGCCGAAGATTTTAATAAACAACATCCAGAAACCTTTGTTGCCGTTCAAGGTGTAGGTTCAACTGCAGGTGTGACTCTGGTTAAGAATGGCGTAGCCGATATCGGTATGAGCTCGCGCTACCTAACCGAAGAAGAGTACAACGATGGCCTAGTGGTTAAGCAGATTGCTTACGATGGTCTTGCGGTAGTGGTAAACCACAAAAACCCTCTAAATAACCTAAGTCGTGAACAGCTATACAAGGTCTACAAAGGTGAAATCACCAACTGGAAAGAGCTAGGTGGTGAAGACAGAGCGATTGCCGTTGTAACGCGAGAAGTTTCTTCTGGTACCCGCTATGCGTTCGAAAATCAGCTAGGTCTGACTAGGGTGCTGAACAACCGCCGCGTATCAACCATTAGCCAAAACCTTTTGGTGGTAAACAGTAACAGCATGGTGAAGACGCTAGTTTCTGACAATCAGCAAGCGCTAGGCTTCATCAGTATGGGCTCTATCGATGCTTCGGTTAAACCTCTAAACTTCAATGGTATAGTGCCGAACTCGGAAAACTTGCTGAATAAAAAGTACAAGCTAGCTCGTCCATTTATCGTGTTCTATCATCCTGACCAAGTGGATGAAGACGCTCTAGAGTTTGCTAAGTTCATAACAACTGACCAAGCAAAGAACCTGATTGGTAATCACGGCTACACCCCTTATGAGAGTGAAGCTGACTAAGGTCTATTAGCGTTAAGTATAAAAAAACGGAGCCAATCGGCTCCGTTTTCTTTTTCGATATCGTTAGAAGTAAAGACGAATCACTGACTCGGCAATACAGCCTGGGCGACGCACCCCTTCAATCTCAACCTTCACTTCACGAGTGATCTCTAAACCCTTTTGGATTGGAGTCACCTTGATCAGTTTGCTCTTAGCTCGAATGTTGGCCCCTACCTTTACAGGATAAGGGAAACGAACGCTGTTAAGACCTAAGTTCACCGTAACCTTAGCGGTTGGGAACTGTGGTTTGTCTGGATCAACCGCTTCGGTCAGCTTTGGCAACAGAGCCAAGGTCAAGAAGCCGTGGGCTATGGTTGATTTAAACGGAGACTCTTCTTTAGCTCGCTCAGGATCGGTATGGATCCACTGCATATCGTCGGTTACTTTCGCAAACGCATCGATGCGTTGCTGATCGATAGAGAACCACTCACCAACGTAAGTCTCTTCACCAATCTGTGTCGACATTTCGTTATACAGAGCTTCTGCTTCAGGTTTCATCTCTATGGTGTCACGAACAGGGTTCTCTACCTCTTCATTCACCGCAGGCTTTGTAAATTCTTTACCCCAAGATTTAAACAAGTGTTGTGCGTGAGCTCGGCTCACCAGTTCACTCCAATAATCCTTGAGTGATGGAGACATCCTATCCAAAAACTCACTGTGATGTCTTGAAAGAGACTCACCCTTGTGTTTAAGAATATCGACAACTTTCATGTTTGCTCCATTAGGAATTCTGCAACCGCTAATTTTGAACTAAATCACATTCTATCTCAACGATTGATACGTCAGGAATATCGTTTATTACAAAATTATGGCGTATTTGCGCAAATTATCGACATTTACAATCGAATAACAAGCGCAAATTCCAGATATCTGTTATTACACTAAGTTATTTCCGAAGTGAGTTGAGCTTCGCCTGTGCGATACCAAAGATAGTATCGATTGGATAACTGCCCTCTTCACTCGGTTCTCCAGCCGCCTTACCAGTAAAGAGCTCAATAGCCTCAGTTACGTGTTCGATGGCCCAAATATGAAACTCTCCCCTCTCTACGGCTTCGACAATATCTTTTCTCAGCATCAGGTTCTGCACGTTGGATTTAGGGATAATTACCCCTTGCTCCGGAGTACGTCCCTTGATGGCACACACGTCAAAGAAGCCTTCAATCTTCTCGTTCACGCCACCAATAGGCTGAGCCTCACCAAACTGGTTCATTGAACCGGTAATGGCGATATCTTGACGATTCGGTTGACGGGAAAACGCCGACACGACGGCACAGAACTCCGCCATACTGGCGCTGTCACCATCTACTCCGCCGTAGGACTGCTCGAAGGTGATATTGGTCGTGAGCGGTATCTTGGCAGTTTTGCCAAACACAGAAGACAAATACGCGGTCAGTATCATCACCCCTTTGGAATGGATACTGCCACCAAGGTCAACATTGCGCTCAATATCAATCACTTCGCCCTGACCATAAGCCGTGGTGGCGGTGATACGGTTTGGCGCGCCAAACATATGCTCTGATGTACTCAATACCGACAGTGCATTGACCTGACCGACCGCCTCTCCGTGGGTATGAATCAAAGTAGTACCATTGACAAAACTCTCCATCACACTCTCTTGCAGTCGACTTACGCGAGAGAGCTGATTACTTAGCGCTTTATCTACGTGAGAGCTGCGAATGATATTAGCCTTGGCAGCGCGTGCAATGTAGTTAGACTCTCGCAATAGATTCGCAATATGGGCTGAATGCAGAGACAGCTTGTTCTGATCACCAGCTAACCTTGCGCTGTGTTCAATGATGCGAGCCATTGCCTTCTTATCACAGTGCAGCATCTTGTTATCGTGCACCACACTAGAGATAAAGCGCGCGTAATGGAGCTCAGAATTCACGTTACGAGGCATCTCATCTTCAAAATCCGCTGTCACTCTAAATAGCTCAGCAAACTCTGGATCATAGTGTTGGAGCAGCTGATAGGTTCGGTAGTCACCAAACAAGATAATCTTCACATCCAGTGGGATCGGCTCGGGATCGAGAGAGACAGCGCCAGTCATGGTTACCTGTTTCTCTAGCGCAGTAAGGCTCAACTCGCGAGAGCGAAGCGCGCGCTTTAGGCCGTCCCAAACAAACGGCTGTTCCAGTACCTTAACCGCATCCATAAGGAGCACGCCACCATTGGCCTTGTGCAGCGCTCCGGGGCGAATCAAAGAGAAGTCGGTAAATACTGTACCTTTAAAGGTGGCCGTCTCTACATAACCAAACAGCGAGTGATAGTTTGGGCTTTCTTCAACTATGATCGGTGGCTCATCTTTTGGTCTTGAGACCAGAACGTTCACCTTGTATCGACGTGGCAGTTTCTTATCTAGAGATGCGGTTGCAATCTCGCCTTGTTCTGTTCCCTCTTCGAGGAAGATATCCACGTTTTCTACGATATCCGATTGCAGTTCACTTAGATATTCCTTCACCTGAGGATAAGATTTGTAGGTGGATTTCAGCTCTTTGATAAAGTGAGTAATAACATCAAGGGTCACATCAGAATTGAGCTTCTGGATCTTCTCACTATAACCTTCCTCCCACTCTGTGAGGTCTCGAATAAGACCTCGCAACGCTATCTCGAGGGCATCGATGGTTTGTTCAAAACGGTCGCGCTCTTTCTGATCCAGTAGTTCGAACGACTCTTCTGTATGTGGTTCTTCACCGTTAAGCGCAACAAACTGGTAATCACCCTGAGTGGTAATAGTAAGGCTGACATCTTGAGCCTTAGCTTCTAATGTTAATGCCTCAAGCGCCGTGTTCTGCTTTGTTGCTAACTGGTTTTTGAGCTTATCGGCACGAGAAAAATAGATTTCGTTGTCAAAAGCCAAAGGCATGGCTTTTAAAAGCTTGGTAATCAGCTTGTCGATATCAGACTTAAGCTGAGTGCCGATACCACGCGGAAGCTTCAATACTTTAGGAATACGGATGTCATCAAAGTTAGCCACATAGCACCAGTCATATAGCCCCTCCATATCAAATGGATGTCGCTTTAGATAACGGAGCATCATGGTGCGCTTACCTAGGCCATTACGACCTACTGCATAGATGTTGTAGCCCTTTTCCTTAATGGACATTGCAAACTCGACCGCAGAGTGCGCACGTTCTTGGCCGAGAATTTCTTCGATGGGTGGAATATCTTTGGTGGACTTACTGCTTAAGCTGCTTAAGTCAGATTCGCGATAGAGCTGTTGTGGTGAGAGAGAGATTGTAGCCATAGTCACCTCAATGTGAATTACAGGACTTAGAAAAGCAGTCTTCCTACTGCCGCTAACCTTGAATGTGTGAATGCAAATACGAGAGATTTAATTCAGGGTTATTTTCAGTGTAATACGCATTCGACAGGAATAATGTGACAGACAAAAAAAATGGCCGCCAAGCGACCATTTTTTGTTCTATTACATCAAGTTAACTACCATCGTACTTAATAACGTTGTTCTCAAACAAGGTAGTGAGTAGGTCTTGGTTGAGATCTCCGCCTTTATCTAACTGGCTATACAGGCCTTTCACCAAGATAGACTGTTTGGTCCCCCCCGTATCCAACTCTATCTTCACATCATCGGTAGTGCCGACTTGTGTTGCAGTCAGCTCTTGTGAAGTCGCAAAGTTTTGTAATAGAGAATCTAGATCCAGATTGCTATCCAACTCACTGAAGATACCCGCAAGGTCGATGGAGTCGCCCTCGCTTACGCTAAAGTCTGTAATGACATCTTCTTGTTGATCGTCCACCTCGTTAAATACGAACAGGTCAGCACCGCCTCCACCGGTTAGGATGTCAGAGCCAAGACCACCGATCAGGGTATCGTTGCCCTCTCCGCCGATAAGTTCATCATCGTTATCTGAACCGGTGAGAACCGTATCACCATCGCCATCCACAATGGTGGTTGGCTCAGCCTCGAGTGATGCGTCTAGGTCAGTACCATCAGCTACAATTTCTGCCGCATATGAGATGACCTGCGAATCAGCAGAGTCCAGTTCAGTATTGCCATCTAGCTCTTTAGATACTGCTACAACATCGAAGCTCACAGTTGTCTCACCCGGTGAAGAAGTGAATTTCACCACCGCTGTTGCAAGCGCCGCTTCATCCAGAACCCAAACACCATTGTCTAGCGCAACGCTACCTGCGGTGGCTTCCACAACTGCATTGGCATCCAAACCGCGCACTTCAATCGACAATGCTTCACCGATATCACTAAGAGCAGCCATCAAGCCAATCAAAGGGATACCACGGCTTTGTACTGCTGCCTCTGCGATTATGGTGTTCAGACTGCGTTTGGCTGCAGGGTCTAACGTCAGTGTTGGCGCATTCGCTACGGGATTAATGTTCACCGTAATAGTGTCAGTATCGGACTGTACCGAGCCATCATCACCAAAGATACCGAGATCGGTAGTTGTTACAGTGATCTCGGCGTTATCTGTACCCTGAGGGTTGCTGTAGAAAACTCCATCGGTCACTGCCATTTCTGCAAGCACAGCGTTCACATCATCGATGGGACCACTCAGTACTACCGCACCCGAGTTGTTGTCTGTGATAGCCACATTCGCGTTTGCAGTCACCACATTGATAGTGCCTACATCTGCGCTTAAGGTGACCTGAATATCACTGCTTGCAAACATACCGGAATAATCCACATCGCTCACTTGAATACCGGTTACCTTGACCTCTCCACCCTCATCGACGGTGATGTCGGTTGGTACTGTATTCTCAGGGGCGTCGTTATCGGCAAGAACCTCGATATCAAACTCTTTGGTCGCAGATTTAGGATCGCTTGGGAAGTTACCGTTGTCATTAACATCAACTGTCGCCTTCACGGTTCCATAGAAATCAGCATCCGGCGTGAAATTAATACCGTTCGCCAAAGCCGCATTGATATCTGCAATGGTGCCCGATATCTCAACGCTCGCCGCTGGCAAGGTTGCGGTTTCGATAATGACACCGAAATCACTCTCTATGTCACTTAAGAAACTCAGTAGACCTGAATCTACGCTAACGGTCACGTTGTAGATAGCCGCTGGGTCATCCGATTCATCCACATCAGAGATCTGAATGTCGGTGATGAGCGTGTCTGCATCTTCGAGACCATTTTGAGTCGCAATGTCTGCAACTTCTGGCTCGTCATTGACTGGATCAACGGTAATTACAAAGTCATCAGTGGCGGTTTCTGGCTCATCCGGCGCACCGAAGTTACCTTGGTCATCAACAGTAATGGTAACCGTAACATCTCCTTGATAGTTGGCATCTGGAGTAAACAGAAGCCCACTGCTAAGCAAGGTGTTGATATCACCAATTGTGCCAGTGAGTACAACCTGACCGTCTGTAATGTTGATAGTCCCTGGGAAGGCATCTTTGGCGACTTGAGCAAAGTCAAAGTCACCATTGCCATCTGCAGCTACAGTGACCACATAGTCAGCGGTTGGGTCATTAGCTTCATCCACATCCGAGATTTGCAGGTCAGTGATTGATAGAGTGTTGTCTTCATCTACGTTTCTATCACTGATGCCCGCTAGCTCAGGTGTATCATTGGTTGGCGTAACCTCTACCTCAAAGGTGGTCTGATTGGTGTTCGGCTCGCCTACTACACCTAAGTTGCCATTATCATCCACCTCAACCGTCACAGTCGCCGTACCGTTATAGTCAGCCGCTGGGATGAAGGTCACTCCAGAGGCTAGGAAGTTATTGATCAGATCAACCGTGCCATCTATGGTCACGCTCTCGGTGCCCGCACCTGAGATAACCACGCCGAAGCTTGCAGGGTCACCGATAAAGATAAAGCTACCTATACCTGATGGTACAGAGATGGTTACCGTGTATGGCGCAGTAGGATCATCCACTGTATCCACATCACTGATAACGATGCCAGTGATGTCAACCGAACCATCCTCAGATACCGTGGTATCTGTAATTGGGTCAATCAGTGGCTGGTCATTCTCAGGCTCAACATCGATAACGAAACTGCCTGAGTTATCGTTAGGCTCGCCGACGATACCTAGGTTACCCCCATCGTTAACCGTGATATCTACATTCACGTCGCCGTTGAAGTTTGCCTCTGGGTTGAAGCGCACACCATCCGCAAGGGCTGCATTGATCTGGTCAACCGTGCCTGTCACCGTAATCGAGGTTGATGGCGTATCTGGCGCTAAGGTAACGCCGAAGTTCGCTTCTGCATCTGGACCGAAGTTGAGCAGGCCACTGTCTACCGTGATGGTGAAGGTATAGATAGCTGTCGGGTCGTCTGCAGTATCAGGGTCAGCAATAGAAAGATTAGTGATGTTGTATTCATTATCTTCCAATGCCACAAGATCACTCACTCCACCGAATACTGGCTGGTCATTCACCTCTTCGATGGTGACATCCACTACCTGCACCGCTTCAGGACCAAGATATTCGGTGCCATTGAAGTCCGTATCTACCGACTGCACCTTAACCGTCAGCTGCGCCGGTTCCCAGTTGGATGAGTTGTTGTCTCCTGAGTTGAACACTATCTTATCCAGCTCTTGAGCATCCACATCTAGCGTCCAAACACCATTACCGCTATCGGTAAACAAGGTGCCATCAGCCAATTTAATCACACCGCCATCTGGCACGCCTTCAACCGTAATACGTAAGGTCTCTGGAGCATTCTCAATATAATCGCTACCGCTACCATCACCTGGCAAGGAGTAAACATTATCGACAATGAAGGTATTGATCAGAATATCGATATCTTCGTTCTCAGTACCCTCCACTGAATCCACGATATCATTATCGACCGCATCACCGGCAGGGTTAACCACTAGGGTGAAGCTGGCGTTAAACTCAGTTGGAACCTGCAGCAGTTTTTCTTGGGTAAAGATGATGATGCCAATATCTACCGAGCCACTGAAGTTCTCCGCTGGCGTGATTGCAATGTTCTCAAAAGAAACACTGGTAGCACTCGGGTCATTCAGCTGTATGGTCCAGAAGCCATTACCGTTGTTCTTGATAATGAAACCATCATCACCCTCTTCATCAAGGGATCTCACAAGGAAATCATCTGGTATCCCGGACAGACGTATAGATACAAATTCTTCCGAGCCATCTTGGTCAACAAGTGAAACCCGGAACGGGTCGCCTGCAACCTGATCGAGCCTGATTTCAGTATCCTCTTCACCCGTTACTGTAATCTTGCTTGAGCGATCCCCACCTGTAACTCGAACAGGGTCCAAAACAGGCACTATTTCAAAGCTCACCTCACCACTGAATGGCTTACCTGCATCTTGATCTGGCCCTTTTGTGTAGCCATCTGTTTCATCGAACACCGTGGTATCGGTAATGGTACCGGAAACGGTCAGCGACACTGTATTGTCACCATCACCTTCAGGGAAGTGCTCTGTTGGTTTAAAGCGAACATCCTGCAAGAAGTCGTCTAAGGCGGTTGGGTTAGCAGGGTCATAGTTAAGAGTAATAGAGGTCACTAGGCTACCATCACTGTCCACCAACCAACCCTCTGTTGGGTCAGTCACAGTGATGGTTACTGATTGAACGCTCTCAACACCGCGAGTTGAGTCTGTATCTCTGTCGGTTGAGGTGACATCAATATTTAGATGAATCAGACCATCTTCATATGCCGTATCAGGCTGGAATACTTCCGTATCTCCCCCTTCAACTGGCAAAAAGTCCTCATTAAGGCCACTTGTACCAACAATAGTCACATCAACATTCTGGACCGTTTCTACCTCTGGTGAGATGGCTATAGGTATCTCAAGGGCAAATCGCTTCTCATCACCGGACTCAGTATCTGTGGTTACCGCAGTAAATTTAAGTACAAGGTCTCCGGCATAGTCGTCTGGTGCGGTAAGGGTTAATCCACCGGTTCCCGATATACTTCCGTCGGCATTCACTTGTGCAAGATAAACAAACTCGTTGTTTACATAATCAAAGTCCGCCCCACCGATACTAAAACCAGCAGGCAAATCTGCGCTATTAAAGACTATCGACAATTCATCTATCACATCGTCGAAGACGGTTGCCTGCAATATGCCTTTGTCTAAGATCTGCTGACCTAGGTCTATGGAGCCTTGGTCTTCGACGCCTAGGATAATGTCATCAGGCTCCGTGTGAATTACGATATCGGCAGCGATACTGTCGTTTCCATCCACGGTTTCTGGGAAACGGATAGTCACATCTGTCTCTTTAATGACTCTTGGCCCGTTACCCTCGTCTTCGTCACCTCTGTCGTATGCGCGTGCGACAAAGGTCACCGTAAGGTCTGAGAACGTCGGCTCAGAATCTGGTAGAACCAAACCGTTCGGCGCCAAAATTTCAAAGCTGTCTTCATCTGTAATAACCCAAGTGCCATCACCATTGTTTACAGCGCCAAGAACAATCAGCTGATCGAGTATCACTGGGTCTGTGGTATTGAAGTCAACAACAAGGTCTTCTACCAACTCGAATGGAGGATTAGTAATACCCTCATTGTCCGACATGTCGAGGTCTTGCATGTTAACGCTGTAACGACCTGCTTCATTGTTGTTATTGTTGATGGTAAAGCTGACTTTTCCATCTGCACCCGCATCGATGAGGGTTAATGGCGTATCTAGCGCCGACTGGTCGAAGATGCCTATGGTCGCATCATCCTCCACCACAGGTCGCACATTGATATCGACTAGGCCAACGATCTCCTTAAGCGCGATGCCTTCATTTGGTGTTTCGCCTTGCTCGAACTCGAAATCTTGCTCAGTGATCTCGAGTACCGCAGTCAATTGGAAATCAGTACTGTCATCTTCAGGTGGTTTAACTTCAATGATTGCGGTGCCATCAATAAGCTCACGCAAACCATTGAGCAATGTGATTCTGACCTTTCCATCCGCGTCAGGAACTATTTCGTTGCCATCAACACGAATGATCGCCCCGTCTGGAATATTCTCCACACGAAGCAGTAAGATCTGTTCGTCTGAATCAGGGAAATCGGCACCTGTGGGCTTCCAGTCGACGAAAATAAACTCGTCTTCATTACCTGTTGCAGAACCGGTATAGCTAACCTCAGCATCAACCACAGGTTTGACCTTGATAATAATATCGCCTTCAAATATCTCGGTATCACCATCATTTTCGGTCACAACTATGGTGACCTTGAGGTCAATATTCTGTGTTGAAGAGGGTTCCGGTCGAACGATGATCCCCGTGTCTACTCCCGCTTCGGTCAAGTTAGCTTGGAAGATTGGCTGACCATTGTCGTCATAGCCTACGAACACTAGGTCAATCTTATTGTTCTCTTCATCAATAAGCTCAACACCGTCTGGAATATTGGAAATGAGTACTGTTATAGACTCAGAATCATCGAGTGGCGAGTCTGCAAGCTCACCCGAGATCACCCCAAAGTTGAGTGGGACATCTTGGTTCTCATCCACCAGCGTCTCAATACCGGTAGCGGCCCCATTACCATCAAATATCACTTGCCAGAAGTCACCGACGCCATCTACATCGATTACTGGTATATCAGCGACACCCTTCAGATCAACCACAACCTGACGAGAATCAAGAACGCGATCGTTTGTCACTTCAACTAAAGTGCCACCGCCATTTTCTTCGTCGGCAGGGCTCAGCACCATAGCGGTATCACGAATAATGCCAGTCACAGTGAACTCGAAGTCCACGTTACTGTGAATGAAAGGAACGAACTCAACGAATTCAAGTTGGTCGTACGGGATCTCGTACACGCCAGTTGAGATCTCATTAATCTGGCTATCTCCCGTCCCAATCCAATTCAAGGTTGCAGGGTTACCATTGCTATCTACAAGGTTTGAAACCTGCACAAATAGAGACTCGGAACCGTCGACATCTTTCGAGGCCGTCATCTGTATATGTTGGTCGAGTGTAGTTGTAGTATCCTCATCAATAACGATACGAGTTACCGTCAATGCGCCTTCATCGGCGATTGGATTAACATTTACGGTAAAAAATCGTTCTTCGGAACGAGCCTGTGGCACCTCAGCATTTGGATCGCTCTCGGTAGTGATAGCCACTACTTTCAGTTGCAGTGAACCACTCCAATCCTCTGCTGGTCTGACTGTGACCTTACCAATATCATCCGCAGAGATTATGTAGAGGTCATTCACTGGCGTCTGCTCTACACCGTCAATCAGTAATACCTGCCCTACATCTGAGGTAAAGCTCACCTCATAGGTAATGGTCTCAGAGCCGTCGGCATCTTGGGTTTGAGCCAGAATCGCAAGGGTTGCTTCTTCGTCTTCATTGATAGTGACTTCATAGTTACCATCAGATGGTTCCCAAGTGGCGGTATCAGCAATCGCTTTGACCTCAACGGTCAGATCACCGCTTAACGTTTCGCTCACCGAACCGTTACGCACAACTTGGATATCAAACGAGTAGTTGTAATCGGTACCTTCACTGCCTTGATGACGCGCAGGTACAAAGAACAGGTTCTCTACCAACCAGTTTTCATTGTCCGCCGTGGAGGTTTCAAGTAGTGCTTTTGTGAGCACCACTTCACCGCCATTCACCGGCAACAGAATATAATTGGTGCCATCAAAGTAATAGAAGTCGCCCTCTGCCGCATCGACGTTTTTAATGGTGATGTCGCCCAGCTCTTCGTTATTATCAAAGTCACCGGTATTCACGCCAATGTTGACCTTGATTGGGCCATCACCAACTGGAATATTATCTTCAGGGTTAGTATCACCAGAGGTCACCGTTCGACCGGCATCCTCACTACCGCTGGCCTCAGACAGAGTAATCTGAGAGGTAATGTCGTCCACCGTGATAGTAATCGGCTTGGTATCAGTATCATCATCGCTGTCGGTTGCCGTTACACTAATATCGATACTTACCGCATCACCGCCTTGCTGCACATCATCTGCCGCAGTGAAACGGATACGACCGTCCGGATGCACCTCCAATACACCCATTAATAAGCTCGGATCGGCTGGGTTCGCCGGATC